>CP143548.1:117500-471250 GCA_037015955.1 Lachnospiraceae bacterium JLR.KK008
GGTGAGAGCCCCGTAGGCGAAATACAAGTCAGGAAAGCAGGATCCAGAGTACTGCGAGACACGAGAAACCTTGCAGGAAGAAGCGGGGACCACCCCGTAAGGCTAAATACTCCTTAGTGACCGATAGAGGATAGTACTGTGAAGGAAAGGTGAAAAGGACCCCGGGAGGGGAGTGAAAGAGAACCTGAAAGCCTGTGTTTACAAGCTGTGGAACTACTATGAGAGAAGTAGGACCGCGTACTTTTTGTAGAACGGTCCGGCGAGTTGCGGCATCTGGCAAGGTTAAGCGCGAAAAGCGCGGAGCCGAAGGGAAACCAAGTCTTAAAAGGGCGGTAAAGTCAGATGATGCAGACCCGAAACCGGGTGATCTATCCATGTCCAGGCTGAAGGTGCCGTAAGAGGTAGTGGAGGGCCGAACCCACATCCGTTGAAAAGGGTGGGGATGAGGTGTGGATAGGGGAGAAATTCCAATCGAACCCGGAGATAGCTGGTTCTCCTCGAAATAGCTTTAGGGCTAGCCTCGTCTTAGTCTGCCGGAGGTAGAGCACTGAATTTCCTAGGGGGCGTCAAAGCTTACCGAAGAATATCAAACTGCGAATGCCGGAGAGATGATGGACGGGAGTCAGACTGCACGAGATAAGTTGGGTAGTCAAAAGGGAAAGAGCCCAGACCACCGGCTAAGGTCCCAAAGTGCGTGTTAAGTGGAAAAGGATGTGGGATTTCAAAGACAGCTAGGATGTTGGCTCAGAAGCAGCCATACATTGAAAGAGTGCGTAATAGCTCACTAGCCGAGAGGTCCTGCGCCGAAAATGTCCGGGGCTGAAACACGCCACCGAAGCTGTGGAACCGCAAGGTTGGTAGAGGAGCATTCCTGAAGGCGGCGAAGCTGTACCGAAAGGAGCAGTGGAGTGACAGGAAGAGAGAATGCCGGAATGAGTAGCGAGATGGAGGTGGGAATCCTCCAGGCCGAATATCTAAGGTTTCCAGGGTAAAGCTGATCTGCCCTGGGTAAGTCGGGACCTAAGGAGAGGTCGAGAGACGTATCCGATGGACAACAGGTAGAGATTCCTGTACTGCTGTGAGACAGAACATGTGGGGACGCATGTGGAAAGTAGAAGCCGGGAATGGGAAGCCCGGTGCAAGCGCAGGAGGCGCATGGGAGGCAAAACCCCCATGCAAGCTAGAGGCGTTAAGCGGAGCGAAAGAAAGTAGCGAAGGATATGAGCCATGTGCCAAGAAAAGCTGCTATGGCTCTCACAGTACCCGTACCGTAAACCGACACAGGTGGATGAGGAGAGAATCCTAAGGCCGGCGGGAGAAGCATTGTTAAGGAACTCGGCAAAATGACCCCGTAACTTCGGGAGAAGGGGTGCCACAGTGATGTGGCCGCAGAGAATAGGCTCAAGCAACTGTTTAGCAAAAACACAGGTCTATGCGAAACCGAAAGGTGAGGTATATGGGCTGACGCCTGCCCGGTGCTGGAAGGTTAAGAGGAGAAGTCAGGCAACGAAGCTTTGAATTTAAGCCCCAGTAAACGGCGGCCGTAACTATAACGGTCCTAAGGTAGCGAAATTCCTTGTCGGGTAAGTTCCGACCCGCACGAAAGGCGTAATGATTTGAGCGCTGTCTCAACAATGCACCCGGTGAAATTGAAGTGCCAGTGAAGATGCTGGCTACCTGCGCCAGGACGGAAAGACCCCATGGAGCTTTACTCCAGCTTGATACTGGGATTCGATGCTGTATGTACAGGATAGGTGGGAGGCTAAGAAGTGATGACGCCAGTTGTCACGGAGCCGATGTTGGGATACCACCCTTGCAGCATTGGGTTTCTAACCTGCGCCAGTGAGCCTGGCGGGGGACAATGTCTGGCGGGGAGTTTGACTGGGGCGGTCGCCTCCGAAAGGGTATCGGAGGCGCTCAAAGGTTCCCTCAGAATGGTCGGAAACCATTCGCAGAGTGCAAAGGCAGAAGGGAGCTTGACTGTGACACCGACGGGTGGAGCAGGTACGAAAGTAGGACTTAGTGATCCGGTGGTATAAAGTGGGATTGCCATCGCTCAACGGATAAAAGCTACCCTGGGGATAACAGGCTTATCACTCCCAAGAGTTCACATCGACGGAGTGGTTTGGCACCTCGATGTCGGCTCATCGCATCCTGGGGCTGTAGCAGGTCCCAAGGGTTGGGCTGTTCGCCCATTAAAGCGGTACGCGAGCTGGGTTCAGAACGTCGTGAGACAGTTCGGTCCCTATCCGGCGCAGGCGTAGGATATTTGAGAGGAGCTGTCCTTAGTACGAGAGGACCGGGATGGACGGACCGCTGGTGTACCTGTTGGGGACCAACCCCATGGCAGGGTAGCCAAGTCCGGCAGGGATAAACGCTGAAGGCATCTAAGCGTGAAGCCCCCCTCAAGATGAGATATCCCACGAAAGGTAAGACCCCTTAGAGAGAATGAGGTAGATAGGACGCAGGTGGGAGTGCAGCAATGCATGAAGCAGAGCGTTACTAATCGGTCGAGGGCTTAACCAAGGGAAGAAAGAAAAGGGATAGGAAGATGTTGTAAGTGATGATTTCAATGTTCGGTTTTCAGGGCATGGCCGTAAGGCGTTAAGAGGGAAGAAGTATAAGAAAGAGAATGCCTTGAAAGAGGAAGATAATCCTCGATAGCTCAATGGTAGAGCACTCGGCTGTTAACCGAGTTGTTGTAGGTTCGAGCCCTACTCGGGGAGTTGAGGAAATGGTATAGTTCCTGAATAGAATAGCACGGGAAGAGACATCCCAAAGATGGCTCCGTGGTCAAGCGGTTAAGACATCGCCCTTTCACGGCGGTAACACGGGTTCGATTCCCGTCGGAGTCATTTTACTTTTGTGGCGCCATAGCCAAGTGGTAAGGCAAAGGTCTGCAACACCTCTATCACCAGTTCAAATCTGGTTGGCGCCTTAGAAACCCTGAGTTTTTTCAGGGTTTTTTTATTTTTCTCTTGTATCTGTTATACGAGTATGCTATTCTTAATATAGTAAGATCTCTGTCTTACAATATATACCATTTAGGTAGTCTATTAGCCGTAAGGCTTCTTATCCCATTTCGGGAAAGATTCACACATCGGACAAAATCATATCTAAGGAGGTCATTATCTATGACAAATAATTTACAGCAGTATTTTCCCATGATTCGTACAAAAGAAGACATTCTTTCAGAGGTCAATAGTAACAGAAAGTTAATGAATCGTTTTTACAGTTGGACAAGAGAACAAAGAAAGGAATTTCTTGATTTTTGTACAGGAGCAAAAGGAGTAAAGGTTTTATATGATTCCTTTAGTAAAGAAGTATTGAATCCTGAAAATACGCCGGAAAGATTAGAAGATTTTTTATCTCTTTTAATAAAGCGATCTGTCAAAATTTTGTATACACTTCCAAACGACTCTACACGCATTGCTGATGAAAGTTCTCTTATAATTACGGATATTGTAGTAGAGTTGGAGGATGGCAGTATTGCCAACGTTGAGGTGCAGAAAATAGGTTATAAGTTTCCGGGAGAGAGAAGTGCGTGTTATTCTGCAGACATGCTGCTGAGACAATATAAACGGGTACGGGATACGAGAAAAAGAAATTTTAGCTATGAAGACATCAAGTCTATCTATACAATCGTAATATTTGAACGGTGTGATGCATCATTTCGAGAATATCCGAATACTTACATTCACTATTTTGAACAGTGTTCTGACAGTGGACTGAAATTAGAACTACTACAAAAATACATTTTTATTCCTCTTGACATCTTTAAAAAGAATCGGCACAATAAACCTATAGAAAACAGGTTGGAGGCATGGTTGGCATTTTTTAGCGAGGACGATCCCAAACGTATTGCAGAATTAATTGCTGCATTTCCGGAATTTAAGTTCATGTATGAAGATATTTATCGAATATGCCAGAATATGGAGGAAGTTATGGGGATTTTTTCAGAGGAACTTCGAATACTGGACAGAAATACAGTCCAGCTTATGATAGATGAAATGCAGGATGAGCTTGATTCAAAAAGGTTGGAATATGCTTTGCAAAAAGATGAAATACAGTCTTTAAATGCAAAACTTCAGCATCAGGAAAATGAAAAGATGGAGTTGAGTGCAGAAATAAACAGCCGAAGGGAAGAAGTCAATGTATTGAATATGGAGCTGTCGGAGCGCAGAGGCGAAGTAGAAGCATTGAACGGGGAGCTGTCGGAGCGCAGAGGCGAAGTAGAAGCGTTGAACGAGGAATTGTCAGAGCGTAGGGAAAAGGTGGAGACTTTGAGTACGGAGCTGGCGGTGGGTAAGGAAAAAATCAACGCTTTGAATACAGAGCTGGAGCGAATTAATATTTTGAACAGAAAACTTGTGGAGGAAAATCGCATCGATGATATAGTGAAAGCATCCACTAATGAAGCATTTCGCATGCAATTACTAAAAGAATTTGGAATTTAGTATGTTAAAATCAGGAAAGGAAATTATAATGAAATCAATTAGCGATTGCTATACACTCTCTAACGGATTACAGATACCCTGTATGGGGTTTGGTACATATAATGAAAAAGATGGAGATAATTTGGAAATTAACCGTATTGCCATTCAAACAGGGTACCGGTATTTTGATACGGCATCTTTATACGAGACGGAAAGAGTACTTGGGCAGGCAGTGAAAGAAAGTGGGATTCCCAGAGAACAATTTTTTATCGTATCTAAGCTGTGGATCGATGAGAGAGGGTATCAGGAAGCGAAAAGTGCTTTAGAACGGACGTTAAGCAGGCTTCAGATGGATTATCTGGACTTGTATCTGATCCACTGGCCAAGAGGGGCAGAGGGGGATACGGACTGGAAGGAAAAGGATTTGGAGACATGGCGTGCACTGGAAGAGCTATATGAGGAGGGAAAAATAAAGGGATTGGGGCTTAGCAATTTTCTACCTCATCATCTGTCAAATATATTGGATCACTGTAAAATAAAGCCTTTGGTCGATCAGCTGGAGATTCATCCTGGATATACGCAGGAAGCTGCCGTCAGATATTGTCAGGAAAATGATATATTAGTGCAGGCGTGGAGTCCATTGGGAAGAAGCGCAATGTTGGAAAATCCGGTCTTAAAGTTGTTTGCAGATAAGTATCAAAAGTCAGTGGCACAGATTTGTCTGCGTTTTCTGTTGCAAAAGGGGATTGTTCCACTTGTAAAATCTTCGACTGCGGAGCGGATGAGACAGAATCAGGATATTTTCACTTTTGAGATCACAGAGGAAGACATGTCAGTTATAAATAATATGCCGCAGAATGCCTGGCTGGGAGAACATCCAGATTTTGCAATCCCGAAAAGGAAAAGCAATTTCTTGCAGTAAAGGACGGAGGCGCTGAGACAGGAAAAGTATCTCGCTGTTAGTTTGAGGAGGGCAGAGCATGTCAGAAAATGTTTTGGAAAAGTTCAAAAAAATCATCGCTGATACGGACAATATTGTATTTTTCGGGGGAGCCGGCGTTTCAACGGAAAGCGGTATTCCGGATTTCAGAAGTGTAGACGGTCTATACAATCAAAAATATGATTATCCGCCGGAAACGATTTTAAGCCATACATTTTACAGAAATCATACGGAAGAGTTTTACCGCTTTTACCGGGATAAAATGCTGTGTTTGTCTGCGAAACCGAATGCGGCGCATTTAAGACTGGCTCAATGGGAAAAAGAAGGAAAACTGAAGGCGGTTGTGACCCAAAACATTGACGGTCTGCATCAGGCGGCCGGGAGTAAAAAAGTATTGGAACTTCATGGCAGTGTACATCGAAACTACTGTGAAACATGTCATAGTTTTTATGATGCCGAATATATGTTACATTCTGAAGGGGTGCCGAAATGCAAGTGCGGCGGTAGAATAAAGCCTGATGTTGTATTATATGAAGAAGGCCTGGACAATGAGACAATCTCAGAGTCAGTATCGTGTATAAGCAAAGCTGATGTACTGATCATAGGAGGAACGTCGCTTGCAGTGTATCCGGCGGCAGGGTTGATTGATTATTATCGGGGAGATAAACTTGTCCTGATTAACAAGACGGCAACGCCAAAAGATGGGATGGCAGATCTGGTCATTCAGGGAAGTATAGGAGAGATTTTTTCTCAGGTTCAATAATCAAAGGGAAAGCAGTGTCTATGAATTATCAGGTAGGAGATATTGTAACATTAAAGAAGCAGCATCCTTGTGGTTCGAGGGAATGGGAAGTGTTGAGAGTTGGGGCTGATTTCAGACTGAAATGCAAGGGTTGTGGACATCAGATCATGATTGCCAGAAAACTGGTAGAAAAAAATACGAAGGAAATCAGTAGGAAGGCTTGAAAATACTGGCTTTATATGGTATTATTTTAAATTGTGATACATTTATTCCTTGCTCCTTCTATCAGAAGGGGCCAGAGACCAGAAGGAGGTAACAAGCATGAACAAGTATGAATTAGCCGTTGTTGTCAGCGCGAAGGTCGAAGACGATGAGAGAGCAGCCGTAGTGGACAAGTGTAAAGGGCTTATCGAGAGATTCGGTGGGACGATTACAAATGTAGACGAGTGGGGCAAGAAGAGATTGGCTTACGAGATTCAGAAAATGAAAGAAGCATTCTACTATTTCATTCAATTTGACGCTGAATCGACTGTTCCGGCAGAGATCGAATCCCGTGTCCGCATTATGGACAATGTGATCAGATATTTATGCGTTAGACAAGACGAGGCATAATAGAAAGTAGGGACTATATGAACAGAGTAATTCTTATGGGTAGACTGACAAGAGATCCTGAGATCAGATATTCTCAAGGCGAAAACGCCACTGCAGTTGCCAGATATACCTTGGCTGTAGATCGTCGTTTTAACAGAAACGGGGATGAGAACAATGCGGATTTTATCGGCTGTGTTGCATTTGGCAGGCAGGCGGAGTTTGCGGAACGATATTTGCGCAAAGGGATTAAAATGCTTGTATCCGGAAGGATTCAGACAGGCAGTTATACCAATAAGGACGGCGTGAAAGTATATACGACTGACGTAGTAATAGAAGATCAGGAATTTGCCGAGAGTAAAAATGCAAGTTCCGGGAATGAAGGCGGTTACAGCGTTCCAAATAGCAGACCGGAGCAGCCGGCTTCTGTGGTGGGAGATGGTTTTATGAATATTCCTGACGGAATAGATGAAGAGCTGCCTTTTAACTGAAAATTATAGTTTAACAGGAGGTATGCACGATGGCTTTTAATAAAGCGGATAAAGCGGATGGACCGATGAAACGAAGAGGCGGAATGCGCAGGAGAAAAAAAGTATGTGTATTCTGTGGGAAAGACAATGTGATCGATTACAAAGATACAAATAAATTGAAGAGATATGTATCTGAAAGAGGAAAGATTCTTCCGCGTCGTATCACTGGCAACTGTGCAAAACATCAGAGAGCTCTTACTGTAGCGATTAAGAGAGCAAGACATATCGCGCTGATGCCTTATGTTGCAGAATAACTAAAAAATTATGATGTACAAAGTAAAACCGGCGATTAAAGTTCGCCGGTTTTATATTTTGAAACAACACGCTGAATACGTTCATTGGGATTCAAAAGATCGCTGATAGAAGTATCGTGATTTAAGGTATCAATGAGGTAAGCAATATATTTACTCATATCACAGTTAATGTACCATTCACGCTCAAGAAGTTCCGGAGCCTGATAGATTAGATTGGTTGTCAGTACCCGGTCAATCAACCCATCTTTATATGCCTGATCAAATCTGCCTGCTCCTCCTGTAAACAGACCAAAAGAAGCACAAATAAAAATTTTCCGCGCTTTTCTTTCTTTTAGAGCAGCAGCCACTTCCAACACACTCTCTCCGGAAGAGATCATATCGTCTATAATGATCATATCTTTTCCCTCTACGCTGGTACCAAGAAATTCATGTGCGACGATGGGATTGCGTCCGTTGATGATCTTTGTATAATCTCTTCTTTTGTAAAACATACCCATATCGAGACCAAGTACATTGGCAATATAGATGGCACGGCTCATTCCGCCCTCATCAGGGCTGATAACCATCATATGACTTGCGTCGATATGCAGCCCTTTCTCGTTGCGGAGGAGGCCTTTGATAAACTGATACGCAGGCTGTACGGTTTCAAAACCATGCAGCGGAATTGCGTTCTGCACACGGGCATCATGAGCGTCAAACGTAATAATATTGTCTACCCCCATGGCGACAAGTTCCTGTAGAGCGATCGCGCAGTCGAGAGATTCCCGGGCTTTTTTGCGGTGCTGCCTGCTCTCATATAGAAAGGGCATAATTACGGTAATCCTTCTTGCTTTACCTCCCACAGCAGAGATAATACGTTTGAGATCCTGATAATGATCATCGGGAGACATGTGGTTTTCATGCCCACAGAGAGAGTAAGTCAGACTGTAGTTGCATACATCGACGAGAATATAAAGATCTGTACCACGTACAGATTCCAGGATAACCCCTTTTGCCTCGCCGGAACCAAAACGGGGAACTTTGGCATTCAGCAGATAAGAGTCACGTTGATAACCGGCAAAAGCCAAGCTGTCTTTGTGTTCACTTTCCCGTTCTGTTCTCCATTTTACAAGATAGTAGTCGATTTTCTGTCCGAGGTTTCGACATCCTTCCAGTGGGATCACACCGAGGGAACCTACCGGAATGGTTTCCAGGTTTCTTTTTTCTTCGCGAGCTTGCATGTAAAACCTCACTTTCTGTTCATCATCGTTTTGCGGTACATTCGGATATCAGGACCGGTGACTTTATACATATCATAGTTGCTTGTTATCCGGGAAAAAATGCGTTCCGAATATTTATTTCTTAAATCTTCCAGAGAAAGATTTGTGGAGATCAATGTAGATTTTCTGCGCAGATGCCTCTCGTTAAGACAGGAAAATAACTGGGAAACGACATAAGCATTTGTATATTCGGTCCCGAGATCATCAATTATGAGTAAGTCACAATGGTAGAGATCCTGACTGATATGATAGAGGCTCTCCCGGGCCCTGCCGGCAAAAGAGTTACCAGACAGCGTATCGATCAGCCCGCTGGCACTGAAATAGAGAACAAGATAGCCTGCCTCAATCAATTCTTTTGCAATACAGTTACTAAGAAAGGATTTTCCGGCGCCTACGGAACCATAGAAAAACAAATTGCGGTAGGCAGAGGAAAAATTACAAATAAATTTGTTGCTGGCAGAGACTGTCTGCCGGAAACGTTCCAGATCTTCTTTCTCATAATAATCATAAGACAGCACAGAGAAATTTTCTTTTTCGAGAGTTTCTTTAATATTTGACTGCTCGTACAAAAGGGATACGATTTTTTGCTTCAGACAGTTGCATTTCTGCCCCTCGATATATCCGGTATCTTTGCAGAGAGTACATTCGTATTCGGGATCAAGATAGGTTTCCGGATAACCGGCATTGCGCAGCAACATATGCTTTTTTTGGGAAAGCGTTTGTAGCTTATGCTTCAGATCAGCCAAGGCGTGATCGTCACCGTCAAGGAGTTTCTTTGCCTGAGCAACAGAAACAGAGGAAATAGAATGCTCTACTTCCTCGTATTCAGGAATATTTTCATAAATCTCCGTCAGTTTTTGAAGTCTTTTACGCTGAGAACGATTCTGCTTTTCCTCAAACTCGCGGAAAATAGAATCATACTGCTGATTTGTCAGAGGCACGTAATATCTCCTTCGCGTAGCATCAGTTGCTTAGAAGTTCCCTTTCAAGCGCGTCAAAGTCATATTCGCGCTGAGGAAACTGATTAAACTGGTTATTTGCAGTAGTGGTACGGATCTGCGCCGGTTTACTCTTTTGGTAAGCAGCATCTGCGGCATGAATGTCTTCCAAATTATGTACATGAGAACGGCTCCAGCTCGTAAGAATGCTGTCGGCATACTCGAAGCGGTGCTTGTCCGTGGCCATGACAGTTCTTTCACAGGCAACCTCAATCACCGAGAGCGTGAACCCCAGCTCTTTTGTCCAATGTGTAATATAAGACACTTCTTTTGGTGTGGGGGTACCTGTCTTGCCCAGGGCTTTCATAACGGTATACACGGTCTTATCATATTTTCTGGCAAGCGATTTGGCCTGTTTGGGAGTTGTAATATGATCTTGCGACCAACTCAGAGCGACTTTCTCAATATAACGGAAATCCCGTTTGTCTCTTCCCACGCAATACTGAATGAGGTAGTCGATCAGGTCAGAGGAAAATCCAAGTTTGTCATAGATAAAGAGGATTGTCTTCATTTCTGTGGGAGTCAAGGGTTTGCCAATATATTGTTCTACAATAAAAAGTAACTGCTCGGTTTCTTCATTGCTGCGGAATGCCTTCAAATCGTCCAGAGAATAGGATGGCTTTTCCGGAACAACCTCCTGTGGAATTTGCTTTGCCGAGGGGAGAGGTACAATGTCTGCGGACTGCGTCGGTCTGACGGTCACGGCAGGCTGTTCCTGGCGGTGCTCCTGTAAGGCAAGAATACGAATCGAAGTAAGACTTTTTGCCGCATCGTATTCGAGCGCGATCAGCCCCTTTTTTTCCCAGTATTTCAGAGCACGCAAAATATCTTTCTCCGTATGGTTGAAGCGATCAGCCATATCAGATATATCGGTCATCTCATTGGACTGGAAGGTGCGAAGCAAATACAGGTACACTTTAAGCTGCGCGTCGTTAGCTTCCGCCATATATTGGTCAATAAAACAGTTAGAAACCGCCGTAAACATGGCAGCATTTTCCTGGCAAATTGTTAATTTCCCCATATTATCCCCTGACTTGTATGTATTATTCAAAGCAAGGAAATTATACCACAGCAGCTTTAAAAATGAAACAGTAAATTTTCCGGGAAGCCTTGTAAACACAGGGTTTTTAGGGATTGTGGACAATGTGGATAATGTGGATTTCTGTCACGCATAAACAGGCGGAACAGCTGCATATAATTGGAAAAGCCAGTAAAAACCGGGCCAGATAAAAGATGGAGTAAAATAAAAATATCCACATCTGGCAGACCTATCAATGGCCGCCTGAAATGTGGATATTGTGGACAACTAGTCTCCCAATAAATTTTCGCCGACTTTTACGATGTCTCCGGCTCCCATAGTTATCAACAGATCACCGTTGATACATTTTTCCAATAAAAAGTTTTCAATCTCATCAAAGGAAGGGAAATAAAAGCAATCTTTCCCGGATTTTTGGATTTCTTCCTGGAGAGTGCGGGAACTGATTCCGAGGGTATCTGTCTCTCTTGCAGCGTAAATATCTGCCAGAACAATCTTATCTGCCAGAGAAAGTGCTTGGGCAAATTCGGGCAGGAATGCCTTGGTGCGAGTATATGTGTGAGGCTGGAATACGCACCACAATGTCTTATGCGGATAGTTTGCAGCAGCACGAAGAGTTGCCGAGATCTCCGTCGGATGATGTGCATAATCATCAATAATGGTTACGCCGCCGATCTCTCCTTTATATTCAAAACGCCTGTCGGTGCCGTGGAATTGAGCCAGAGCAGCCAGAGCAGTCTGACGTGGCAAAGAAAGGGCATCTGACAGAGCGATCGCAGCCAGGGCGTTAAGCACGTTATGTTCCCCGGGAACATTCAGGCTGACAGTTTCAGGCTGCCCTGACTTATGATGAAGCGTAAAGGAAGGCAGACCGGTCTCTCCGAAAGTGAGATCACGGTAGAAATAATCGTTTGCCGGATCGCTGCCGTATGTAACGATACGGCATTTGAGATCCTTTGTGATCGAGTCTAATGCCTCAATCTCTCCGTTGACGATCAGGAGACCATCCTCGGGGATCAGAGAGGCAAATTTATGAAAGGATTCCCGAATCTCATGAATATCCTTAAAGAAATCCATGTGGTCTTCTTCAACATTCAGAATAATGCCGATCTTAGGGTAAAAACTTAAAAAGCTATTGGTGTATTCGCAGGCTTCCGTAACAAAGTAACCGGATTTCCCAACACGAATATTGCCGCCTAAAGACTGCAGAATGCCGCCGACAGACAAGGTCGGATCTGCCTCGGCTTTTAAAAGTATTTCTGCGATCATCGAAGTCGTTGTCGTTTTGCCATGGGTCCCACTGACGGCAACAGGCGTTTCGTAATTACGCATAATCTGTCCGAGAAGCTGGGCTCTTGTGAGAGAGGGCAGTCCTTTCTGAGCGATCGCCAGAAACTCTGGATTGCCCGTGTGAATAGCGGCGGTGTATACGACAAGATCAATATCATCGGTCAGGTTAGAAGCACTCTGTGTGTAAAAGACAGAGACTCCTCTGCTCTCCAGCATTTCGGTAAGTGGGGAGCGGCGTACATCTGAACCGGAAATGATAAACCCCGCTTCCAGCAGAATTTCTGCCAGGCCGCTCATGCTGATGCCGCCGATGCCAATGAAATGTATGTGAATAGGATTCGCAAAATCAATCTGATACATAATGTTTCCTCGTCTTGTTCATTTTTTTGATGGCTGATCTACATATATTATTATACGCACATGGGGGAAAAAAACAAATGCTAAATTATGATTTTTTGTGATTCTCCTGATAGATATATATAAAAATCACATAAAAATAAATTTGTGGAAATTGATTGCACAGGGAAGAAAAACTGAGGATAAAATGAGAAAAAGTATATAAATATTAAACAGAAACAAGAAAAGATTGTAAGATTTACACATAAATAAGGGCTGAAAATAGAAATAAATTGTAAAAACAATTCACTTTTTCATAAATCTATGTTATATTATTAATAAACCTAAGAAACGAAAACGAAGGAGTTATAAGGAGTGACAACATGTATAGGAAAGAAATGATTGCTATGCTTCTGGCAGGTGGTCAGGGCAGCAGACTGGGCGTACTTACAGCTAAAGTGGCAAAACCGGCAGTGGCATTTGGAGGTAAGTATAGGATTATTGACTTTCCTCTCAGCAACTGTATCAATTCTGGTGTGGATACGGTAGGCGTATTGACCCAGTACCAGCCACTTCGCCTGAACTCTCATATTGGAATCGGTATCCCATGGGATTTGGATCGAAATATTGGAGGCGTTACCATTCTTCCTCCCTATGAAAAAAGCAAAAACAGTGAATGGTATACTGGTACGGCAAATGCGATCTATCAGAACATTGAATATATGGAAAGCTATCATCCGGACTATGTGCTCATTCTCTCTGGGGATCATATCTATAAAATGGATTATGAAGTCATGCTGGATTTCCATAAAGCAAATGGTGCAGAAGTTACGATCGCTGCCATGCCTGTTCCGATTGAAGAGGCAAAACGGTTCGGAATTGTGATCACGGATGAGAACAGAAAAATCCAGGACTTTGAGGAAAAGCCGGAACATCCGAGAAGTAATCTGGCTTCGATGGGTATCTATATTTTTAACTGGAGTACTTTGAAAGAAGCTCTGATTACAATGGCTGAACAGCCGGCACTTGACTTTGGCAAGCATGTGATTCCCTATTGCCATAAAAAAGGTGCGCCACTTTATGCCTATGAATTTAATGGCTATTGGAAGGATGTAGGGACTCTCCATTCTTACTGGGAAGCCAACATGGGTTTGATCGATATTATTCCGGAGTTCAATCTTTATGAGGAGTATTGGAAGATTTACACGAGCAGTGAGATCTTGCCACCTCAGTACATAGCTTCCGACAGTGTAGTCGAAAGGAGTATCATCGGGGAAGGAACAACCATTTTAGGTAAAGTCTATAATTCGGTGGTTGGCTGCGGCGTTATGATCGGGGAAGGAACGGTGGTCAGAGACTCGATCATTATGAATCGCACGGAAATCGGGAATGGCTGCGAACTGAACAAAGCGATCATTGCGGAAGATGTTGTCATTGGCAGTAATGTAAAACTTGGCGTTGGTGAAGAAACTGAGAATGAATCAGATCCTCATATTTACAATCATGGGATTGTGACGATCGGTGAAAAGAGCCTGATACCGGATCATGTTTCGGTTGGAAAGAATTCTGTGATCTTTGGCAAGACCAGTCGGGAAGATTTTCCGGATGATTATCTGGCAAGTGGAAAAACATTGATTAAGGCAGGTGATGAGGCATGAGAGCAATAGGAATTGTGTTGGCGGGTGGCAATAACCACCGAATGAAAGAATTGTCGCAGAAAAGAGCAGTTGCAGCAATGCCTATTGCAGGAAGTTACAGAAGCATTGATTTTGCATTGAGCAATATGTCCCATTCACACATCCAGAAAGTTGCGGTGTTGACTCAATATAATGCAAGGAGCTTAAACGATCATCTCAGCTCTTCCAAATGGTGGGATTTTGGGAGAAAGCAGGGAGGGGTATTTGTATTCACCCCAGTAGTGACAGCAGATCACAGCTCCTGGTATAGAGGGACCGCAGATGCGATGTACCAGAACATGGATTATCTTAAGAGCAGTCATGAACCGTATGTGATTATAGCAAGCGGCGATTGTATTTATAAGATGGATTACAATAAAGTTCTGGAATACCATATCAAAAAGAAAGCCGACATCACGGTTGTCTGCAAGGACATGGAAGAAGGGACGGAGCTGGAGCGTTACGGAACAATTCGTATGAACGAGGAGAGCCGGATCGAGGAATTTGATGAAAAACCGATTGTGGCAAGGTCCAAAACAGTTTCCTGCGGTATTTATATTATCAGAAGACGCCAGTTAATCGAGCTGCTTGAAAAGTGCGCGGAAGAGGACAGATATGATTTCGTCAGAGATATTCTTGTCCGTTATAAAAATATGAAGCGAATCTATGGCTACAAAATAAAGACTTACTGGAAAAATATTGCTTCCGTGGCAGATTACTTTAACGCAAATATGGATTTTTTAAAGCCGGATGTGCGTAACCATTTTTTCAGGGAATATCCTGATGTATATTCAAAAGTTGATGATTTACCACCAGCTAAGTACAATGTTGGTTCCAATGTGAGAAACAGCCTGATTTCGAGCGGTTGTATCATAAACGGAACGATTGAGAATTCGGTTGTATTTAAGAGTGCATTCATCGGAAATAATTGCACGATCAAAAATTCTATTGTATTAAATGACGTTTATATTGGAGATAACACTTATATTGAAAACTGCATCGTAGAGAGCCGTGATACGATTCCGGCCAACTCCTGCTATAAAGGCGAAGATGGAATAAAGATCGTAATCGAAAAAAATATGAGGTACAAGTTCTAGTATCGTGTTAGGGGGTCGAGATGCATGAAGATAACAGACGTACGAGTTCGTAAAATAACGAAAGAAGGTAAAATGAAAGCAGTCGTATCTATTACGATCGACAATGAATTCGTAGTTCATGACATCAAGGTGATTGAAGGTGAGAAAGGGCTTTTCATTGCAATGCCAAGCAAGAAAGCCACGGATGGGGAATATCGGGATATTGCACATCCTATCAATTCAGAGACTAGAGAAGGCATACAAAGGATTATTTTAGAGAGTTACGAGAAAGCGTTGTTGGAACCTGACAGCATGGAATAAGTAGACGGAAAACGCAAGGGAAAGGAGTTGTCAAATGACAGCTCCTTTGTTATGATAAAGAAAATTCCTGTTTCACAGACTACGCGCGGCGAATCCTGCGGACAGGATTCTTTTTTATGTGATAAAGGTGGAAAAGGAGAGCACAATGGTTATCATTGCGGGCCTGGGGAATCCGGGACAGAAATACAAGGACACGAGACATAATACGGGATTTTCGGTCATAGATGTAATAGCAGAAAAACATGGAATTGCTGTTTTGGAAAAGAAACACAAGGCGATGATAGGAAAAGGCTATATAGACGGACAAAAGGTCATACTGGCGAAGCCACAGACTTACATGAACTTGAGCGGAGAAAGTCTGCGGGAGCTTGTAGACTATTATAAAGTAAACGAGACAGAGCAAATGATCGTCATCTATGATGACATCAGTATGGATGTGGGCCAGCTTCGGATCAGAAAGAAGGGAAGCGCCGGCGGACACAATGGGATCAAAAATATTATTTCTCATATGGGGCATGATACATTTCTGCGGATCAAGGTAGGCGTCGGTGAGAAACCGAAGGAATATGATCTGGTAGATTATGTGCTCGGACATTTTTCGGAGGAAGAGAAAAGGAAAATAGCAGCCAGTGCACAGTTGGCTGATGAAGCGGTGCGCCTTATGGTGCGGGGTGATACAGAGGGCGCTATGAACAGATATAATAAAAAACAAGAGGTATGAGCGTGAGGACACTGAAAAAACCCTTTGAGGAAATGGGGGAATTTCCGGAAATACAGAAATTATTACAGAAAGCAGGAAAGACGATCAGCGTCAATGGCTGCGTGGATTCTCAGAAGATCCATATGGCCTATGGACTCGGTGAGGGGTTTCGAAATAAACTGGTTGTCACCTACAGTGACTTGAGAGCCAGAGAAATTTACGAGGATTATACCTTTTATGACAGAAATGCAGTTGTCTATCCGGCGAAAGATCTGATTTTCTATCAGGCCGATGTGCATGGAAACAGGCTGACAATGGAGCGGATGAAAGTGCTGCGCAGGATTTTGGAAGGAGCTCCTGTCACAGTGATCACGACATTTGACAGTCTGATGGCTTATCAGGTGCCGATCGAAACTTTGAAAACAGGGATTGTGCGTATCCAGAAAGGACGGGAGCTGCCTGAAAAAGAGCTGTCAGCATTGCTTGTGGCTGCCGGTTATGAAAAGGTTTATCAGGTGGAGGCACAGGGACAGTTTGCGATCCGAGGCGGAATTATCGATATTTTTGATCTGACAGAGGAAAACCCGTATCGAATTGAACTGTGGGGAGATGAAGTGGATTCTGTGCGCAGTTTCGATATTCGCAGTCAGCGGTCAATAGAAAATCTGGAGAGTGTGTCCGTCTATCCGGCGACAGAGATCGTACTGTCTGATGACAGTATAGAGCGGGGAGTTGCTGCGATTGAGAAGGAAGGGGCAGAAACTGAGGCAAGACTTCGGAGACAGATGCAGACGGAAGAGGCACACCGCATCAAAGGGCAGGTCGCAGAATTAAGAGAACAGATGCTCGAATCTCGTTCGCTGGTAAATCTGGAGAGTTATATTCGGTATTTTTATGAGCAACCCGTTTCATTTCTTGACTTTTTTCAGGAAGACAATACGCTGCTCATTCTGGATGAGCCTGCCAGACTGAAAGAACATGGAGATGCAGTAGAACTGGAATTTCGGGAGAGTATGATGCACCGTGCGCAAAAAGGCTACGTATTGCCGGGGCAGATGGATCTGCTGCTCTCCGTAGAACAGACAACTGCCAGACTGAAAAAATATCATGTGGCAATGCTCTCGTCTATTCATCAGAAAGATACACTGCTTCCCTGCGACAGCAGATTTGCGGTGACGGCGAAGTCAATCGCTTCTTACAATAATAGTTTTGAGATGCTGGTCAGTGACCTGCGGCGTTACAAAAAAAACGGTTACCGGGTACTTTTATTGTCCGGTTCCCGGACACGGGCAAGGCGGCTTGCAAGCGACCTGGCGGATCATGACCTGGCGGCATTTTACAGTGAAGACCCGGAAAGAGAGTTGGCGGAAGGGGAGATCATGACTTGCTTTGGGCATGTGCTCAGAGGGTTTGAGTACCCTCTGTTAAAGTATGTCATTTTATCTGAGAGTGATATTTTCGGGGGAGAGAAAAAGAAAAAAAAGAAAAAGCAGCGTAAGTATGAAGGACAGAAGATTCATGATTTTACAGAACTGAAAGTCGGCGATTACGTTGTTCATGAGAGCCATGGTCTCGGCATCTATCGGGGAATTGAAAAGGTTGAAATAGAAAAAGTCGTCAAAGATTATATGAAAATCGAATATCGGGACGGAGGGAATCTTTATATTTTAGCCACTGGCTTTGATGTCATACAAAAGTATGCCAGCGCAGATGCCAAAAAGCCGAAACTGAACAAGCTGGGCACGCAGGAATGGAGCCGCACGAGAAGTAAAGTAAAAAGTGCGGTGGGGGAAGTCGCCAAAGATCTTGTCGATCTGTATGCAGCCAGACAGCAAAAGAGTGGATTCTGTTTTGACAGGGATACTGTGTGGCAGAGAGAATTTGAGGAATCCTTTCCCTTCGAAGAAACGGAAGACCAGCTCACAGCCATTGAAGCGACGAAGGCGGATATGGAGAGCAACAAGATCATGGACCGTCTTGTCTGCGGCGATGTCGGATACGGCAAGACGGAGATTGCAATCCGGGCGGCGTTTAAGGCGGTGCAAAGCGGGAAGCAGACGGTATTTCTTGTGCCAACGACGATCCTGGCGCAGCAGCATTACAATACGTTTATGCAGAGAATGAAAGATTTTCCTGTGAGGGTCGATCTGATGTCGAGATTTCGCACACCGGCGCAGCAGAAACAGACGATCGAAGACCTGAAAAAGGGGCTTGTAGATATTGTGATCGGAACCCACAGAGTGCTGTCCGCCGATGTTGGATTTAAGGACCTGGGACTGCTCATCATCGATGAGGAGCAGCGCTTTGGCGTGACACATAAAGAAAAAATCAAGACAATGAAGGAAAATGTCGATGTACTGACACTGACAGCAACACCGATACCACGAACGCTTCATATGAGCCTGGCGGGAATCCGGGACATGAGCGTACTGGAGGAGGCTCCGGGGGAGCGGGTGCCGATCCAGACTTATGTGATGGAATATAATGATGAGATGGTGAGGGAAGCCATTGTCAGAGAGCTTTCAAGGGGTGGACAAGTATATTACGTATATAACAGAGTCAATACGATAGCAGATACCGCAGCTGCCATCAGCCGTCTTGTGCCGGAGGCGACGGTGGGATTTGCGCACGGCCAGATGAAGGAACGGGAGCTGGAACGGATCATGTATGATTTCATAGACGGAGAAATCGATGTCCTTGTCTCCACAACGATTATCGAGACCGGGCTTGACATTTCCAATGTGAACACGATGATTATACATGACTCAGATAACATGGGCTTGTCGCAGCTGTATCAGCTTCGGGGAAGAGTAGGCCGCTCTAACAGAACTGCCTATGCGTTTTTGATGTACAAAAAGGATAAATTGCTGAAGGAAGTGGCGGAAAAGAGACTTCAGGCAATCCGGGAGTTTACGGATCTGGGGAGCGGTTTTAAAATTGCCATGCGCGATCTGGAAATACGGGGCGCCGGCAATCTTCTCGGCAGGCGTCAGCATGGGCATATGGAGGCGGTCGGCTATGACTTATATTGCAAAATGCTCAACGAGGCAGTGAAACATTTAAAGGGAGAAGAGGAAAAGGTTGATTTTTCCACGACGGTCGATCTGGATGTGGACGCTTATATTCCGCCCTCCTATATTATGAATGAAGTACAGAAACTGGATATTTATAAAAGAATTGCAAGTATCGAGGATCAGGCGGAATGTGAGGACATGAGGGAGGAACTGGTAGACAGATTCGGGGAAAGTCCGAAATCAGTGGAAAATCTGCTGCGTATTGCGCTGATTCGCAAGCAGGCTCATACTCTGTATCTGTCTGACGTACAGGGAAAAAATGAACTGTTAACGTTTAAATTTATTCAGAACGCACCTGTGAGGATTGAAAACCTGCCTCAAATATTGGAGCATTATCAAGGAAAAATGACGTTTTGCCCCAAAGGAGATCCATATTTGCAGTATCGTTATAAAAAATGTGGTTTGGTAGAGAAGGATGGGGAAATGCTTTTGAAACTGACTGAAGACTTGCTGGAGCAGATGCGAGGCTTTCTGCTGGCAGGGAAGGAAGACGAAAAATAGGACATGACCGGAAAAGGATGGACAAATATTACAAAATCGGTTGAAAGGAAGTCCATATTGTACTAAAATAGATACATAGTAACGAATCATTTAAGAGGGCGGTTGTATTGAAAAGGTGCGTATGGATAAACTAAGGGCAATTTTGGTCGTTTCGTCTGATCCGGAGGACGGCAACGTAGTCAGAGAAATTTGGAAAAAAGAAAAAGAATGTGAAATTTTAGAAGTGTCGAATGGTGCGCAGGCGCAGCAGATATTGGATGAGAGGAAAAACATTGAAGTCATTTATCTCAATATCATACCGACAGAAACTACCGGATTGGATTTCTTGAACCATGTGAAGAGAGATGGGAAGTATGCCCATATACCGGTTGTAGTCGGCACGCAGTCTGGCAATGACGGGGTCACAGAGCAGGCTTTGCAACTCGGCGTGGAAGATTTTGTTTTGAAGCCGTACAACAGAGAGGTTCTGTATCACAGGATCAGCAGTGTCATTGAGCGGAGTCTGTATGATAAGGACCCTCTGACAAAGTTGTATTCGGCAGTTACCTTTAACAATCAGACGAAACACATTCTGCTGCAAAACAGTGATATTCCGTATGTGATATTGTACTTTAACATTAAAGGATTTACACTTGTCAATGACTTTTACGGAAGTGAGAAGGGAGAGGCGATTCTCCTGGAATTCTCCCGCATTTTACAAGAAGGCGTGAAGCAAAAAGGCATCTGCGGAAGAGTGATTGCCGATCAGTTTGTCTGCTGTATTCCCAGTGTCAGAGGCACTGAGGAAATTCATTTTTATGAGTACGTACAGGACAGAACGGAAAAGCTTCGTAAAAAATATCATTTCAGTCTGGAATGTGGGATTTATAAAGTCGATAATACGGATATTCCTGTATCCATCATGTGTGACCGTGCGAGATTTTCGCTGACAGATATTAAAGAAAATCTCGGCCAGAATTATGCCTATTACAGCGCGGCAACTGCCAAACGCTGCCGGGATGAACAGCGTATCATTGCGGATATGGAACAGGCGCTGCATGAAAGGCAGTTTTTTGTCATGCTTCAGCCCATTTATGATGCGGCTACGGAACAGCCGATCAGTGCAGAAGCACTTGTGCGCTGGAAGCATCCGGAGCTGGGGATTATCCGCCCGGACGTTTTTATTCCGCTGTTTGAGAAAAACGGATTTATCCGCCAGCTCGATCTGTATGTGTGGGAAGAAGTGTGCAGTATGCTGGCGAGAATGCAGAAGAAAGTGGAACATGTATGCCCGGTGTCTGTCAATGTGTCCCGGATTGATCTGTATGATCCTGGCGTAGGCAAGGCCATTGAGCAGCTTCTGGATAAATATGAACTGCCGAAGGATAAGCTGCGACTGGAAATCACCGAGAGTGCCTATACGGAAAAACCACAGGAGATCATCACCCTTGTCACAGGGCTCAGGCAGCGGGGCTTTGAGCTTTTAATGGATGACTTTGGCAGCGGCTATTCTTCGCTTAATATGTTGAAAGAGATGCCGATTGATACATTGAAAATTGATATGCAGTTTATGGAGGAGTTATCTTCTTCTCCAAGGGCAGGCAATATTCTGATCAGTATCGTTCGTATGGCCAAGCTACTGAATATCAGTACAGTGGCGGAAGGCGTCGAGACGAGAGAACAGCTTGAGTTTTTAAAGAATGTCGGATGCGACAGAATACAGGGCTATTATTTTGCAAAACCGCTGACCATGGAAGAATACGAAGAGCTGATGCTGAAGGAGCTTCCTCCGGTCAGTGAGACGAATAAATACAAAAAGGGTGTCTTGTTGGTAGATGACGTGAAAATGTTCCGAAGATCTTTACAGGATGCGCTGGGAAATTCTTATCGGTATTTTGAAGCGGCCAACGGGAAAGAAGCTCTGAAAATTCTGTATGAATCCGTGAGTAAGATCAGTATGGTCATCACTGACATTTTCATGCCGGAGATGGACGGTTTTGAGCTGATACAGGAGTTGCAGAGTAATTCCATCTTTTCACATATTCCGATCATTGTTGTCACGTCGAGTGAAGAACGGAAAAATGAAATCAGAGCATTGGAGTATGGCGCCGTAGATGTGGTCACGAAGCCGTATGATCCTGTCATCGTAAGCCAGCGTGTCAAAAATGTGATGAAACTGTCAGAGACAGAATGGCTGCAGATGGAGATCAGACTGATGAACGGAAGTAAGATATAAGGATTGTGGTCAACCAAAATCTTTTTTAAAACACGCTCCCCCCTTCTGTCAGATAAAACATCTGATGAAAGGGGGATTCTTTCGTGTGTATATCCTGGACTGCGGAAATTTGTCTTAACAGATGTGACAACTTTGTGTATAATAGAACAATACCAGCGGTGGACAAAGGGACACTGAGGGCAGATAAACAGGATTGAGGAAAGATAAGAGGAGATAGTGACATATGCAGTTTGATCTGATGGCATCCATGATGAGTGCCGATATTGGAAATCTGGAAAAAGAAGTAAAGGCGTTAGAGGAAGGCGGAATCGATTCCTTTCATATTGATATTATGGACGGACGCTATGTTCCTAATTTTGCCATGTCGCTCAATGACATGACCTATATAGCCAAAGCGGCAAAAAGCCCGATTGATGTTCACCTGATGATCGAGCATCCGAATAATCATATTGGTCTGTTTTTGAGAAATCTGAGACCGGGCGACACGGTCTATATCCACCCGGAAGCGGAATATCATCCTTCGACAACGCTTCAATATATCATCAACGCTGGCATGATACCGGGCATAGCGGTCAATCCGGGCACGAGCGTGGAGACGGTAATGGAAATGCTGCGCATTGTGAAAAAGGTGTTGGTGATGTCCGTCAATCCGGGAAACGCCGGACAGATGTATCTGCCCTATGTGGGTAAGAAGATCACGAGACTGCTTTCCATAAAGGAAGACATGGATTTTGAAATTTACTGGGATGGCGCATGCAGCGCGGAGATGATAAAAAAATACGCACCAAAAGGCGTCAAAGGTTTTGTGCTTGGCACGACACTGCTCTTTGGGAAAGATAAGCCTTATGGAGAGACATTGGAGGCAATCCGGGAGCTGCGGTTCTGAAAATGCTTTTTACAGCCATTGTTTTAAGGAAACGATCTGATAGAGGGATCTTTTTCAAAATCTCCTGGTCTTTTCGAGGAACTTTTCCAAAAACACGACAGGTATAAAAAACCTCCATTTACAAATAATAGTATCACGAAATCATGTGAAAGAAAGAGACAGACAATGGAGGAAAAGGAATATGAAAGCAACGGGAATTGTTCGTAGAATAGATGATCTGGGCCGCATTGTAATACCGAAAGAAATCAGAAGGACGCTTCGCATCAGGGAGAGCGATCCCCTGGAAATATTTACCGACAGAGAAGGAGAGATCATTCTCAAAAAGTATTCCCCGATCGGTGAAATGAATACATTCGCAAAACAATACGCGGAAAGCCTGGCACAGGTATCAGGACATACGGCGATCATTGCCGACAGAGATCAGTTCATTGCAGCCTCGGGCGGATATAAAAATGCAATCGGAAAATCAATCAGCAAGGAGCTGGAAGAAAAGCTGGACAAGCGGGAATCGGTATTGTCTTCAAGAGGTGAGCGCAGCTTTGTGCAGATTTTTGATGAAAACGACGGAGAATATGTGCATGAGGCGATCGGCGTTATTATCTGCGAGGGCGATGTGATTGGGGCGGTAATCCTGATCGATGATGACAACAAGAGCAAAATGGGTGAAGTGGAGAAGAAACTGATTCTGTCTGCGGCGGCGTTTCTCGGCAGACAGATGCAGGCGTAGAAAAACAAAAATTGACATACTTAAATCCGGCCGGAGAATCCAGCCGGATTTTTGTTGTGATCTGTCGCAGACAAAAGATTCCACGGACATCTCTCTGTTTCTTCCCTGTTACTGGCTCATTTTAGCCAGCAGTTCGATCTTCATATCATACAGATTCCGGGAGAGATCCACGTATACTTTATGCGGATTGACAAGCCGTCTTGTCTCATCCCAGAGCGTATTCAGTTCCTGCTGACAATACTCACGGATTTTCATTGTCTTAGGGGTATCGTAGACGCAGGTTCCTTTGAGGAATACAGGGGTCATAATCTCGCGCAGTGTATAAGTCCCGGGCGCCAGCTTTGTCTTTTTCCATGGTTCATGAGGGTCAAAGAGGAGCAGAGAATCTTCTTCGGAATAAGTCTCGTCCACAAGGCAGATGAGATCAGCCTTGATCTTGCCGCTGTCTTTCTCATAGACACGGTAAACGGTCTTATTGCCGGGATTGGTTACTTTTTCCGTATTTTCAGACAATTTTATCTTAGGAATAAAGGTGCCATCCTCCTTCATCACTGCCGCCAGCTTGTACACACCGCCGAAAGAAGGGCAGTCTTTGGAAGTGATAAGATTGGTGCCGACTCCCCAGGAAGTGATGGCGGCTCCCTGTACTTTCAGGCTGTCAATAAGAAATTCATCCAGATCGTTGGAGGCGGAGATTACAGCGTCAGGGAAACCTGCTTCGTCGAGCATTTTTCTCGCTTTTTTAGAGAGATAAGCAAGATCTCCGCTGTCGAGACGAATTCCATAATAGGAGAGGGTGATACCGCGATCGCGCATTTCCTGAAAAACACGGATCGCGTTGGGCACCCCGGATTTTAATGTGTCGTACGTATCGACGAGGAGGATGCAGGCGGAAGGGTACATCTCCGCATACGTTTTGAACGCGGTATATTCATCGGGAAAACTCATGATCCAGCTATGGGCATGCGTGCCTTTGACCGGAATATCAAACAACTGTCCGGCGAGGACATTGCTTGTCCCGGTACAGCCGCCGATAACAGCCGCTCTTGCGCCATAGATACCGGCGTCGGGACCCTGTGCCCGCCGGAGTCCGAACTCCATAATACCGTCGCCTCTGGCCGCATAGCAGACACGGGACGCTTTAGTGGCGATCAGACATTGATGGTTCAATATGGTAAGGATTGCTGTTTCTACAAGCTGAGCCTCCATAATGGGCGCGATGACTTTGATCAGTGGTTCCCTGGGAAAGATAACAGTGCCTTCCGCGATGGCATACACATCACCGCTGAAGTGAAAGGTTTCCAGATATTCCAGAAAGTCTCTGTCGAATATGCCGAGACTGGAGAGATAATCAATATCCTGTTTGGAAAAATGCAGGTTCTTGATGTAGTTTATGACCTGTTCCAGGCCTGCGCAGACAGCGTATCCGCTGTCCAACGGGTTGGTACGGTAAAATACGTCAAAAATCACGGTCTCATTTTGATCTTTGTGCCGAAAATATCCCTGCATCATCGTCAATTCATAGAGATCGGTCATCAGGGTCAGGTTTTGTCTGTCCATTATATGCCTCCTCAATCTTGGTCCGTTGTCTAAGTGCCAAACTTTGGATAAATTATAGAAGAAGATGGAAGAGAAGTCAATAATTCAGGCAGAGTCTTCCTGTGTCTGTTATGTCAGAGGCGCCGTGCTGGCCCGCACTCTCAACATTGGCTGGAGAGTCACGCATTCTTTTGATTCCTGTGGGCCTTTGATAGAGCTGAGCATTCCTTTTACGGCGTGTTCCGCAATCAGGGCTACCGGCTGGGCGACAGTCGTCAGCGGCGGCTGGATGATGTCAGACATGGAGATGTCATCCACGCCGATGACGGAAAGATCCTGCGGGATACGGAGATTGTAATTGCGGCATTCTTTATAAATACCGTAGGCGACCATATCATTAAAGGCAAAAATGGCGGTGACGTTCTGCCCAAGCAGACATGGGAGCGCTTTGGTGCCGCATTCGATTGACAGAGAATCACAGTAGAGAAGGCTTTCTTCCACAGGGATTTGATATTCCGCCAGTGCTTCCTTGTAACCTTCGTATCGGGCGGCGTTGATATTAAGGCTGATAGAACCGGCGGCACAGCCGATCCTCGTATGTCCGAGTTCCAGAAGGTGCCTGCAGGCAATGTAGCCAATCTGTTTCTGATCTACTTCTACGGAAAAATGATGGGGCTTTCTGGTAATACGGTCTGCATAGACGACAGGGATGTCAATATTCTCCAGAAGACGCTGACACATAGCGGTCTGCTCTTTATCCTCAAAGTCCATCTGTGTGAGAATGATTCCGTCGACTCGTCTGTCACAGAAAATATGAATGTATTGCCGGGTAATCTCAGGGTTACCGTTTGTATTTCCGATGATGACATTGACGCCTTCCTGCCGGAGTCTTGTCTCAATATGATTGGCCAGCGTGGCAAAGAAAGGGTTGGAGGAGTCTGGGAGAATAAGACCGACCATATTGGTGGTGCGGGTGACAAGGCTGACCGCCAGCTGGTTGGGATAATAGTTTAATTCTTTTACTGCGCGGAGCACTTTTTCTTTTGTTCCCTGTGAGATCGGAAATGGTTTGTTATTTAAGATAAATGAGACAGTTGACGGAGATACACCGGCTGCCTTTGCTACATCTTTGATTGTTGTACGCATAAAAGATCCTTTCCAAAATTAAAACGATATAATAAATTGTACAATAATTTGGAAACATCGTCAATTCATATGTTGATTGATATGTTAAAAGTGACTAGGAAAGAAAAAAATAATTGACATCAATAGTGCAATATGATAGTATGGTTACAAGAAATGACTGTAAATAACAATAAATTGCAAGTCATTTTTAATTTTACCGGACATTAAAACGTTTTAATAGATGTAAACACAAAATGGCCGGCAAAGCATTACACAAAGGAACGGGCAGGGTTGCCGACAGAAAGGAGAGGTTTTGGTTATGAAAAAGAAGTGGTACAGGCTGATCAGTGTGATGATACTGGGGGTAATGCTTTTCACTACGGCGTGCGGCAGTGAAACGGGTGGAGAAGAGCAGCAGGCAGCAGCGGAAGGGGAAAAGACGAAGATTGTTCTGCTGTTAAACGGATATTTGGGAGATCTTGCATGGTATGACTGCTCGGCAGCAGGTATCAATGCCATTCAGGAAAAGTATCCGGATGAGGTGGAGACAAAGATTATAGAGATGACGACAGATCAGGCTAAATATGATGCGATCATCGCGGACACATTGAGCGAGGACTGGGATATTATTGTAGCAGGTTCCTGGACAATGATGGAGTACATTGAGCAGGCGGCGGAGGATTATCCGGAGAAAGAGTTCTGGTTCTTTGATGAGCCGATTGAGGGAATTGATAATGTATACAGCATTTCATACAATGCGAACGAAGGCGCTTTCCTGGCAGGTATGGCAGCCGCTTATGTATCGGAAAATGGTGTGATCGGTTTTATCGGCGGTGAGGATTCGACAGTTGTAAACGACACCCTGGTAGGCTATCTGGAAGGTGCAGCCTATGTAAATCCCGATATTAAGGCGATCGTTTCTTATACGGGCAACTGGGACGACTCTGCAAAGGGAAAAGAGCTGGCACTGGTACAGTACAATGCAGGCGCGGATGTTGTATGTCATCTGGCATCCAATGCGGGCGTAGGTATCTTTGAGGCAGCCAAGGAAGCAGGCAAGATTGCCATCGGTTCCGACACGGATCAGTCTTTGCTCTTTGCGGAAAGTGATCCGGAAAAAGCGCAGACCATTATGACAAGTTCTCTGAAACGTGTGGATATTTCTCTTGTTCATGCTTATGAACTTTATAAAGAAGGAAACGTACCTTATGGTACTTGTGAGCGTGTTGGTCTGGACAAAGATTGTGTTGGCATTATTGACAATGATATTTACAAAAGTTATGTGAGCGACGAGGCCGCAAAGGCAATCGAGCAGGCAAAACAGGACATTATTGACGGAAAGATCACAGTATCTTCCGCTTACGGAATGAGCACGGATGAGCTCAATGCATTCAAGGAACAGTTTGTTGACTGATAGTATACGGAGGCTGTGAATGATAATGGGGCTGCCACTCTGACAGATAAAGGTCTGTACAGACGGCAGCCTTATGAGAAAGGCATGGAAAACAGATGAGTGAAATACTGAGAGTAGAGCATGTGGTAAAGGTATATGGCAATGGAGTCATGGCGAATAAGGATATTAACTTTACTGCGGAAAAAGGAGAAATTCACGCCATCTGCGGCGAGAACGGCGCAGGAAAATCCACGTTGATGAAAATGCTTTATGGGATGGAACAACCCAGCGAAGGAAGCATTTATGTCAAAGGGGAAAAAGTGGAGCTGACATCTTCGTCAAAAGCCATCGAAAAAGGAATCGGTATGGTGCATCAGCACTTCATGCTTGTTCCGTCCCTAACCGTAGCGGAAAATGTGGTGCTTGGCGTAGAACCGAAAAAGGGACTGAGATTCCATAAGGAAGAAGCCATTCGTGTGACGGAGGAGATTGCCAAGAAATATAATCTGCCTGTTCCGGCACAGGAGAAGGTGGAAAACATTTCGGTCGGGCTGAAACAGCGGGTAGAGATCATAAAGGCGCTGCTTAAGGGAGCGGAAATTCTCATATTGGATGAGCCGACTACCGTGTTGACGCCGCAGGAGACAGAGGAGCTTTTCCGGCAACTGAAAAATCTGAAAAAGGAAGGCCATACGATTCTGTTTATTTCTCATAAATTATATGAAGTGAAAGCGCTTTGCGATAAGGTAACGATCATGCGCAGCGGCAGGATGATCGGGACAAGCAACGTGTCGGAGGTGACGGAAGCGGACATTTCCCGGATGATGGTAGGCCGGGACGTAGTGGAAGTGATCGAGAAAGAAAAAGCACATCCGGGAGAAACGGTTCTCTCCGTAAAGGGTCTCGTGAGCAAAAATGCCATCGGAAAGAAGACGCTCGACGGTGTGAGCCTGAATGTGAGAAGGGGAGAGATTCTCGGACTGGCAGGCGTAGAGGGGAACGGTCAGCATGACCTGCTGGAGGCCATTGCCGGGATGGCGGAAATACTGGACGGAAAAATTGAGATGGACGGAAAAGACATCACCGGACAGTCTATCAGAGAAATTAGAAATGCGGGTATTTCCCATATTCCGGAAGACCGTATGATTACCGGGACGGCGAAGAATATGAGCATTCGGGAAAATATACTGGCCGGAAGACACCGGGATGAGGACTATACGGGGAAACTGTTATTTAAGCAGGATAAGATCACGGCGAATGCAGACGGACTTATATCGGAATATCTTGTAAAGTGCAGCAATCAGCGACAGGAAATCGGTATGCTGTCCGGTGGAAATATACAGAAGGTAGTTGTGGCAAGGGAATTTTCCTGTGATCCGCAGCTCATACTGGTGGATCAGCCCACACGGGGCATTGACATTGGTGCGGCGGAATTTATCAGAAAAAGACTGATACAGCTAAGGGATGAGGGGAAGGCAGTACTGATCAACTCTGCCGATCTGAATGAGGTACTGGGGCTTTCCGACAGTCTGGCAGTCTTTTGTAATGGTAAAATAGCCGGTTATTTCGAAGATGCCGGCGAACTGACGGAAGAAGAACTCGGCCTGTATATGCTGGGTGTCAAAAAACAGGATTCGGAAGAGATAGAAAGGAAATTTAATGGGCACGGAAAATAAAAAGGAGAAAACAAAAGGCAGCGGGCACATGACGCAGGAGGCGCTGAATAAGAGGTTTTCCGTTCTGAGGACCACATTGGCGATCGGCGTAGGTATTCTGCTTTCTATTATCATTATTGTATTTGTCAGCGACGATCCTCTGCTTTCCATAAAATATCTGACAATAGGACCGCTGCTGAATCTGAATAATTTTTACAGTCTGGTCACAATGTGGATACCGCTTGTGATTACAGGACTGGCAGTCTGTATTATGTTTAATGCGAATCAGTTTAACCTGTTTGCGGAGGGCGCCTTCTTCTTCGGGGGCGTGATAGCCACGGCAACAGCATTGTCGCTGAATCTGCCTCCGGTCATTCATCCCATCGTCTGTATACTCGTAGCGGCGGTGGTCAGCGGACTGATCGGCATGATTCCTGCACTGATGAGATATAAGCTGGGTGCATCGGAAATGGTGGCCTCTCTTTTGCTGAATTATGCCTGTCTGCAGCTGGGTATGTTCATTATCAGCTACTTTTACAGAGATCCCGATGCGGGCAGCGTTGTATCGGAGAAGCTGCCAGACAGCGCGAAACTGGGAGAACTCATTCGAAGGAGTAACATCCATGCAGGACTTTTTGTCGCTGTATTTTTGACGATAGTGGTCTATTATTTTCTCTTCCATACCCGCTGGGGGTTTGAAATCAGACTGACGGGACAGAACGGAAACTTCGCAAGGTATGCGGGTGTGAATATCGGATTTGTCATCGTATTCTCTCAGATACTGGGCGGCGCTCTGGCGGGCGGTGCGGGAGCAATGGAGGTGCTGGGTACTTATAACAGATTCTCCTGGACATCGCTTACAAACCATGGCTGGGATGGGGTAACGCTGACGATACTGGCAGGTAAAAATCCGAAATACATTCCTCTGGCAGCGCTATTTCTGGCATATCTGCGCAAAGGCGCCGATCTGATGTCCATGAAGACGGATATGCAGACGGACTTCGTATCTGTCATTCAGGCCGTGATTCTGATCTTCCTGCTGGCAGAACAGTTCCTTGCAGGATACAGACAGAAGAAGACATATGAGCTCAGCAAAAAGCTGGAAGAATGCGAAGCATGAAAGGGAGGGTGTAACGTTGGATAATATATTGGATTTAATCTTTAGTGTTTCCTTTGTTTTTTCGGTCCTGCGGCTGACGACTCCTATCTTGTTTGCGGCTTTGAGCTCTGTCATTTCAGAGCGGGCAGGCATCGGAAACATTACAATGGAAGGGACGATGCTGATCTCCGGATTTACGGGCGTGGTAGTCTCCGCCTGGACGGGGAGCGCCTGGATCGGATTCCTGGCGGCTGTGGCAGCAGGGGCTCTGATAGGATGGCTGTTGTCCTATATCATCTTTAAGCTGGTAGTGAATGATATATTGGCAGGAACTGCCATCAATCTGATTGGAAGCGGCGGAACGGTGTTCTTCCTGTTTGCGCTGACCGGGGTGCGGGGCATTTCCACATCTCTGAGCAGTAAGGTCATGCCGACGATAGAGATTCCGGTCATTGGAAATATTCCTGTTCTGGGCGAGATTCTGTCGGGCCATAATCTGCTTACCTATCTGTCCTTTGTGGCGGTATTTGTCATATGGTATCTGCTCTTTAAGACGACGACGGGACTTCGGATCAGAGCCGTTGGCGAGAATCCGGGCGCCGCGCAGTCCGTCGGCATCAATGTATATAAGACAAAGACGATTGCTCTCGTTATCGCAGGCGTTCTGTCGGGGATGGGCGGCGCTTATATGTCTATGGGTTATGTGTCCTGGTTTGTCAAAGATATTACGGCAGGGCGCGGATGGATTGGCATTGCGGCGGCAGCTATGAGCGGACAGCATCCAGTGCTTGCCATGGGGGCATCCATATTATTCGGGATTGCGGACGCAGTGGCAAATACATTGCAGACGATCAATCTGCCTTCGCAGCTTGTTCTGATGATCCCTTATGTGGTGACACTTGTGGCAATGAGCCTGTATGCTTATTTTGATCTGAAGCGGAAGAAGGCAAGTCGGGGAGCGGCTTAAACGGTAACCGGAAATAAATTGTGGATACTGTTTGGAAAGGAACGATGATAACATATGGATAGATGGAACAACAAAAGGGTGCTGGAGATAATAGCCAAAATGGACATAGAGGAAAAGCTGCTCTGTGTCCATGGACAGCTCTGGGATCCATACCGGGCAAATCAGGCCGGGTTTGTGAGAGGGAATGAGCGACTGGGCATTCCCGATGTCTTTATCGCAGACGGAGAGAGCGGAGTGAATATCAGTTTCCGGACGACGGCGTTTCCCTCGAAGGTCTGTCTGGCTTCTACTTTTGACAGGGAGTCGGCATTCCGCTATGGGCAGGCGCTTGGCAGAGAGGCGAAGGCGGCGGGCATTCATCTCCTGCTCACGCCGCGGGTGAATATTGCCAGGGACCCGGTGTCGCTCCAGGGAGTAAGCAACGGAGGCAACTATCAGACGTATGGCGAGGACCCGATCTTAAACGGAGAGCTTGGCGCACAGGAGGCGCTTGGCATCCAGGATAAACATCAGGCGCTTGCCAATCTGAAGCAGATGTACGGGTCCAGCAATGGGACGGCGCAGGGAGCCGGGAACTGTCTGATCGACGAACAGACAAAGAACGAGCTTTACATACGGCCGTATGAGATCGTATTAAAAGCAGGCGTTGCCAGTGCGATGACAAACTACAATCAGGTGAATGGAACGTGGACTTATGACGACGCCTGGATGGTAGAGGAATGCGCGCGCAAACGGTGGGGGTTCCAGGGATTTGTCTTTGACGACTGGTATTGTCTGTATGATCCGAATGCGATCCGGCATGGAGTAACACTGGAGATGCCGGGCGATGATTATTATAATGAAGGAAGCGAGCAGTCCTGCTATGGGAAGAAACTGCTGGCAGCCATTGAAGATGAGAATCAGCCGATGACAGAAGAAGATCTGGACAGGGCAGTCTACTATTATCTGGATACGCTGGATCGTTTCGGCATGTTGGATGAGCAGCAGAGAATCCCGGGTAATATCGATGAGGAGACAAAAAAGCAGAGCAGCATTGTCTGCCGCGAAGTGGCGGGAAAGGGCGCCGTACTGCTGAAAAACGAAGGAGGTATTCTGCCTGTCGATCCTGCGGGGAAAAAAGTGGCGGTGATCGGTCCGGGCGGCGCCGGTCAGGTAATGGCAACGTTTAAGGAATCACCGTATGGGTTCCCGGACAGAAAGAACAGTGTATACAATATTTTAAGAGAAACGTACGGAGATACCGTCTCCTATGCGGCCGGTATCGACCTGGATGGAGAAGTAATTCCGTCTGCATGTCTGTATCCGGAGAAGGATGCAAGAGAGAACGGGCTGAAACGTTATGTCGAAAGATTTACGTATGAAACGCTCAGCAACGGTGATCTGGAGAGCTTCCCGCTCAGTGATAACTATGAACTGGACCGTGAGGTCAACCACTGTGGACAGACTGCGCTTCCCGCTCTGGCACGGGAGCAGCGGAGAGGATTTTTCAAAGAGACACCGAAGGAATATTATATGTGGCATGGGTGGCTCTGCCCCAGGGAGAGCGGCATATACAGGCTGAGTCTCCAGAGCAGATTCCCGGACGTAGATGCGTTCGAAAAGAATCATGTGGAAAACGGTGATCTGTCGATTGCCACATCAGGCAACCTGTATATCAGAAAGTCTTCCGATGCGGATCATATGGTGCGGATTGGGATCGGCACACGGATTTCTGCCAACGGGATTGCCGATCCGTTCTCGGAAGTGCTGCCATGTAAAGACGGCTGGAACAATGCCGGCGGATATACGTATCTGGAAGCCGGTGAAAAGTATGAGATCTATTTCAATCATACTTGCGTTTACCTGGAGCCACTGGAAGTGCGTCTGGCATGGACGACGCCCTCAATGGCGGAGGCATCGCTGAAGGAAGCGGAAAAGGCGGCTGCGGAGGCCGATGTTGCCCTTGTCTTTGCCTATCACCAGAGCGTCAACGAGACGATGCGGCTGGAGGCAGGACAGGACACACTGATCAGACGGGTTGCGGAGAACAATCAGAATACGGTCGCTATATTAAATACCGGCGATCCGGTGGAGATGCCATGGAGAGATCAGGTAAAAGGCATTCTGGAACTGTGGTTTTCGGGACAGGAGGGGGCGCTTGCCGCCTGTGACGTGCTCACCGGAGCGGTAAATCCGGCAGGCAGACTGCCAGTTACTTTCCCGAAAAAACTGGAAGATCTGGCCGCCAGAGATCCGGAGCATCCGGAGCGCTATGCGGCGCCGGGCAGAATCAGTGAAAAGGACGCCGTCCATCCCAATACGGCAGATTTCACGGAAGGACTGTTAAATGGTTATCGCTGGTTTGACGAGACGGGAAAAGAGCCGTTGTATCCGTTCGGATTCGGGCTTAGCTATACGGAATTTGTCTATTCGGATCTGCAGATCGAGCGCTGGGAAAACGGCTGGAGAGTGAGCTGTATGATCGAGAATACGGGAACTCGTGACGGCGAGGAAGTGGCGCAGGTGTATCTGGGAAGACCGCGGCAGATACCGGAAGGGGTTCAGACAGTGCCCAAAACGCTGGTTGATTTTAAGCGAACACCGGTAAAAGCAGGAGAGAAGAAGAAAGTCACCTTTATGGTAGAGGAAGCGTATGCGCAGTATTTTGATGTGGAGACCAGGGAATATCGTTCGTTTGAGGGCGGCAGGGAGATCATGATCGGCGCTTCCTCAAAGGACATCCGTTTAAAGGGACTGGTGGAAGGAGTATAAGAAGAATGAAAAAGACAGGAATGATCCATGGAGAGCTGATCAAGAGAATCGCACTTTTGGGGCACAAAGACCTGTTTATGATCGGGGATGCCGGGATGCCCATTCCTCCGGGCGTAGAACTGATCGATCTGGCGTTGTGCAAAGGGGTACCGACCTTTCTTCAAGTGCTTGATGCGGTACTGGCGGAGAGCACGGTAGAACATTATTATCTGGCGGAGGAGATCAAAGATGCCAATGGAGAAATCTTCCGCTACATGCAGAGTGCGATGCCGGGAATCAGCTATGAGATGATGCCGCACGATGATCTGAAAGTGTTTTCAAAGCAGTGCAAGTTTGCCATCCGCACAGGAGAGTTTTCACCATATCCGAATGTGATCTTGCGGGCAGGAGTGGCATTTTCATAAGAGATATATTTGATCATAAAAAGCAGGAAAAGGGAAGCAGACAGGCTTCCCTTTTTTGCCGCGCGAAAAAGAAACTTTTTCTTTACCCATTTTCCAGCAATGCTTCCATTAAGGCAATGACGATCTTTAATTGTTTGATGTCGCATTTCCCGAGCAGCAGCGTCGCATTCCGAAATAGTTCCTGCTGTCTGTCCATTTCCGGCATCAGCAGACTGTCAAGAGAGATATGCAGTATTTCGACGAGATCAAACAAAACCGGCAGGGAAGGTTTGCGATGTTCACTTTCGATATGTTTGAGATGTGTCGGGGTGATACCCACCCGTTCTGCCAGTTCTTCCTGTGACATCTGATGGTCCATTCTCGCTTTGCGGATTGCATTTCCCAAAATACCTTTTTCCATGCTCATTTTGATAACTCCTTCTGTTAATAGCATAAATGTAAAAAATATGTTGAAAATTAGCTTAAAGAGAATTATAATGGAGCTTAAAGAGAACTTTTGGGTAGCGAAAAGAGCAAATACGCGAAAAAACGGAGCTATGAGATACTGATTCCATGTAGTTAGTATGTGCCGGAGCAGTAATCGTTATGTGAAAGCATGAAAGAAGAACAGGAAATGAAAATGGAAAAGCTGGTAAGTGTGATCGTTCCGATGTACAACGAAGAACTGCGGATTGGAAGATGTATCCGGAGTATCCTCTGTCAGACTTATGACAGGATAGAGCTGCTTCTGATCAATGACGGGTCCACTGACCGCACCGAAGAGATATGCAAGGCGATTACGGACCCGAGAGTTTTTTATTATTCCATATCCAACAGGGGCGCGGCGCAGGCCAGAAATTATGGTCTGCAGAAAGCGACGGGCGAATATGTGCTGTTTGTGGACGGGGATGATTATATTGACAGAGAGATGATCCGTACGCTTGCGACGGCAATGGAACGCTCGGGGGCCGATCTGGCGAAGTGCAGGTATGCCGCCATTTATGCAGGAGATAAGGTGTCATACAGCAGTGACCTGTCGGAGGTGGTTGTCTATGATTTGCGGCAGGCATTGAATGAAATGAACTACAGCCGTACGATTACTCCCTCGGTCTGGGATGCGCTGTTTAAAAGAGCTGTACTGGAGGGCGTCAGCTTTCCGTCTGATGTGAGGATCGGCGAGGATTATACATTTCTTGTAAGCGTGCTGATGAGGGCGGAGCGGGTCGTCGTTGTCCCGGATATCCTATATTATTATGTTCAAAACGGGGACAGTGTGACTCACCGGGGATATACGGAGGACAGTGAACGGATATTGGAAAATTATATTGATGTCTATCACGCGATCAGCTGCAAATACCCGGATCTGGAACAGGGAGCGTTCGCTTATCTGCTCCTGCAGGAAATGGCGATTATCGTATCGATGATAATGTCAGAACAATATGACAGCCGCATGATTCGGAAAATACAATGGAATGTGCGAAGCGGACTGAAAAAATATATTGCGGATGGTCAGGTGCCGCTGTATTTAAAATGCTGTGCAATACTGATCGCGGCATGGCCGGGGCTGTTTATTCTTATTTATAAGATCGTGTTTAAGCAGGCGAGGGATATGCAGGTCATAAAAAGGGCAAAGGAGACTTGTGCATGACAGAACGGTTCGTATATGTAATTCTGCATTATGGCGCGTATGAAGAGACAGTGAAAGCCATCGACAGCGTCCAGGGACTGTCTGTGGAAAAGAGCAAAAAAGAAAACAGGATAGAAAAAAACGGAATAGAGAAAAACAACAGTCAAATTGTGGTGGTCGATAACGCGTCGCCCGACGGAAGCGGAAAAAGACTCGTGGAGCGGTATGGGGGCACGCAGGATGTACATATACTTCTTAATCATGTAAATGAGGGATTTGCCCGGGGGAATAATTTCGGATACGACTTTGCCAGGCGGGAGCTTGCCGGAGAGTTCATTGTAGTTATGAATAATGATGTGGAGATCTTACAGGGAAATTTTGAGCAAATAGTAAGACAGATTTACAGGGAATCTCCCTTTCATGTGTTGGGGCCCGACATCGTTACCGCTGACGGGGAGCGGAGAAATCCTCACAGAAAGAAACCGTTCACCATTGCTGACATCAACAGGATTATCCGCAATCGGACGATCATTCTCTGGTATCTGAAAATAAAACAGGCGTTCAGAATTGAGAATAAAATCCACTGGCTCGAAGACTGGGACAGGCGGCGGGTGTGCAGGGAGCGCAGTGATCTGCAGGCGCAGAGAGAGAGCCGCCAGAGCGGCGTTGTCCTGCACGGAAGTTTCCTCGTATTCTCGCCCGCTTTTGTCATGCGGGAGGAACGCGCTTTCTGCCCGGATACTTTTATGTATATGGAAGAAGAGATTCTGTCTTATCTCTGTAACGGGAAAGGGTATGAGATGTTATATACGCCGGAAATACAAGTGCTACATAAAGAAGAAGTTTCCACGGCGCAGAGCAGAAATGCGTTTCAGAAATATCTGTTTTATACGCAGCATCTGCGTGAGTCGGCCCGCGTTATGAAAGGGGTATTGTCAGGGTGATTGCGTTATGAAGCCAAAGATGCTCTATATCATGTGTGTGTCATGGCACTGGATCTATCAAAGGCCCCATATACTGGCGGAACAGTTGTCTCATGGCTATGAAGTAACGGTCGTCTACCCGTTTGTATTGTCGGAGACCGGTAAAAAAGCTGCGGACACAGAGCAGATCAGATTTCGCAGACTGTTCCACACTCCTTTCCGGGAGAGAAACCGGCTTGGAGAGTGGCTGTTTGTGACAGGTAACCGGCTGCTGACGCTGCGGGATGTTCGGAAATTTGATTATCTGTTTTTCGACCATCCGGTATATGCCAGGTTTATCCCGGAGGATTATCAGGGCAAAGTGATCTATGACTGTATGGACAATCATGAGGCGATGTGCGGGTATGCCAGCTACGCGCGCAATGTAAGACGGCTGGAATCCTTTCTGGCAAAACGGTGCGATCTGCTTCTGGCGACATCGGAGACGCTGAAGACAAAGATGGACAGGCTTGCGGGTGGGCCGAAATGCGTACTGAGCAGGAACGGTACGGATGCGGCTGTTTATCCGCTGAAAATACCGGAGATCAGAGAACATTATACAATCGGCTACATCGGGACGGTCTCAGCCTGGTTTGACTTCGCGCTTCTGACATCGACAGGCAGAGAACTTTCGTCCGTAACATACCGGCTGATCGGCCCGGCGGACAGAATTGTCAAAAGCGACAATCTGATCTATGAAGGCAGTGTGCCACATGATGCTCTTTATGACCGGATCAGAGACTGCGATTGTCTGATTATGCCGTTTCAGCTCAATGAAATCACGCTGGCAGTCGACCCGGTAAAATTATATGAATACATTGCGTTTGGCAAATGTGTGATCAGTATTTATTATCCGGAGATTGAGCGATTCAGAGATTTTGTATATTTTTATCAAAGTGCAGAGGAGTTTGTTGGTCTTGTGCGGAGTCTGTCCCGGGAAGGGTTTCCGGTCAAATATTCGGAGACGCAGAGGGAGGCATTTCTGTCCCGGAACACATGGGAGCACAGAGCGAGGGAGCTGATGATCAACATAGACGAGATACAGGTATGAAGAGAAAAAAAGTAATGAGTGTTTTTGGGACAAGGCCGGAGGCGGTCAAAATGTGCCCACTCGTAAAGGAACTGGAAAAAAGCGGGGATTTAGAGAGCGTAGTCTGTCTGACAGGCCAGCATCGGGAGATGCTGCAGCAGGTCATTGATGTTTTCGGCATCCGCGTCAAGTACAATCTGGATATTATGCGCCCGTCGCAGACATTGACGGGGATTACCGTGGAAGTGCTGCAGAAAATAGAAGGGGTACTGAAAGAGGAAAAACCGGACATCGTTCTCGTTCATGGCGACACGACGACTTCCTTTGCAGTGGCACTGGCGGCATTTTATCAGCAGATACCGGTAGGGCATGTGGAGGCGGGACTTCGGACCTGGTGTAAATATTCTCCCTTTCCCGAGGAGATGAACCGGGAACTGACCGGGCGCATTGCCACACTTCATTTTGCACCGACAGAAAACAATCGCAGAAATCTGAAGCTGGAAGGCGTCTTTGCGGATGTCCATGTGACTGGCAACACAGTGCTGGATGCATTCCGGACAACGGTGAGAGAAGATTACCGGTTTAAAGACCGAAGCATCGCCGCGCTTGATCTGTCGGGAAAACGTTGTCTTCTTATGACGGCTCACAGAAGGGAAAATCTCGGGGAGCCTCTGCGGAACATCTGCCGGGCCGTAAAACGGATTGTGCAGACGTTTCCGGACGTGACCGTCGTCTATCCGGTCCATATGAATCCGGCGGTGAGAAGTGTTGCCTGGGACGTATTGGGTGATACGGAAAGAGTCTGTCTGACGGAGCCGCTGGATGTGGAGGACATGCACAACCTGATGTCGAGAAGTTATCTGGTGATGACGGATTCGGGCGGGCTGCAGGAGGAGGCTCCGGCCTGCGGTGTCCCGGTGCTCGTACTGCGGACCGAGACGGAGAGACCAGAGGCAGTGGAAGCCGGAACAGTGAGAGTCGTCGGTGTGGAAGAAGAGAGCATCTATACGAACGCAGCCGAACTGCTGACGGATGAAAAAGCATACGCTGCGATGGCAAAGGCGGTCAATCCGTATGGGGATGGTCATGCAAGCGAGAGGATCACGGGAATATTGTGTGACCGAAAGGATTTCCTTGTTTATGAACAGTAGAGTTTTCAAAGCGGTAAGGATAAGTAAGTATGTATTGCCTGCCCTGTGGCTGGCGGCGATTCTGGGAGTGGCACTGACAAAGCTGCCGCCCTGCACAGTCAGGGCGTATGTGATCACAGACCAGGGGACATTCTCTCAGGGGCAGCAGAGTGCTGAGGATGAGGGTCATATTGCCTTGTATGTGGGAGAGGGCGACGTCATTGTCAAAAGCATCCGTTTTTATGGGGAAGTCCCGGGATTAAAACTCAAGGCCATCTCGGGGAGCCAGCTCTGGCAACATGTTGACACGGAACGGACACCGGGAGTGGAATACAGAGACGGCGGGCTTTTCATCAAAAGTGTCAGCAATGATGCGGCCGTCAGGATCGTCATGAATGAGGCTTATGAACAGACAGTCACAGGCCTGTCCCATTCCCGGATACCGGACAGACTGCTGGCAGCTCTGTCTCTCACGGCGGCAGCAGGGTTTTTGCTCTATCTGTGTGCGGCGGCAGAAGACAAGCTGAAAACCCGCTACGGGCATGGCGCCTGGTATGAGATGAAACGGTTTTGGAAAGACATTGTCAAATATAAGGAATATATCATCTATGCGGCAAAATCGGATCTGAATGCCGAAGTTTCCAACTCGTATCTGAACAGACTGTGGTGGCTGCTGGAGCCGTTTATGAATATGCTCATTTATGCGCTGATCTTTGGGAAAATGTTTGGATCGTCGATCGAAAACTATACGAGTTTTTTGTTTGCCAGTCTTCTGCTATGGAATTATTTCAACAGAGTGACGAACGCCAGTGTACAGTTGGTGCGCATCTACAGAGGGGTTGTGGCCAATATTTATATCCCCAAGTTCGTGTTGCTTTTGTCGGTAATGGTTTTGAATCTGTACAAGCTGGTGTTTTCTATGATTGTATTGGTGCCGATGCTTCTGCTCAGCCGTGTGCAGTTTGGTCTGTGTACGCTGCTTGTCATACCGGCGGTGCTGGTACTGATTCTGTTGTCATTTGGGATCGGAATGCTGCTCATTCATTTCGGGGTATATATGGATGATCTCAGTTATGTGGTGACGATCCTTTTGAATATGCTCTGCTTTCTGTCCGGTATTTTTTATGATGTCATCGAGACGATACCGGAGCCGTTCAACCGGTTTCTGATGGTGGCCAATCCGGTGGCGGCAGTTATCGATACGATGCGGAACGCGCTTCTCTATCATACGGCTTCCAATGTGCTCACGCTTGTTTGCTGGGGAGTCTTCGGCCTTGTGCTGTCGATGATCGGGGTGCACACGGTATACAAATATGAAAACGGATACATAAAGGTAATTTGAGATGGGAGCGGAAGGGAAAGACATCGCACTCGATGTGCGGCATATCAGCATTGATTATAGAACGTTTGATAACACCTCTGTCATGCAGCTGTTTCGGAAGAAGAAGGGAAAGAAAGACGCGGCAGGGACGTTCCGGGCAGTAAACGATGTCTCTTTTTATGTAGAGAAAAGTAAGATTCTGGGAATTGTGGGCAGCAACGGCGCCGGTAAGACAACGCTGTTGCGCTCGGTGGCAGGTATCTTTCATCCGGATGAGGGAATGATCGACACCAAAGGCAACCGTGTCTCGCTGATGGCGATCGGTGTCGGTTTTAACAATCTGAATACGGGACGGGAGAATATTTTCAAGTCAGGGATGCTGCTTGGATGCAGTAAAAAATATATCGAACAATATCTGGATCAGATCATCGAGTTTTCAGAGCTGGGGAAGTTTATCGACAGACCGGTGCGGACCTATTCGAGCGGGATGTACAGTAAGCTGTCGTTTGCCATTACTGCGATTCTGGATGCGGATATTTTGCTTGTCGATGAAGTGCTCAGCGTGGGGGATGAACATTTCCGGAAAAAGAGTTATCAGAAGATGGAAGAGCTGATTCTGAGCGATCACACGGTTCTGATCGTCTCTCACGACATTGAGACATTGAGAAAGTTTTGCGATGACGTCCTGTGGCTGGAGCATGGAAACATGATCAAAATCGGTCCGGCGGCAGAAATTCTTGACGAATACAAAGCGTTTATGAGTGATTAGAACAGGGAGATAAGAATGAATGTGGGAGCGGCGGCGGAACTGGGACGGCTATTGGCAGATTATCCCGGACTGCAGGTGATAAAAGAACAGATCAGGCAGGCATTTGTAATGCTGAGGAAGTGTGTCGTAAATGACGGCGTGATCTATTGCTGCGGGAACGGCGGCAGCGCCGCAGACTGTGAACACATTGTTGGAGAGCTGATGAAAGGGTATAAACTTCAGCGGGAGCTGCCTGCGGAGAAAAGACAGTCTTTTGCAGATCACTACGGAGAGCGCGGAGCTGCGATCGCCGGCTGTCTGCAGAGCGCCATCCGGGCACAGTCACTTGTCAGTCAGGCTTCCCTGATGAGCGCATATAACAATGACATCAACTGCGAATATGTATTTGCCCAGCAGATCTATGGCTATGGAAGGGAAAAAGATGTTCTCTGGGCGCTCAGCACGTCAGGGAATTCGGCCAATGTCGTCAATGCAGCGATTACGGCCAGGGAAAAAAAGATTGCCGTGCTGGCAATGACCGGAGCAGAGGGAGGAGAGCTTGCCGATATTGCGGATGTCTGTCTGAAGGTTCCTTACAGAGAGACAGACCGGACACAGGAATGCCATCTCGCGGTCTATCATTGCCTCTGTGCGATGCTGGAAAAACAGTTTTTTGAGAACTGATCTTATAAAAAAGGAAAGACAAGGAGGACAATATGTTAAAAGGAACAAAAGTAGTTGTAACAGGAGGCGCAGGTTATATCGGGTCGGTGCTTGTGCCGATGCTTCTGGAGGAGGGGTGTCAGGTCACAGTCGTGGACAATTTTTATTATAAGCAGGTGACATTGCTGGATTGCTGCATGAATCCTGATTTTCGTGTGATCAAAGGGGATGTGCGAAATGAAGCGCTGATGACAAAAGTCATTGAAGGCGCCGATTATATCATTCCGCTCGCAGCCATGGTAGGGTTTCCGCTCTGCAAGGCTGACGAGACGGCGGCGCAGACAATCAATCAGGACGCCGTGGAGATGCTGATCCGAATCCGCAAACCGGAGCAAAGGCTGATCTATCCCTGTACGAACAGTGGATATGGTACGGGCAGTGGGGATAAATTCTGTACGGAGGACTCCCCGCTGAATCCGATTTCCCTGTATGGGACGACAAAAGTAAATGCGGAGCGGGCGGTATTGGAGGCGGGAAACTCTCTGACATTCCGGTTTGCCACCGTATTTGGCGCCTCTATGAGGATGAGGACAGACCTTCTTGTCAATGATTTTGTATACCGGGCGGTATTTGACCGTGCCAACGTGATCTTCGAAGGTAATTTCAAGCGCAACTATATCCATATCAGAGATGCGGCGGGCGCCTTCCTTCATGCGATGGAGCATTTTGAAGAGATGAAGGGAAAGCCTTATAACTGTGGCCTTTCATCGGCCAATCTCTCAAAACTGGAATTGTGTGCAAAGATTCAGGAGCATATTCCGTCCTTTGTCTATATGGAGGCGCCCATCGGTGAGGATCCGGACAAGAGAGACTATATCGTGTCAAACGAAAGGCTGGAGGCGACGGGCTGGAAACCCAGGTATTCTCTTGATGACGGGATCGAGGAATTGATGAAAGTATATACGATTATCAAAAACAATACGTATTCAAATGTGTAAGGTTCAGAGGAGCTCATATGTCAAAATTTATCTTGATCGACCAGTCAATAGAGGGAAAGGGAGGGCACTATCTCGAATATGCGATGAATGTCCTCCATGCTGCCCGCCAGGAAGGGTATGAGATCTGTCTGGCTACGAACAGGAAGTTTACCGGGTCGTTTGACTGTGAGGTATTACCGGTCTATACGTACAATATCTGGGGTAAAAAGAGAAGGCGGGCAGGAATTTTTCATAAGCTGGCGGGCAAAATGGCAGTCATTGCCTGCCGTATCAGGGATGCGGCCGCGGCAAGGACGGTTATCGGAAAATATTCTCTTTTTGGGCAGACAGTACAGATGGCCATACAGGGGAATTTTGGAGAAATAATGGAAATGACCTCTGAAAAGAATGTGCTGCTTTTGCTTCCTTTGCTATTGCCTGCAATCCTGATCGGGATTCCGGCGGCAGTCTTATTCTTTCTTTACCGGTCCTTTTTGGCGGTGTTTTATCTGGCTGCACAGCTTCGCGTCGTCCGCCTTGCGGGGAGCCTTGGAAAAGAGAGGATGGAAGGGCTGTGTCAGTCCTGGAACAAAGCACTGTCTCGTCTGAAAGGGGGCGGCGTTTCAAGAGGCAGATGGAAAAAAGATTTTGGCAGGTCTACGAAAAAGGTGCTGCGATATTTTCAGGCCGGGCCGGGCGACATCGTTTTTATTCCCACCTTGTCCGAGACAGAGCTGATGGGGGTAGCAGAGCTCATAAAAAAGCACGAGAGAGCCTGTGGGCCTTCCTGGCATATGGTGTTTCGGAGAAATCTGTTTGCCGGTAGAGAGCCGGTGTACCGGGTGACAGACAAAGACGTCTTAACATTTCGTAAGATCCTTTACCGGTTTGTCTCTCTGGTCGACGGCCGGGCGGCGACTTACTTTTATACGGACACGGAACGTCTGAGCGCCCAGTACAATGAACTGAATATCACAGAGTTCTCCACACTGCCGATCCCGATCAACCCGGCGCTGCAGGTCCCACAGAGGAAACAAGTGCAGGCGCCGGTCAATATTGTCTATCTTGGGGATGCAAGGAGAGAAAAGGGATACCAGTTTCTCGACGGAATCGTCCGCGATCTGTGGAAAGACTATGCGTTAAAAGGAAAAGTCAGGTTCGAGTTTCAGTCGAATTTCAGCTTTTCGGACAGGAAAAACAATTTTGACCTCGTATATGGCAGACAACATATGCAGCTATTTTGCAGCGCGGCAGTGAAACTGCATATGGATGCGCTGGACTCCGACGCATATGGCAGACTTGTGAGAGAGGGAGACATTGGGCTGCTCTTATATGACAGAGACAACTATTATGCCAGAAGTTCCGGGGCATATATCGAATGCGTTTGCTGTGAGATGCCGGTGATCGTGCCCGGGGCATCGTGGATGGCGATTGATCTGGATGAAGCAAATTATGAATATCGGGAGCAGGTGCGCTCGCAGATGCAGGAACTGATGTGCCTGCAGTCGGCATGGATGAACGAGGCGGAATACATACGGTATGGAAGAGGAGGCCTGGCAGAGGCGGCGGAGTGTATGCGTATCGTCCCTGCTTCCTCGCCGGAATCGGAAGGTACGCTGGCATTTTCCAGTTACGACAACCGGGCAATCTGTATGGCAGTCGTACCGGAGGATTGTCAGTATCTGTTTCTTTCTTATGAGATGTGCGAATATGGCCGTCAGGGGAATTATGCACGGACCAGGGTCACGGTCTTTGATGAGTATGGGATGGAGTGCGGCGGTATCCAGAGCGACGACTGCAGCACGGACCAGGTGATCTCGATTATGCTTCCACTGGCACAGGAGGCGGCTTATATTACGGTTGAAATGTGGAACGCCTTTTATGAGGAGCCGATCTTTCTTGTTTCCCCGTCAATCGGTTTTTATCGTCAGGCGGCGGACCGCGGGCTCCCGCTGGGGACATTCGGGCTGACATATTCGAGAGAAGAGGATGTTGGAGAGTTGCTTCGCAATATCGTCGATCATTATGACCTTTATAAAGAGGAGGCGATCGTCAGGGCAAAGCAATACAACGAAAAACATACGGCGCGAAGGCTCGTTCGGCAGATAAGTGAAAGGAAAGCAGTATGAATCAGTTGATCATCGGTATTTCGGATGTGAGTCTGGGATATGGCTCCATACAGATTCCGCTGTTTATGAAATTTCTGAAAGGAAAAAAGCAGGGATATGAGGCACGGGTGCTGGAAGTCGATCAGCCGGAGAAAACTTATGTCCGCGACAGGTATCCGGAGTTTGACATCGAGAGGATTATGACGGCGACGCCCTGCTATACGAAAGCGGGCCGGATCGAGTATATACGCAGATGTGCCGGGACGGTCAACCGGTTACAACCGGAAATACTGGTTCTCTTCTGCTCGTTTACCCTGCCGGTCCTGTTCAAGCTGAAATACCGGCCACAAATGGTGATCTATTATAACATCGAGATGGCGAGCGCTTATGGAAGAGACGATTGTGTCTTAAATTCGCTGTTGTCAGGGAAAGTCGATCTGCTCATTTATCCCGAATCGAACCGGGCGATGCTTGATATAAAAAAGTTTGGCCTGCAGCAGATTCCTGCTGTGGAAGTTTTCAACTGTACGGACAGGCAGACACAGGGCAGAGGCCATGTCCATATGGAAGAGAAAAACGGAAAAATCCTCTATTCCGGCACACTCGATCAGGAAAATACCAATGCGCATTATTTGCTGGACAAAGAGTTGAATCAGCACAGAATTGATATTTTTGGCAATGTGACAGGAAAAGGGAGCGGAAAGCTGCGGAGGGAACTGCTCTGTCTGAATGCCAATGTGCGCTACAGGGGCTATATCGCCAACGAGGCTCTGCGAGAAATTCGCAGATACTATGCGTTCAGCATTGTCATGTGGAATCCGGTCAATGAAAATCAATATTTTGCTGCCCCAAATAAATTTTTTGAGTCAATCATGGATGGGGTCATCCCGATTGCCGCGCCGCATCCGCAGTGCCGTGAGATCATAAAAAACTATGACTGCGGGATTCTGATGCGGGACTGGAGTCAGGACGCTTTCCGTGAGGCGCTGCGGACTGCGCAGAGAATATACGGGACAGAACGGTATGCGGAAATGATGCGGAACTGTCGCAGAGCGGTAAGGCAGGAGCTGTCCTGGGAGAAGCAGATGACAAAGCTGGAGCAGTGGATATAGGTGTCGGATAATGAAATATATCAGTATATTTGGCTATTATGGATTTGAAAATACGGGCGATGACGCAGTACTGCGTTCTCTGCTGGACGACCTGTGTCAGTCAGAGGAAACACTGTATATTGTCGTTTTCTCTGACGATCCGCAGAAAACGGAAGCGCTGTATGCGGATGCAGGGATACATGCCTGCAGGTGGGACGATCACGCCTGTCTGAATATGGCGGTCAGCCAGAGCGATCTGCTTTTGATCGGCGGCGGTGGTCTGTATAACTGCTATCTTGATTATCCGGCGGAGCTGTTGTTGAAAGGAAATCACAGGTATTTCAGTGTAGTTACATTCGGCCTGCCTTTTCTGGCCCGCATCTGGGGAACGCCGTGTGCGGTAATCGGCTGCGGCGCCAGCGAAGTTTTGTCGGAGGAAGCCAGAGAGCATATCGGCGTAAGTCTGACCCTTCTCTCAGAGATTACGGTCCGCGACGAGGGAACGAAGGCCATTCTCTCGGCCTTCAGGCGAAAGGGGGGGGAAGTATCGGAGCTTTCGGAAATACCAAAGATCCGGGTCACAGCCGACCCCGTATTCCGGCTGGACGACAGCAATGCGGTATTCTGTGAGGCGGAACAGGCGTATCTGGACAGTGTCTGCGCGGAAAAAGGAAAAGAGCGGTTTGTGATCGGCGTGTCACTGCGAAACTGGCTTTCAGACAATGAAAGCGCCTTGCAGGCAGTGGCAGAGGCTATTCAGATGGTCGCAGGGGAACATAAATGTCTGGTCTTGTTCCTTGCCTTTGATAACGGACAGTCTGTGGATCATCTGAGCAGTGACAGCACCGTGGCTCTGCGGCTTCAGGAGCTTCTTGCCCCGGACCCGGCTGTCCAATTCAGCTATTGGCCGGCGTATCTGCGCCCGTATTTTGCGTCGCGGCTGATCTCGCAGTGTGACGTGATGATTGCCATGCGGCTTCATCCGGTCGTTATGTCCATCAAAAACCGGATTCCGGTGATCGGGCTGATGTACGACCAGAAAGTGCGCAGCATCATGCGTGAATGTGGTCTGGAAGAATATTGCCTGGATCTCGGTACCGTGACGGGAGAACAGATCATACGGCTGTTGAAGCGGTCTGTATGTGAGAAACGTGTCAAAGAGGCGGGGGCAGTCATGCGGGAACGGGCGCAGGACAATATCCGCATGGTTCACCGGCTTTTGGAAAGTGTTCCCCGATGGGAAAGCGCAGAAACCGACATCATCGGACATCAGTTACGACAATATTTTCGCAGTGACATCAGGGCACAGTTTGAGAGAGAGAAGGCCGACACGCTTGCATCAGGGGATTATGAAAGTGTCCGGCGCATGTGCCGTCTCATTCATCCGGAGCGGTGGGATGCGCAGCTTTCTTATGAACTTGCATTTTCTCTTCATCAGCTTGGGGAGACAGAGGAAGCGCTTCGGTATTATGCAGCAGCGCTGCATGGCGGATTCAGTGAGTACTGGGTCAGATATAACAGAAGTCAGCTATACGATGAGATGGGCGAGACGGAGCTGGCAACACAGGACATTCGCAGAGCTTATGAGATTGATCCGACGAGTGACTGTAAATGTGTGTTGGCGAAGATAACAGGGAGGCGTAGAAAGAGATGAAAATTGTTGTAACCGGTTCCACCGGATTTTTAGGCAGTCATTTGATGCCGATCTTACATGATACATACGGAAAGGAAAATGTAAAGGGGCTCAGTTCCAGGGATTATGACCTGATGGACTTTTCGCAGGCCAGACAGATGTTTGAGGATTTGCAGCCGGAAGTTCTTATCCATCTGGCCGCATATTCCGGCGGTATCGGGGCCAACAGGAAGTACCCGGGTGACTTTTATTTTATCAATACGATACTGACTGCGAACTGTTTTGAACTGGCGGCCAGATATGGAGTAAAAAAGATGATCTATCCGATGGGTGGCTGCTCGTATCCGTCTACCGCCAGCTCACCGATTGGTGAAGAGCAGATGTGGCAGGGCTATCCTCAGAGGGAGAGCGCCGGCTATTCCTCGGCGAAAAAGATGGGGATCGTGGCCAGTCACAGTTACCGGACACAATATGGGCTGAACTCTGTCGTGCTCATTCCCGGAAATATGTATGGGCCTTTTGATAATTTCCGCAATGAGGAGTCACATGTCGTTCCTGGTATGCTCCGGCGCTATTTTGAGGCAAAGCGGGACAAGATTCCGAAAGTAACAATGTGGGGAACAGGCGCGCCGGTGCGCGATTTTGTTTATGCGGGAGATGTGGCGGCCCTGATTCCCTGGTTCATAGAAAATTTCAATGAGACCGGTCCGGTCAATCTCTCTTCCGGGACGACGACTTCCATGAAAGAGTTGGCGGAGATTATCAGGGAGATGACGGGCTACGAGGGAGAGATTGAATGGGATACGGACAAACCAGACGGACAGATGATCAAGATTTTTGATGTGGCAAAGCTGAAGAGTCTGGGACTGTCCTGTCCGACCCCCTTAAAGGAAGGGTTACGGCTTACAGCGCAGTGGCTTGAGAAAAACTATGATACCAAAGGGGATCGGATCAGACTTTAAAGGGAAAGAGGATAGACGAATGATCTATATTATTGGCGGTAATGGATTTGTCGGTTCCGGTATTGTACGGAATTGCCAGAAAAAAGGATTGGCATATGCGGTTGTCACACGGGAAAACTGTGAAGCCCTTGCGAAAAAGCCGTGCCATATTCTGATCAATGCCAATGGCAATTCCAAAAAATATATGGCAGACAGAGATCCGGACTGGGAATTTGAGGCGTCGGTGACATCCGTTCACCGCTACCTGACGATGTTTTCCTACGATAAATACATTCAGCTATCAAGCTGCGATGTCTATCCAGACTGTTCAGACCAGTTCGGGACAGTGGAAGATGCGCCGTTATCGCCATCGAGGCAAAGCACCTATGGATTTCACAAATATATGGCGGAGCAGTGTGTCATGCACTTTGCCAAAGACTGGCTGATTTTCCGTATGGGAGGATTTGTCGGACCCGGACTGAAAAAAAACGCCATATATGATCTGCTCCATGGGCCGCAGTTATGGCTGTCGGAGGACAGCCGGTTACAGTTTATCTCCACCGATGCAGCGGGAGACATGATCTTACGGCTTGCGTTGTCAGATCTGTCTCATGAGATCCTGAATCTGTGCGGAGAAGGGACTGTGCGCATCGGGGATGTGAAAGAACGGGTGGGCAGCACTGTCTCTGTGAATCCGGAGGCAAAAACCGTGCTGTACGAGGTGAACATAGACAAACTTTCGGCGCTGGAAGCAGTTCAGCGTACAGAAACGGCAGTATTTGACTTTGTCGACGGGATGACGAAGCACACCAGATAAAAAGGAAGAGAAAAGATTGCTATGGTAATAACGCAGACACCTTTTCGGATGTCGTTTTTCGGAGGGGGCACGGATTTTGAAGAGTTTTACAGGGAATATGGGGGCGCTGTGATCTCCACGACATTTGATAAATATTGTTATGTGAATGTCAGACATCTGCCTCGGTTTTTTGATTATAAGACGGAGCTGTCTTATTCAAGGATCGAGAAGGTCAACAGTGTGGACGAGATCGAACATCCGGCGATCCGGGAGGCGATGCGCTTTCTGGATATGTGTGAACTGCGTCTGACTTATGAGGCGGATCTGCCTGCCCGATCGGGCCTTGGGACGAGCAGTTCCTTTGCGGTCGGTATGCTGAACGCATTCTATGCACTGAAAGGCAAGTACATTGACAAAAAGCAGCTGGCGGATCAGGCGATCTATCTGGAGCGGGTACTCTGCCGGGAGGCCGGAGGCCTTCAGGATCAGATCGCGGCGGCCTACGGAGGGCTGAACCGTATCAATTTTAATGCGGGCGGTTACAGTGTCAATCCCATAATTATGTCGCCGCAGCGCAAAAGGGAGTTGAATGAAAATCTGATGCTGTACTTTACCGGTTTCTCCAGATTCTCTTCTGATATTCAGAAAGAGACGAAACGCGCCCTGTATGATAAGAAAAGTATTTTACTGGAGATGCTCCGGCTTGTCGATGAGGCTCAGGATTTGTTATCCGGAAAGTCGGACCTGAAAGAATTTGGCCGGATGCTCGATTACACATGGAAGTTAAAGAGCAGCATCGCTTCCGCGATCTCCACAAGACAGGTGGACATCCTGTATGATCGGGCGATGAAGGCCGGAGCCACGGGTGGGAAGCTGCTCGGCGCCGGCGGCGGCGGATTCCTGCTTCTCTATGTGGAGAAAGACAGGCAAAAAAGAGTGAGACAGGCCCTTGAAGATCTGCTTTACATTCCGTTTCAATTTGAGGAGGACGGCGCGCGCGTCATCTATTATGTGGCGGAGAATTTTGTACTGGAGTCAGAGGTGGTAAAGTAGGATGCCCTTTTTGACATCAAATCAACGGGAAGCCAGAGGTAGTATGGTATGAAAATAGTAGTGATGGCAGGGGGGAAAGGGACACGGATCGCTTCTCTGCGGGATGATATTCCCAAGCCGATGATTCCGGTCTGTGGGAAACCGGTGCTGGAGCATCTGGTCGATACGGTAAAACGGCAAGGGTATGAGGAATTGTTTTTCGTCGTCGGACATCTGGGCAAGGTGATCGAAGAACATTTCGGAGACGGAAGCGAATTTGGCGTGTCTATCCGTTACATAAGGGAAAAGACGCCGCTGGGGACGGCGGGTGCGCTGTATTATCTGAAAGAGCAGATCAGGGAAGACTTTCTCCTGCTCAACGGGGACATTATTTTTGATATAGATATTGGGAGAATGCTGCGCTATCACAGGCAAAAGAAAGCGGCGGCGACAATCTTCGTCCATCCGAACGACCATCCGTATGACAGCGGTATCGTGGAGGCGGACCGGAAAGGGAAGGTAGCCCGCTGGCTGACGAAAGAAGAGCGGCGCGATGTGTACCACAATCGCGTCAACGCAGGGATTCATGTGCTGTCGCCGGAGATTTTTTCGCTCTTTGAGCGGGCGGAGAAAAAAGATCTTGACCGGGATGTTTTAAAGCGCCTGATTCCGGGCGGAAAGTTGTTTGCCTATTCTTCTTCCGAATATGTCAAAGACATGGGAACGCCGCAGCGGCTTGCGCAGGCGCAGAGAGATATTTCGAGCGGGCTTGTGGCGAAGAGAAATCTCTCGCAAAGGCAAACGGCCGTTTTTCTCGATCGGGACGGGACAGTCAACAGATACAAAGGGTTTATCAGAGACGCCGCAGACATTGAACTGTGCGCCGGAGCCGCCAAAGCCATCCGGAGGATCAACGAGAGCGGTTATCTGGCACTCATCGTCTCCAATCAGCCGGTCATAGCCAGAGGGGAAGCGGACTTTGCAGATGTCGACAAAATGATGTACAAGATCGAAACACTGCTTGGAGAGCAGGGGGCCTATCTCGATGACTTTTACTATTGTCCCCACCATCCTCACGGGGGCTTTCCGGGGGAGCGGGCGGAATTGAAAGGGCCTTGTACCTGCCGCAAGCCGGAACCGGGCCTGCTGCTTCAGGCGGCGCAGGAGTATCATATCGATTTAGCTGCGTCCTTCATGATCGGGGACAGTATGTCCGATGTGGAGGCGGGAACGCGCGCAGGCTGCACCAGCTATCTTCTGAAAGGCAGAGAGGATTATGGTTATGACTTTGAGGATCTGTTGCAGTGCGTCAATCAAATAACAGGAGAGAGGACAGGAGAATGAATCAATCAGATCGATATTCGAATATCAACGGAATCCAATTACAGGTTCCCGCATTTTTAGAAGGGGTGATACCAGTTTCACCTTGCCAGGATAAATTTCACTATGAGCCGTTTGCCTTTCTGGGGGGGGTGGTATGTCTGAAACCGGGGGATACGGTCTTTGACATAGGAGTAGCCTGGGGCGTGATGACAAGTATGTTTGCCAGTATGGTCAGTGCAGACGGGGCCGGGGAAAGGTGCACTCATTTGAAGCCAATCCCGGAATGCGGAAGTATACGGATGCTTTGCTCGAAGCCAATCATTTCGAACAGATTGTGAAATGGAACAATCATCTGATCTGTGACAGTTCCGGCAGCTCTTCCCCATTTTATGTGGTGGACGGTTATATGGCAGTCGCTTCTTCCGCCAACTCCTGTGTAAAGGCGAAGGGAGCAAAGGAAGTACAGGTGTCCACACTGGCGATTGACGATTACTGTAAAAGGAATGCGGTCTGCCCGGATTATATTAAGATTGACATTGAAGGCGCGGAGTATGTGGCAGTTATGGGCATGAAAGAGCTTATCGAGGACAGGCATCCGACATTTCAGATCGAAACACATGGAATGGAGATCAATGACATCGGCGGAGATCTTCTGTCACTGCTGCGGTTTCTGGAACAGTCCGGTTATGAGTTGTTTGATCTGGAACAGGGAACGATGACAACGGCGGAAAAACATGCGGCTGCATATGCGCAAAAGACAGGGCAGTTATTGGCAAGAACGGAGTTTACAGAGGAGACGCTGGCGGCACTGGAAAGAGAAGGACAGAGGCTGCGGGAGGAGCTGGCATGGGAGCAGGAGCGGAGAGAACTGATCGCTGCGGTCAGAAAAATGCTCGATGAGAATGATATGAAAGGCGCAAAGAGGGCGCTGGCAGATCATGTCCATCAGGATGACTGCCTGGCGGAGGAGCATTATCTGTATGCCTTTGCCGTCCAGAAAGAAGATGTGTGGGAAGCGGTGGAGCAGTATAGCAAAGCGCTGGAAAAAGGGTTCTCTGAGTTCTGGGTCAGATATAACAGAGCGGTGGCTCTGATCGCGGCGAAGCGAACGGAAGAAGCAAAAGACGATCTGCGCATAGCCCATCAGATCGATCAAAATCATGAGGGCGTTTTATTTTATATGCGGGAGCTGCATATGGAATAGATCAGGACAGACAGCCGGAGAGGAGACTGGATGAACTTTAAGCGATTCTATCAAAAGTGTGTAAAGAAAGAAGAGGCGGATATGGTGTTATTCCTTCTCGTCTCGCAGATGTGTAATATCCGCTGTAAATTCTGCTATCAGAAGTCATTTGACCGACAGCGGCTTTCAGATGAGGTTTTATACGAGAGACTGAAGCCACTTTATCCCCGTGTAAGGTTCTTACCGATAGTGGGGGGGAAGTAACGGTCGTCCCGGGGATGAAAGAATATGTGCGGTGGATCAAGGAGAACTATCCGCATATTGACATTGTAATTGGGACCAATGGAGTGGCGTTTGATGAGGACTGGCTGGCGCTGACAGAAAAGTATCACCTGCTCATCAACTACAGCCTGAATGCAGTGAAGCAGGAGACGTATGATCAGATTCTTGTCTCCGGCGATGCCAAAGAGATTTTTGGAAAAATCAACGATCACTTTCACGCGTTGCTTGAGATTCATAATCGTTCTGAGAGGCCGGTTGTCAATGAGGTGAGCATGGTCGTGACGGAAGATACCGCGTCCGATGTGGAGGCATTTATCATCAAGGCGTTGGCTGCAGGAGTGAATCCGATGATCCGTTTCAATGTGGAGAAGGAAATTGAGATGTCGCCGCAGTTTATGGAGGCGGACAGAGTGGCGATCAAGCTGAAGTATTTTTGTGAAGATTATATCACCGTCACACCCTGGCATAATCCGAACTATGAGACGCAGGATGCACTGATCGGGGAGATGAGAAAAGATCCTGTTCTGAGAGAGGAAAAAGAAACATTTTTGCTGACACATGCGAAGAAGAAATCTTCCGGGCCTGCCGTCACTTATATTGATTATATGCCGGAGGGTGCCTCCTGCTGTCCGGTTATTGACAGAGGGCTGTCGGTAGGATTCGACGGAACGGTTGTCCCCTGCTATAATCTGCCCAATTATGTTTTGGGGAATATCTATTATGACACAGTGGAGGAGATTTTGACAGGAGAGCGGCTGCGGACGATCCGGCAGGAGATTCATTGCGGAGATTATCAGTATTGCTTTGACAGGTGTCCGCTCAATCAAAATCCTGACAGCGGCTATAAAAACAGAGAAGTAAAGTTTCACCCTCTGTATGAGCGGTATTTTGCGGAAGGCAATTACGCCGGCGCGCTGAAAGAATATGAAAAAATATGGGACACGCCGCTTTGCAACGCCAGACAGAAATATGAGATGGCCTATTGTCTGCATGTGACCGGAACCGATTACATAAGAGCAGAGCGGCTCTATGCGCAGGCATTCACAGAAGGGTTTGACGAGTTTTGGGTGAAATATAATCGCTGCGATCTCTATATCCGCATGGAAAGGATTGAAGCGGCCAGAAACGACATTCACGACGCTTGTAAGCTCGCACCGGATCATGCCGGTGCAAGAGAACTGTTTCAGAGGTTGTCAGAGCAGACAGAGGAAACACAAGAGGGAGGACGTTATGAGCGATAATAACAGAAAATATTACGGCCAGATTTCACTGTCGTTGATGTGTAATCTAAGGCATAAGTTCTGTTTCCAGACAGCATTTTCCACGAGCCGGCTTAGGGATGACATCTTGTATGAAAAGCTGCTCCCTCTGTATCCGCAGATTGGGGCATTACGCATATTGGGGGGGGAACCGACCGTAATTCCAGGAATCAGAGAATACCTGTTATTTCTGAGAAAAAACAATCCACAGATGGAGATCGAGATCATCACAAACGGGGTACTTCTTGATGAAAGCTGGGTTGACTTTCTGATCGAAAATAAAATCAGTATGCAGATGAGTGTCAATGGTATCTCGCCGGACACATTCCGAAAGATCATGCTGACCGGGAACCCGGAAAAACTGCGGAAACATATTTATAAAAATCTTGCATATGCGGTTGAGCAGCAAAGACGCCATGAGGATGTCGTGCTCATCAACTGTATCAGTATGGTCGTCAACGATGACACGAAGGACGATCTCGACGACTTTATGTGCTATGCACTGGAAAATGGTCTGAATGTAACGCTGCAGTTTCCCAATTCCAACAGTATGGAGATCACGGAGGAATACGAAAAGATCGCAGAGAAAATATTGCTGATTCAATATTACTGTGCTGACTTTATTCAGGTAGTGGCTTACAGCATACCGGATTTTGTGAAAGAACGGGTATCCGGGGAGATCGGAAGGGGAATCCATGCGCAGGATAAGGCAAGTTTTCTGGAAAAAGCAGAAAAACGAAAATCGCTGTCAACTATGAAAATGTTTCTCTATTGTCATGGGTTTGACTATCAGGGCTGCTGTGAAATGCCGACTTACGGGTTTTGCATTCAGGCAGATGGGTCGGTCTATCCGTGCAATAATACGATGAGTTATCCGTTGGGTAATCTGTATTTCGACAATCTGGATGAGATCATGAGCGGCAGCAAACGCCGGACCCTGCAGAAGCAATTACATGAGAACAATTATCAATACTGCTATTCCAGATGCAATCATAATCCATACCCGGAAACCTCGGATGACAGATCGTGTATCGCCTATGAATTCCCCTATAAGAAAGCCTTTCTCGCGGGCGATTATGGCGCAGCATTACAACTGTATGAAGCGGTTAAAGATACGAGTCTTTATGGAAGCGCAGAGATGTATGAACATGCCTATTGCCTGCATGTGACTAATACGGACCTGGAACAGGCGGTCACTTTATATTCAAAGGCGTTGAAAGCCGGCTTTGATGCGTTCTGGGTCAGGTATAACCGGGCGGATGCCTGTCTGCGAATGGGGAAAGAGCAGGAAGCCAGAGAAGACATTCGGGCGGCCTATGCGCTGAATCCGCAGCATAAAGGGATTCAGGAGATGTATGAAAAGATGATCGGTTAAAGAGCAGAACTGCCCGCACGGGGAGAGCTGTTTAAGAAAGAGAGGAAACAATGGAATTGTATTATAATCTTGGAATCAGTGTGGGGCTGGCCTGTAATATGCGCCATAATTTTTGTTACCAGTCGTCGTTTCACCATGCGCGTATTTCGGATGAAATATTGTATGACAAGCTGGCGGACTTTTATGGCAGATCAAACTATATCTCAGTGCTGGGCGGTGAACTTACAGTTATAGAGGGGATGAAAGAATATCTGAGATATTTGCGGAGCAGGAATGACAGAGCAATCATCAGCATTGTGACGAACGGCAGCCGGTTCGACGAAGAATGGCTGCGACTGTGTATTGACCACAGAATCAGTGTCAATTTCTCCCTCGATGCCAGTTCGGAAGAGGCATATGGAAAGCTGATGGCTTCCGGCAGCAATCCTTATAAGAGTGTGAAAGCAAATTATGACAGGGCGTTACAGGCATATCATGAGGAGGGATTTTTACTGAATTGTATCTCGATGGTCGTGACAGACGACAGCGTGGACGATATGATTCCTTTCGTAAAAGGCGCGGTGAGCGACGGGGTGAACTGCCAGATACTCTTTACGAACAATGCCTGTGTAGAGACAACCGACAGGGTGAGGGAAGCGGTATACCGGGCTGTCAAACTGAAGAAGTTCTGTGAAGACTATATTGACATACGGGTGCTGAATCTGAGCGATGACTACACGGTCAACAGCCTGTTTAATATGGCTGATCTGGCTGTAAGTCCGTTACTGGAACAAGAAAAGCAGGAGTTTTTGTCGGAAATCGAACCGAAACGAAAGCAGCGTGCCTATGACGAATGGAGCTATTTTGGCGTCAACGATGCACTGTCAATGTGCACATTGCCGTGGAACGGAATTTATGTGATGCATAATGGTGATGTCATGCCCTGTTGCTGTATGAGTCATTACATATGCGGAAACCTGTATCAGCAGAGTATGGAGGAGATCCTGGACTCCGAATATTTCCATAAAATCAGGGAGGCTGTTGAAAAACAGGATTATTCCTATTGCTGGTCAAGATGCAGACTGACGATGCGGCCGGCCAATCTGTGTATTGCCGGAGGGTTCTGGGAAGATGCACAGAAATTATTTGAGTGCGGAAATTATGCAGGGTATGTAGACTGGGCGGAGAGTCTGTCCGCACCGGATCGGTTAGATGCGAAGATGACTTACTGGCTGGCATTTGCCTGCCATATGCAGAATTATCTGGAAAAGGCTGTTTCGTATTATACGAGCGCGCTGGAGAAAGGGTTTGATCCTTTTTGGGTAAAGTACAACCGGGCTGATGTTTATCTGAGATTGGGGGGGGTATTTCTCGATCAGGCCAGAGAAGACATCCGGGCGGCCTATGCGCTGAATCCGCAGCATGAAGGGATTCAGGAGATGTATGAAACATGGATAGAATGATAATAAGGAGCGGTATGAAACAATATCTGAAATTAATGCGTGTCAGCCATTATATCAAAAACAGTATAATTTTTATCCCGCTTGTTTTCTCGGGGAATTTATTTCACAGAGAGCTGTCGGCAATCAGTGTGTATGGATTTTTCATATTCTGTTTCCTCTCTTCCGTGATCTATATCATGAATGATTTGAGTGATGTGGAAAGGGACCGTCAGCATCCAACGAAACGAAGCAGACCGATCGCCAGTGGAGCCATAAGTGAGAGGCGTGCGGTGATTGTGGCAGTGATGCTGATTACACTGGCAGCTTTGGGACAAATGATTTTGCTTAGTAATCAAAAGGTTCCGCTGATCAGCGGTATGTTGCTGCTGTTTTATTTTCTGCTCAACCTGTTTTACAGTAGGGGGGGGAAAAACGTAGCGATACTTGATATTGTAATTCTGGCAATGGGATATATGATCCGGGTCTTTTATGGGGCCTGTATCATTGAAGTAAAAGTCTCCGTATGGTTGTACCTGACAGTGCTTACAGGCAGCTTTTATTTGGGTCTGGGAAAGAGGAGGAATGAGATTACCCGGTTAAAGAGCGGGAGCACGAGGGCAGTTTTGAAATGTTATACCTATGATTTTCTGGATAAATGTATGTATCTGTGTATTGCGCTGGCGGTAAATTTTTATGCGTTATGGTCGATTCAGACAGATCATAAAGGCATGATCTGGACGGTGCCGCTGGTGATCATTATGATCATGAAATACAGCCTGCAGATTGAAAAGAAAGAATCTGAAGGCAATCCGGTTGACGTTATGATCCATGATAAGGTGATGTGCGGACTTGGCGTTTTTTACACAGCCGCAGTTGTGGCGATCATTTATTTTGGCGGTACATAGAAAAAGCACCTGACAAAAACTGCGAAGGAATGCAATCTATTAAGGAGACAACATGGTAAAAATTAAGAAAAGTAACAGAAACAATTATATCGACGAGCTCAGAGGAATTGCTGCCATCGGCATTGTTGCGATTCATACGGCATTCTGGTCGGGGTCCTACTATACGCCATTATGGTTTCAATCGCTGACATTGTTGCTGGATGTTCCCTTTTTCTTCTTTCTTTCCGGGTGGGCATCAAGTCATCATGTGGGAAATATCTATCAGACAATACGTGGGCTGGGACGAATATGGCTGAAATGGGTATTTTTTATTATCGTTTGGGCCGGTGTATGTATTCCAATCGGGGGGGGTATTACGAATATCCGGGAATTTGCATCTACGGTGATATTTAATGTTACTTTTCAAACCTTTCCCGTTGCGGCAGGCTCTATGTGGTTTATGCCTTACTATATGATCGTACTTGTCTTGAATCAGTTCCTGCTTTTTCTGACAGGCAGACTGGCCGAGAATAAAGACCGGGCGCTTCTCAGTTATACAGGTTTCTTATTCTTATTGATCGTATTGCAAAACTTAGGCAGCCGATTTGTTTTGGTGATTGATGCCTCTCTTCTTTTTTACAGTTTTTTCTGGTCGGCAGGTGTAGCTTATGAGAGACTGGAAACAAAAATTACGCGGAAAGGATTAATAGCGGGAATGTGCCTGATCGTTGTCGGAATTATACTGAGTGCCCGTATTTTAGACATGCCGGTCAGTCCGATGCAGGATAACAAGTTCCCGCCAAACCTTACATACCTGCTGGCTTCTTTCATCGTGATTCTTATTGCATTGTTTATGAAGAAGGATCACCGAAAACAGGTTTCTTTGCTGGTGCACATCGGGAGAAATGCAATCTGGTATTTTTTTGCACAGGGTGTTGGCAGTTCGCTGCTATATCCGGTTTTAAATTATATCAACATAGAATGGTGGCCACCCAAATGGCTGGTCTGTTTTCTCATAAACCTCCTGATTACAACAGTCATCGCGGAGTTGCTGCGGGTTGTTTACGGTGTGATTCAGACAATGTGTGAGAAGTTACAGAAAAAGCTGAAATGGGAAAGGGGAATGGCATATGAGGTCAAAGATCAGTGAGCACACCTATCAAATATCGCAGCTGATTTTATATTTATTTTTATGTAATCTTGTCTTCGTCTCCGGGCTACTGTTCTTTCATGTAACGGTCAACAGATTATCTTTTATACTGTCGGTTGTTTTGGCTTTCCTGATGTGGAAAAGGGTGAACAGAGAATCAGATTCGCATGACAGTGTTTATATTCTTCTGGAATTTGTCATCTTGCTCATCGTGTGTATGATGATCGCAGGATCGGTTTATTCCAATGACTGCGATGGAAACGCCTATCACAAGATGGCAGTGGGACTTTTGAAAAACGGTTGGAATCCGATAGCGGAATCGGCAGACATATTTGGGGCAAGATACTTTGGCGCTGATCAGATACCGACAAGCGGTATCTGGATTGACCACTACGCAAAGGCCTCATGGATATTTGCATCCGGCATCTATTCTCTGACCGGGAATATCGAATGCGGAAAGGTATACAACATTTTATCGGCGATCGCCGGCTGCGGGATTTTATATCATTATCTACAGATAAAATTTGCAGGTAGAACATGCGGCAATGTAATCATCGCCTTTCTTACAATGTTTAATCCAATACTCATAGCGCAGGTATTTACATACTATATTGACGGGTATCTGTGCATTATGCTCTTTATTCTGATTGTGGGACTCTTTATGTCTCTTGAGGATGATCGGGAACTGAGAAGAAAAGGATGGCTGCTCATAGTTCCCGCTATGATTGTTCTGGGAAATATCAAGTTTACGGGATTGTTGTATGGAGGCATATACTGCGTTTTATTTTACGGACTTTCAATCTATAAACATTTTAACAGCGACTCGGTGAATACCCATAGAAAACACTTTCTTCGATATGGGCTGATAGCGGTTGTCACAGTCTTTTTTGTCGGCTATCCGACATATGTTCAAAATTTTTTGGAACATGGGAATCCTGTATATCCACTGGCGGGTGACGGAAATACGATGTCCATGATGATCTATAATGCGCCTGCGGGATTTGAGGGAAGATCAAATGTATTTAAACTGTTTTATTCTCTTTTCAGCAAGATGGAAAATGTCAGCTACGACCTGAGCAGGCCGCTGCCGGAGTTGAAACTTCCGTTTACGATGACCTATCTGGAGTATCTGCAATTAAATGGCTGCGACACAAGGATCGAAGGATTCGGATTTTTATTCAGCGGTATTCTCATTATATCCGTTCTTTTACTGGTATACTTTTTCAGGAAAGCATGGAAGGAAAGGAAGAAATGGCTGCTTGTCTGCCTGGGGGCGAATGTACTGTTGATCGTACTTTTGCTGCTGGTCATTTCCGAGAGCTGGTGGGCCAGATACTCGCCATACTTTTATTTGCTGGTCGTCTTTGCGATGGTACTGTGCCAACGTGATCAACAACGCGGTATCAAAGTCTGGTTTGCTGTATTGGCCTGTCTTCTTTTCCTGAACAATATGTTGTTTTTAAGGCTGGCATCTTTTTATGAAAGAAGTTCTTATTCCATTACGCAGACATTCAGGGAGCTGGAAGGAAAAGAGATTTATTTGCTGAGAGAAAACAGTCTCACCGGATTGTATTTTAACTTAAAAGATTATGAGATTCATTATCATCTCGTAGAGGAAACTGACAGTGAACTGGAAAAAAAGATGTACTACGATTATCTGACATATGAGGAGATTGATTCGCCGTAGAAGGAGGAGATACATAGATGGGATTTGAGAGGAATCTTGGCAGGCTGAGAGAAACCGGGAGAAAACTGGTTTTGCCTGTAGAGAGGATCAAGTGGGTGATCACAGAGGAGTTATGGAATCAGAAAAAGGAGATTGACACGGTCATCGACGTTGGAGCAGGAACTTTGTACTGGAGTAAATGGCTGTCACAGTATGCAAAAAAAACATATGCGGTTGACATTGTATACGAAAAGAGCCGGCTGATCAAGAATGGAAAGATTGTCCTTTGCAATGACATCAGGGAAACGATGGAGTCGGTGAAAAATGCCAATACGTTAGTCTGGGCCTGTGATGTGCTTCATCATTTAGATAAGGATATATCCGAAGAAATCATACGGCAGAGCATGGAGAACTATCATTTCATTGTGATCAAGGATATTAATGCCTGTCATAAACTTGGGAATTTTCTCAATCGTCTTCATGACAGAATATTGAATGGAGAAAAGATCAGAGACATCGATCCCTATGAATTGTTGCAGTTGTTGCAGAAGCACGGATTTAAAACAAGGTTTTTTGAAATGAGAAAACTCTGGTATCCGCATTTTATGATCGTGGCGGAGAGACAGTAAAAATCTGACAGCAGGAAAGGTAACGGAAAACATACTTATGAACACCATGGACTATGACATCGTTATCATCGGTGCCGGAGCGGTAGGCTGTGCCTGTGCACGGGAGCTGGCGAGGTACCGTCTGAACATTGCGGTTCTGGAGAAGGAGCCGGATGTGGCGTGTGGGACAAGCGGAAGAAATTCGGCTGTCGTACATGCGGGCTTTAATAATAAACCGGGATCATTGATGGCACGGTTTTGTGTGGAGGGAAACCAGGGATTTGAAACACTGTGCCGTGAGCTGGACGTACCCTATCGGAAGACCGGGAAATATCTGACAGCGTTCACTGAAGAGGATGTGGATACTCTGCAGGGACTGCTGGAGCAGGGAGAGGCAAACGGCTGTGAAGGACTTGCACTGATTCCCGGAGAAGAAATGCGCCGGGAGGAACCGCTGGTAGGCGGCATGATGGCGCTGCATTCTCCGAACACGGCGATTATCAATCCGTTCTTATACACGGTCGCTCTGGCGGAAAATGCCAAGGCCAACGGTGTGGATTTCTTCTTTGACAGGGAGCTGATACAGGTGCAGAGACGTGGCGCCGGATTTTTGCTTATGACAAAGGACGGCAGTGTTTATCGCACATCTTTTGTCATCAACTGTGCGGGCGTACACAGCGCGACTGTGGCCGCCCTGTTCGGGATTGTCTCATACCATATTTATCCATGCCGCGGAGAATATTTCATTTTGGATCAGGAGGCGCTGAAGTATGTACATACGCCGGTATATCCTGCTCCGCGGAAAGGAGCAGGCGGACTTGGCGTACATCTGACGCCTACGATTGACGGCAATATTATTATTGGTCCCAGTGCGGAATACATTGACGGGGAGGACGATTTTGCCACGACGAAACAGGTTATGGACCGGTTGCTGCAGGAGGCCGGGCAGTTTCTCCCGCAGATGACAGAGAGGCTTGTGATCGGCAGCTATGCAGGACTGCGGGCCAAGCAGGCGCCGCCGCAGGAAGGCGGCTTCCGGGACTTTGTAATCAAAGAGGAAGAGCGTTGCAAAGGGCTCATAGATCTGATTGGCATTGAATCTCCGGGACTGACGGCGTCCGTGCCGATCGCCAGATATGTTGCCAGACTGTTACAGGGTCGTATGGAACTTGCGGAGAAGAGTGACTTTAATCCGGTTCATAAAGGGATCCAGCGGTTTCGGGAACTGCCTTTGACAGAACGGGAAAGGCTCGTGAGAGCGGACAGAGAATATGGGGAAATCATATGTCGGTGCGAGACTGTTACGAAAAAGGAGATCAGACTGGCGATCGAAAATCCTCTGGGGACGGTTACGCTGTCCGGGATCAAAAATCGGACGAGGTGTATGACCGGCAGATGTCAGGGCGGATATTGTATGGCCAGGATTGCAGATATATTGATCAATGAGTATGGATTCGCGCCGGAAGACATCAGGCTTCGGGAGACTGGCACGGAATTGTTTTGTGGAAGGGTAAAATGAACACATTCGGAAAAATGGAAAATATAAAGCTGGCTGTGGTGGGAGCGGAACCGGGCGGGCTGGCCGCCGCTGTCAGCGCCAGAAGAAGCGGTATCGATGATGTTGTCGTCTTTGAGAGAGAACAAAGTCCGGGAGGGATTTTGAATCAGTGCATACATGACGGATTCGGACTTCTGCGCTACGGAGAGGCGCTGACCGGGCCGGAATATGCGGACCGGCTGTTGCAGGAGGCCAGAACGCTGGGGATAGAGATCAAAACCGGCTGTATGGTATTGCAGATGGATCGTCACAAAAGGATCACCGTCTGTTCCCCGGAAGGGTTATCGGTCATTCGCACGGAGGCAGTGATCTTTGCCACAGGCTGCAGAGAGCGGACGCGAGGGAACATGATGATACCGGGGACGAGACCGGCCGGTATTTATACGGCAGGCGTGGCACAGAATCTGATTAACCGGAGGAACCTCATGCCGGGTAGAAAGATTATCATTCTCGGTTCGGGGGACATCGGACTGATTATGGCCAGGCGATTGGTGCTCGAAGGAGCAGAGGTGACCGCTGTCTTTGAAATACGGTCTGTTGCAGGCGGTCTGGAAAGAAATGTCAGACAATGTCTGTTCGACTATCAGATCCCTCTGTATCTGAACCATACGGTGACGCAGATCAACGGGAAAAAACGGATCGAAAGTGTGAACGTTGCCAGAGTAAATGAGGCGGGCAGCATAATTCCGGGGACGGAAACGGTCTTTCCCTGCGATACGCTGATCTTATCTGTGGGGCTGATTCCGGAAAATGAAATTGTCAAAGACGCAGGGATCGCAATCGATGAGACGACGAAAGGGGCCAGTGTGGACGAGTGTCTGCAGACAGAGATACAGGGCGTGTTTGTCTGTGGAAACGCCAGAAAAGTGTCGGACCTGGCGGACATCGTATCGGCAGAAGGGGAAGCTGCCGGAAGAAATGCCGCCCGGTCGATCAGAAACGAAACACTGGAAACATACAGTGCTCCGGTTTCGCACACATTGCCCAAAGGAGTTCCGCAGGCAGGGATTCTCACCTGTATTGTCTGTCCGCGGGGATGCCATCTGACAACGTCTTGGGACAGGGAGGGTGAAGTGCTGGTCTCAGGAAATCAATGTCCCAGAGGACTGGCATATGCCAGAGAAGAGCTGACCTGCCCGAAAAGGATATTAACGACGACAGTGAAGACGGCGGACGGCGGTCTGCTTTCTGTAAAGACAAAGAACGGAGTTGAAAAGTCGGCTCTGGCAACATGGTCGGAAAAACTGTGGCATATGACATTGCCTGCCCGTACCTATCAATGCGGAGACATCATAGTGATAGACGGATGTGAATTTCTGGCGGGAGTGGATACGAGATCACGGTGACTGAAAGGATGCCGCCGAAAGGGCAGGATGATTGTCATGCGAATTCGCAGGAAAATAAGGAACGGATCAGATATGGCGGAAACCGGTTGAGGCTTGTGTATATGGAACATACGGAGAGAAAAGGGAACAAGAGACGTAAAAGAAGAACGTTCGACGAATGGCTTACGGATGCCAGGACATACCGGAAAAGGTATGGTGATCTCCTGGTACCGTGTGACTATGTAACAGCAGAGGGGAACCGACTGGGCAGATGGATCGAACGCAAACGGGGACAGTACAATGGTGTGAAATCGATTCACGGTCAGCTGTATGCCGATGAGATAGCGGCTTTGGAAGCGATCGGTATGGTGTGGAAACTGGAACACCGGTTTCCGTGGGAAGAGTGGATCTGTCAGGCGGATCAATATTATCATACATACGGACATCTGAATGTTCCGAAAGAATATGCCATTGGGCCCTATCGCCTCGGATATTGGCTCATAGAGCAGCGTCAGAAGTACGCTTCCGGGCAATTATCATCCATGCAGATCAGAGAGCTGGAAAAATTTCAAATGCGCTGGGAGATGTCGCGGCCGCGCAGCTGGAATGAATGGTATGAGATCGCCCGAATTTATTATGAGAGACATGGGGATCTCAGAGTTCCGGCGAATTATACGACGAAAGAAGGCATCCGGCTGGGCAGATGGATTTGCAGCCAAAGGGACTGTTATCATGAACGGCCCGGTAAGCGCAGACTGACATCAGCGGAGATCGAAAAGCTGGATGGTATCGGTATGGTCTGGAGCATTGCGCAGGAACAGGATCTTTACTGGCAGCGTATGCTGGAATGTGCAAAAGCGTATGTGGCGGAACATCACCGGCTGCCGCCACGGATCTCGGAAAAAGTGATGACGGCGGATGGAAACGATCTGACGAACTGGGTGCGGGCGCAGCAAGACCGATACCGACAGGGACTTTTAAAAGAAGAAAGAGTGGCGGCGCTGAAAGCGGCAGGCATTGTCGGACGCAGAGAAGGGAAAGAGAGCAGAAGGTCTGATGACGGAAGCAATATGGGGGAGAGAATCCGTACCCTGCGCGTTCTTCTGAAATTGTCGCCGGAAAAAGTGGCGGAAGATCTGCACATCAGCGAGAAGGATTATATGGAGGCGGAGACCGGAAAGAAGGATATGCCCCTCGGTATGGCGATGCGCATTGCCTCGTACTATCGTCTGTCACTGGTCTATCTCGCGCAGGGCAGGTGGACAGCCTCAAAATCAGTCCACACCCAGGAGAGCGCTGCTATCCTGTCGATGCTCAGACGCAGCGAGACCAAAAAGCGGGAACATGCCATAAAGATGTTAGAAGAATATCTGACATAGAGTGTGTGGGAAAAACTTATGGAGTATACGGCAGAATTTATTTATGATAAATCAGAAACGGGGAGGCGCATTCGCAGCCTGCGTGAGCAGAAAAAGATAACCTGTGAGGAAATGGCGCAAAAGCTGGGTAGAACAGAAAAAGAATTCAGAGACGTCGAGCGGGGATTATGCAGCATCTCTCTGCATACGGCGCTGGAGATTGCGGCTTTCTTTGATCTGACATTGGACGAGCTGATTGAAGGAGACAGCCATGAAGCTGATACACAGATACAGCCGACGGGTGAGGAAGAAAAGATCCTGTCCCTTCTGGCACGCAGTGATCCGCGACAGCGCACAGAGGCGCTGAAACTGGTACAGGAATACTTACTGGATGGAATAGAATAACAATAAAGAGAAGATCAAAAATTTGATAAGAAATGGAAAATATGGAACAAAAACGATGCGTCTTATAAAATTACTGTTTTGTTAATTGCTTCACTTCCTCCACAGACAATCCGGTTCCGTCAGCGATTTCTTCCAGAGAGAGCTTCCCCATTTGGAGCAGACGCTTTGCCGTCTTAATACCTGCGGTATAGATGCCCTGCTGCAGGCCTTTTTGTATGCCTTGCTGTATGCCCTGTTGCAAGCCTTGTTGTGTTGCGGTTTGACGAGCCTCTTCCATTTCGTTTTCCAGACTTTCCAGATAAGAACGCATGATTTCTTCTTCCTCATACAATACCATCATAATATCCACTACCTCCTTTTCCCTGCTTTCCAGATATTCTTTTAACACATTTCTGTCTTTACAGATGCGAATCGTTTCTGAAATGGCCTTTTGTGTTCTGCCATATAGGGCGATCTGAGCGTTGCATACTTGTGTAAAACTGACATATTGGTTGATGATGTCTCCTTTCTTTCCGTCATAGATCATTTTTACTTTTACTTCAAGACAACATTCCTGCCCGTGGAAAAACTCTTCTGTCAGTGATACTTGTGAGGGCCTTTCTTTTCTGCTGCCTGTGTAGATGACATAGATTTCCGGCAACGGCAGTTGTACTTTTTTACCCTTATACAGGTTCTGCTTTGTCCGCTTCAGATAATCATGACAGGTTTGCGACAGATACAGGAATGCTCTGACTATGATATTCACCGTCCATGTGGATTGTGCTTCCACTAAGAGTATCAGGCGATTGCCGACCATAAAACCAAGATCATTGTACAAACTGTCTGTCAGAATATTGCGGATCGTAACGTCTGTCAAATCTTCTCCGGTAACATCAGTATCTTCCGGATGGAGCGCTTTATACAGTTGAATCAGATATTTTTTATCCTGAAACAAATTTGTGAAGACGCTGTCCTTGATCGTCCGTTTTATAATTCTTGTCTGTTTGTTTTTTAAAGATTGGCTCTGGTTTTCTGCCAATCGCATCACCTGCCTTTTTTGAGGATTTATTCGGATTACTATAATCTTATCATACTATAAAAAAACAGACTGATCAATGAAATTACGGCAGGGAATATGATGAACGCATAGCGGAACAGCAAAAATTTCCCATATATTCTTCTTGACATCCTCAAAAGCACAGTTTTATAATATTTACGAGAAAAAGACGATGACGAAGACAGTAGATTTTTTTCGAACGCAGCAGAGAGCCGGGGATGGTGGGAGCCTGGCGCCAGTAGGAAATGATTGAAGATCACTTCTGAGTTTCGGGGTTGAAATGTATTTGTATTGCAGAGGCAGAGTAAACGCAGACGGTGTTCCTCCGTTATGGGAAGCCATATGGACCGGATTTCCAGAGCCAGCTGTGACTGGCGTATTTCTTATGGAAAACGGGAGTATGTGTAACAGGTGGTAGCACGGAGAATTTATCCTTGTCCTTTTACGGGCAGGGATTTTTTGTTGTACAGGATTCAGAGGGCGAAGGCGCTATAAAAAATGTGTAAGGACAAATTGCACAAAATATTCTCTCACATCAGGCTTTGTCATATGGATTTTCTAAAATATTCCGACAAAATTATGATAGCGGACGAAACCGCCCGATATTCGCCATCCGGGCTCAGATCGGGCTTTTTAGGACATCCATGTCCTGAAATTTCTGCCTGTCTTACGGAATATTAAGAAAATCTCATATTCCTTCGCAATGGTTGCTTCGCGAACATTTTGTGCGATTTGCCCACAAAGATTTAGCAAAGCGCCTTCGCCCTCTGAATCCTGTATAACAAAAAGAAAAACGTGCGGTTCGCGGAGAGGAACCAATTCAAAGTATATTTTCAGGAGGTAAAACAAATGTACCAAAAGGTATCTACAGACCTGAATTTCGTGGACAGGGAAAAAGAAGTCGGGAAATTCTGGCGGGAACATGATATTTTCAGGAAGAGTATGGAGAGCAGGAAGCAGGGGGAAACGTATACGTTCTACGACGGGCCGCCGACTGCCAACGGAAAGCCCCACATCGGACATGTGCTGACCAGAGTCATCAAAGATATGATTCCTCGTTACAGGACGATGAAAGGGTATATGGTTCCGAGAAAGGCGGGCTGGGATACACACGGACTTCCGGTGGAGCTGGAAGTGGAGAAGCTCCTTGGACTGGACGGCAAGGAGCAGATTGAAGAGTATGGGCTCGATCCGTTTATTTCCAAATGTAAGGAGAGCGTGTGGAAATATAAGGGTATGTGGGAAGACTTTTCCGGCACGGTAGGATTCTGGGCGGATATGGACGATCCATATGTCACTTATCATGACGATTATATCGAATCCGAGTGGTGGGCGTTGAAGGAAATCTGGGATAAGGGACTGCTCTACAAAGGGTTCAAGATTGTGCCGTATTGTCCGCGGTGCGGGACGCCGCTATCCTCTCATGAGGTAGCGCAGGGCTATAAGGCAGTAAAGGAACGGTCTGCGATTGTGCGCTTTAAAGTCAGGGATGAGGAGGCTTATTTCCTGGCATGGACGACAACGCCATGGACACTGCCCTCCAATCTGGCGCTCTGTGTCAATCCCGGGGAAACTTATGTCAAAGTAAAGGCGGCCGACGGCTATGTCTATTATATGGCACAGGCGCTTCTGGACCGGGTGCTTGGTAAACTGGGGGATGAAGCAGCCGATAAGGCGGCCTGTGAAGTGCTGGAGACTTATACCGGAAAAGATCTGGAATACAAAGAATATGAACCGCTGTTTGCCTGCGCGGGTGAAGGTGCGGCAAAACAGCATAAAAAGGCGCATTATGTGACTTGTGACACATATGTCACAATGACGGACGGTACCGGTATCGTTCATATCGCTCCTGCCTTTGGTGAGGACGATGCGCAGGTGGGCAGGAAATATGATCTTCCGTTTGTACAGTTTGTGGACGGCAAAGGCAATATGACGGCAGAGACGCCTTATGCGGGGAAATTCGTGAAGGATGCCGATCTGGATATTTTAAAAGATCTGGAAAAAGAAGGAAAGCTGTTTGACGCGCCGAAGTTCGAGCATGACTATCCATTCTGCTGGCGTTGTGACACACCGCTGATTTATTATGCGCGGGAGTCATGGTTTATCAAGATGACGGCAGTGAAAGATGACCTGATCCGCAATAATAATACGATCAACTGGATTCCGGAATCGATCGGCAAAGGGCGGTTTGGAGACTGGCTGGAAAATATTCAGGACTGGGGAATTTCCAGAAACCGATACTGGGGGACGCCGCTGAATGTGTGGGAATGTTCCTGCGGCCATATGCACGCGATCGGCAGCAGGCAGGAACTGGAACAGATGAGCGGCAACCCTGAGGCAAAAACGGTAGAGCTTCACAGGCCGTATATCGATGCGATTACGATCAAGTGTCCGCAGTGCGGTGGTGAAATGCACCGTGTGCCGGAAGTGATCGACTGCTGGTTTGACTCCGGGGCGATGCCGTTTGCCCAGCACCATTATCCGTTTGAAAATAAAGATTTATTTGAGCAGCAGTTTCCGGCACAGTTTATTTCCGAGGCGGTCGACCAGACAAGAGGGTGGTTCTATTCTCTGCTGGCGGAATCGACGTTACTGTTTAACCGGGCGCCCTATGAGAACGTGATCGTACTGGGACATGTACAGGATGAGAACGGAAAGAAACTGTCCAAATCCAAAGGCAATGCCATTGATCCCTTTGAGGCCTTGTCCCAATACGGCGCCGATGCGATCCGCTGGTATTTTTATATCAATTCTGCGCCGTGGCTGCCGAACCGCTTCTATGGCAAGGCCGTGATGGAAGGACAGCGTAAATTTATGGGCACGTTGTGGAATACGTATGCCTTTTTCGTGCTCTATGCGAATATCGACGGGTTTGACGCCACGAAATATGAACTGGAATATGATAAATTGTCTGTCATGGATAAATGGCTGTTGTCGAAGCTGAACACACTCATCCAGGACGTTGACGCCGATCTGGGCAATTACCGTATTCCGGAGGCGGCAAGAGCATTGCAGGATTTCGTGGACGAGATGAGCAACTGGTATGTAAGGCGGGGCAGAGAACGTTTCTGGGCCAAAGGGATGGAACAGGATAAAATCAATGCCTATATGACGTTGTATACGGCTCTTGTGACTGTTTCCAAGGCTGCGGCGCCGATGGTTCCGTTTATGACTGAACAGATCTACCAGAATCTGGTGAGAAGCATTGACAAAGAGGCACCGGAGAGCATTCATCTGTGTGATTTCCCGGCTGCGGATAAAGCTGTGATCGACACGAAACTGGAGGAGGATATGGAAGCGGTGCTCGCCACAGTCGTTCTCGGACGTGCGGCGAGAAATACGGCCAATATCAAGAACCGTCAGCCGATTGGCATGATGTACGTGAAAGCGGAGAATGAACTCTCTGATTTTTATAAAGAGATCATCGAAGATGAGTTGAATGTCAAAGAAGTCGTCTATTCACAGGATGTGAGAAACTTCACCTCCTACACATTCAAGCCGCAGCTGAAAACGCTGGGACGGCGGTTTGGCAAACAGATCAATGCGCTCAAAGAGCTGCTGGCAACGATCGACGGCAATCAGGCGATGGACGAAATCAATGAGAAGGGTACGCTGACGGTCACACTGGACGGCAAAGAAGAGGTGTTAGACAAAGAGGATCTTCTGATCGATGCTGCGCAGGTGGAGGGCTTTGTATCCGAGAGTTATGGCGGCATTACAGTTGTACTTGATACGAATCTGTCCGAAGCGCTGATCGAGGAAGGGTTTGTCTATGAAATTATCAGTAAGATCCAGACAATGCGCAAAGAAGCCGGATTTGAAGTGATGGACCATATTACCGTATCTGTGCGGGGCAACGAACGGATCGCGGCGATCGTGGACAAAAATGTGGCAGGCATCAGCGCGAAGGTACTGGCGGATGCGATCGCTTATGGCGGCGAGTCAGCCATTGAGAAAGAGTGGAACATCAACGGCGAGACGGTCATGATCGGTGTGGAGAAGCGATAAAGCGGGTATACAGTATGAGAAAGGGAGAATGATTATGAAAGTACTGGGGAAGACCAGTAATCTTGTGGGAAAGTATATGGCGGTTATTGTGCTGGCAATCGCCGCATTGGCACTATTTGTGCCTTCATCCTTAAACTGGATCAAAACGAGCTGGGTGAATCCGCTGTTGATGATCGTTATGTTTGGTATGGGGCTGACGCTGAAGCTGTCGGATTTTGCAGTCGTATTTAAGAGACCGAAAGATATATTGATCGGCTGTGTCGCACAGTTTACGATCATGCCGCTTCTGGCATTTCTGCTCGGGAAAGCATTTGGCCTGGAAGCCGGACTTCTTGCAGGCGTTATTCTGGTAGGGACCTGTCCGGGCGGTACGTCCTCCAATGTGATGACCTTTTTATCAAAAGGTGACGTGGCGTTATCCGTCGGTATGACAAGCGTCAACACACTGCTGGCGCCGTTTGTTACGCCGGCAATTACCTATCTGCTGCTGAAGACTACCGTTTCCGTTGATATTCTCAGTATGTTTCTGTCTATCATCAAAGTCGTCATCATTCCGATTGGACTGGGCTTTGTAATCAACAAATTTTTCGGGAAGGCCACGCAGAAATGTGTGGAAGTGCTGCCGCTGATTTCAGTCACGGCGATCGTGATGATTGTGGCGGCTGTCGTATCTGCCAACTCAGAGAAGATTCTGACAACAGGGGCGATTGTGTTTGTCGTTGTCATTTTGCATAATCTGCTCGGATATGGCTGCGGCTTTGTACTTGGCCGCATTCTGAAGACGACGCCGGAGAAGACGAAGGCATTGTCGATCGAGATCGGGATGCAGAATTCCGGTCTGGCGACAAGCCTTGCAGGCAGCTCTTTCCCGGATCTGACGATGGCGACCGTGCCAGGGGCGATTTTTTCCGTATGGCACAATATTTCCGGTGCGATACTTGCAAATATTTATGCGAACTGGCATAATGAAAAAGATTGAAGAAAACTGTTATCGTTTGACCTGAGGCAAACAGAACGAAGAGGAGAGCAACATGGTTAAGAAACAAGTAAAGAAACTTAAATTTGACAAAGAACTGTTTAAACGCAGCGTGCTGTATAATGTAAAGACTCTGTATCGTAAAACGCTGGAGGAAGCCAATCCTCAGCAGATCTTTCAGGCCGTTTCCTATGCGATCAAAGATGCGATCGTCGATCATTGGATGGACAGCCAGAAAGCGTATGAAAAACAGGATGTGAAGATTGTATATTACATGTCTATGGAATTCCTCATGGGAAGAGCGCTCGGCAATAATATGATCAACCTGCAGGCATATGATGAGGCGGCGGAGGCGCTGAAAGAACTGGGCGTTGACATCAATCTCGTGGAAGATCAGGAACCGGATCCAGCGCTCGGTAATGGTGGTCTGGGCCGTCTGGCGGCATGTTTCCTTGACTCTCTCGCCACGCTCGGCTATGCGGCGTATGGCTGTGGTATCCGTTACCGTTACGGGATGTTCAAGCAGGAGATCAGAGACGGTTATCAGGTTGAAGTGCCGGATAACTGGCTTGTGGACGGTAATCCTTTTGAGCTGCGCCGTCCTGAGTATGCAAAAGAAGTCAAGTTTGGCGGATATGTGAATGTCCGCACGGATGAGACAGGCAGACAGCATTTTGTGCAGGAAGGGTATCAGTCCGTACGGGCGATTCCTTATGATCTGCCGATCATCGGATATGGCAATGGCAATGTCAATACGCTGCGTATCTGGGACGCAGAGCCGATCGAGTGTTTCCGTCTGGACTCCTTTGATAAGGGTGACTATCATCAGGCCGTCGAGCAGGAGAATCTGGCAAGAAACATAGTGGAAGTATTGTATCCGAATGACAATCACTATGCCGGGAAGGAGCTGCGGCTGAAACAGCAGTATTTCTTTATTTCCGCTTCCGTGCAGGAAGCCGTGGCAAAATATATGAGAAGTCATACCGACATTCGCAAATTTTATGAGAAAGCGACCTTCCAGCTTAACGATACCCATCCAACGGTTGCGGTTGCCGAGCTGATGCGTGTGCTGATGGATGAATATTATCTGACCTGGGATGAAGCATGGGCAGTGACGACAAAGACATGTGCCTACACGAATCATACGATTATGGCGGAGGCTTTGGAGAAATGGCCGATCGAGCTGTTCTCAAGACTGCTTCCCCGTATTTACCAGATCATCGAGGAGATCAACCGCAGATTTATTGAAGAGATCCGCCGGAAATATCCGGGCAATGCAGATAAGGTTGCCAAGATGGCGATCATCTACGACGGACAGGTGAAGATGGCACATCTTGCTATCGCAGCCGGATATTCGGTCAACGGTGTGGCGAGACTGCATACGGAAATTCTGAAGAAACAGGAATTAAAGGATTTTTATGAGATGATGCCGGAGAAATTTAATAATAAGACAAACGGTATCACGCAGAGACGGTTCCTGCTGCATGGGAATCCGCTGCTTGCTAAATGGGTGACGGAAAAGATCGGAAACGAATGGATCACCAACCTTCCGGCGATCCATAAACTGGCACTCTATGCGGATGATAAAAAGGTGCAGCATGAGTTTATGAATGTCAAATACCGCAATAAGATTCGTCTTGCTTCCTATATTAAGGAGCATAACGGTGTTGATGTGGACCCTCGTTCTATTTTTGACGTTCAGGTCAAGAGACTTCATGAATATAAGAGACAGCTCCTGAATATTCTGCATGTCATGTATCTGTACAATCAGATCAAGGATAATCCGGAGATGGAATTCTATCCGCGTACCTTTATCTTTGGCGCCAAGGCGGCCGCAGGCTACAAGATCGCAAAACTGACGATCAAGCTGATCAGCGCCGTGGCGGATGTGGTTAATAATGATCCGGATATTCAGGGTAAGCTGAAAGTCGTATTTATCGAAAACTATCGCGTATCGAATGCGGAGTGGATTTTTGCCGCAGCGGATGTCTCCGAGCAGATCTCCACGGCCAGCAAAGAGGCCTCCGGAACCGGTAATATGAAGTTTATGCTCAACGGAGCGCTGACACTTGGTACGATGGACGGCGCCAATGTAGAGATCGTGGAAGAGGTCGGGGAAGAAAATGCGTTTATTTTCGGGCTCAGTTCCGATGAAGTGATCCAGTACGAGAACTTTGGCGGATATGATCCGATGGAGATCTTTAACAATGATCCGGATATTCGCAGAGTGTTGATGCAGCTCATCAATGGTACCTTTGCCCATGACAATCCGGAGTTGTTCCGGGATCTGTATAATTCTCTGTTAAATACGCGGAGCACTTCCAAGGCAGACACATATTTCATCTTGAAAGATTTCCGTGCGTATGCAGAGGCACAGAAAAAGGTGGAAGATGCTTATCGTGATGAAGCGGGCTGGGCGCGGAGCGCGATCCTCAATGTGGCATGTTCCGGCAAGTTTACGTCCGACCGTACGATCCAGCAGTATGTGGATGAGATGTGGCACCTGGATAAGGTCGTCTTATAAATAGGAGGAGACAAAAAGTTATGGTACGTTTATCCGAAGGCGGAGCCTGGCTGATCCGCGGAGAGCAGATCGTGGAAGACTCTGCCCGGGCGGAAGATGAAATCAGAAGCCTGACAGGGAAAAGCATGACAAAAGAAGAAGCGGCAAAACAATCGATAGCCTATGGGATTCTTGCCGATCACAATACGTCCGGCAATATGGATCAGCTGAAGATCAAATTTGACAAGCTGACTTCCCATGACATTACGTTTGTAGGTATTATCCAGACTGCGAGAGCGTCAGGGCTGGAGCGGTTTCCGATGCCTTATGTACTGACAAACTGTCACAATTCGCTCTGCGCGGTCGGCGGTACGATCAATGAGGACGATCATATGTTTGGCCTGTCCTGTGCGAGGAAATATGGCGGTGTCTATGTGCCGCCGCATCAGGCGGTCATTCATCAGTATGCGAGAGAGATGCTGGCGGCAGGCGGGAAAATGATACTCGGCTCCGACAGCCATACGCGTTATGGCGCGCTCGGTACGATGGCAATGGGGGAAGGCGGCCCGGAGCTTGTCAAACAGCTCCTTGGGCAGACGTATGACATCAATCTGCCGCAAGTCGTGGGCGTCTGTCTGACCGGCGAACCGAGACCGGGAGTAGGTCCCCAGGATGTGGCGCTGGCTATTATCGGGGCAGTGTTCGGGAATGGTTATGTCAACAATAAAGTGATGGAATTTGTCGGGCCGGGAGTGGAAAAGCTGAGTGCTGATTTCCGCATCGGCATCGATGTGATGACGACGGAGACGACCTGTCTGTCCTCAATCTGGAAGACCGACGAGACGATCCGGCAGTTTTATGAGATACATGGCAGAAGTGAAGATTATGTCAGACTGGAGCCGGGAGAGATTGCATACTATGACGGCCTGGTGACGGTAGAGCTGGACAAGGTGGAACCGATGATCGCAATGCCGTTTCATCCGAGCAATACGTACACGATCGATGAGGTCAACCGGAATTTAGGAGATGTGATCGCAGATGTGGAGAAGCGTGCACTCGTCAGTCTGGATGGGGCGGTGGAATATTCCCTGAAAGAGAAAGTATGGGACGGAAAATTCCATGTCGATCAGGGGATCATTGCCGGCTGCGCCGGCGGCGGCTTTGAAAATATCTGCGCTGCTGCGGACATCCTCAAAAATGTGAGTATCGGCTCAGGCGGATTCACACTCAGTGTCTATCCGGCGTCGATGCCGATCTATATGGAGCTGATCAAAAACGGCTGTGCGGCGACGCTGCTGGAGACGGGAGCTGTGCTGAAAACTGCTTTTTGCGGGCCGTGCTTTGGCGCCGGAGATACGCCGGCAAACAACGCGTTCAGCATCCGCCATTCCACACGTAACTTCCCGAACCGGGAAGGTTCCAAGCTGCAAAACGGTCAGATCTCTTCGGTGGCACTGATGGATGCGAGATCGATCGCGGCGACGGCTGCCAACAAAGGGGTGCTTACGCCGGCGACAGAGTTTGACGGGACGTGGAACCACTATCAATACTATTTTGATTCAAAAATATATGCAAACAGAGTATTTGACTCAAAAGGAGAAGCGGATGCGTCCGTGGAGATACAGCTTGGGCCGAATATTAAGGACTGGCCGGAGATGACGGCGCTTCCGGAAGATCTGATCTTAAAGGTCGTCTCGGAGATTCATGATCCGGTGACAACAACCGATGAATTGATTCCTTCCGGGGAGACTTCCTCCTATCGTTCAAATCCGCTGGGGTTGGCAGAGTTTACACTCTCCAGAAAAGACCCGCGGTATGTGGGGCGGGCCAAGGAGATTCAGAGAGCACAGAGGGCGGTGGAACTGGGAGAAGATCCGATGGAGCAGACAAAGGAACTGCGCCCGGTACTGGAAGCAATCGCTGCTGCGTTCCCGGAGAAGACCTTTGCAGAGTTTGCTCCACAGGAGATCGGTTTTGGCTCTACAATCTTTGCGGTCAAGCCAGGAGATGGCTCCGCAAGAGAGCAGGCAGCTTCCTGCCAGAAAGTGCTCGGTGGCTGGGCCAACATTGCCAACGAGTATGCCACGAAGCGCTATCGCTCAAATCTGATCAACTGGGGAATGCTTCCTTTTCTGATCGATCAGGGAGAACTTCCGTTTCATAATCTGGATTATCTGTTCCTTCCGGGAATCAGGACGGCAGTGGAACAGGCGGAGTGTGAGATCAGAGCATATGTGGTGAGAGACGGTCAGCTGACTCCATTCACCCTTCGTCTCGGAGAAATGACAGGGGAAGAGCGGCAGATCATTTTGAAAGGCTGCCTCATTAATTACAACAGAATCTAAAGTTTTCGTCTGCGGTGTCGATATATAAAGCACAAGAGAGGCGCAGGGCCGACGCTTCTTCAGAAAATATAAGATGCTGATAGACCATGGATGGTATTTGATAAGGGACAGGAGGTCCTTTGTCAGATACCATTTTTTTCGCAGGAGGACAGGGAGGGAAGCCACGGAATCGGGACATCAGGGAATGGGGGTAAGATTGCGCATTAGTTCCAGCACAATAGGAATGGAATCCGCGAGGAGGTATACTTCTGTGAGAAGAAAAACCTCTGCTTTTACTAGCCAGACATATACTGGCGGCCTGGAAAAAAGGGAAGGAAGCCTGAATTTCCGCGGCATGTTATTAGGAGACGGTGCAGAAGAGAAAAAGACCGGCAAGGGAATGAGCGAGGAGGAGCAGATGTCTCTGCGAAACAGATTCCGCTCTACCGGTATTACGAAGATTTCCAACAGAAATGAACTGGAGGCGCTTGACAGGATCAGGCAGCAGTGTATCCAGTTTTTGATGGGGCTTTTCTCAGGGAGTCAGAACAGACGTCCTGCCGGTATGCCGGACAGTGGAGATCTCTCCATGCCGACAGTTTCGACGACCAAATTATCATACTCTTTCAAAGAGACCTATATGGAGGAAGAGGCGACATCCTTCCAGACAACGGGCAAGGTGGTGACTGCGGACGGCAGAGAGATCACTTTTAATCTGGATATGGAGATGAGCCGCAGCTTTCAGTATACGTATGAACAGAGCTATGAGATGATGTACCGGAATGTGAGTATGTGCGATCCGCTTGTGATCAATCTGGACAGCAATATCGCTTCGGTATCCGATCAGAAGTTCCTGTTTGACATTGACGGCGATGGCATTTTAGATCGCGTTTCCCAGTTGAATGCGGGGAGCGGTTATCTGGCATTGGACAAAAACGGCGACGGAAAGATCAATGACGGCAATGAATTATTCGGGCCTCAGTCTGGCAATGGGTTTGAAGATCTGGCGCAATACGACAGCGACGGCAACGGCTGGATTGATGAGAATGACGAGATATGGAGCAAGCTGCTGATCTGGACGAAAGACGAGAACGGAAAAGACCAGCTCTATCATATTTCCGATAAGGGGATCGGTGCGATCTGTCTGAAAAACCAGTCTACAAATTTTTCACTGAATTCTCTGCGGGATAACCAGACAAACGGCGTCATTCGCAGTACAGGTATTTTTCTGTATGAAAACGGCGGAGTAGGCACGGTGCAGCATGTAGATATGGCAAAATAAATATATAATAATATGTAATAGCAAACAAAAAACTAAAACTAAGAGAAATGAATAAAAATCTCCGGAAATCTCATATAATAGGACAGAAAGCTGTTTGACTGAGGATTTTCATGAGACGAATTCGCAGAAACAAAAAAAGAACTGTATCCGATTCTGCAAAATCATCGGCAGCAGTTCTTTTTTTTGTGGGACTGACCGTCTGTTATCTGTTTTTTCATGGCAGATTTTCTGCTGATGGCATCAAATCGAGTGAAAGTAATCATACGATCGTCAGAGAAAGCGCGGCGGGGCGGGAAAAGATTCCGCTGGGAGAATATCTGATCGGCGCTTTGGCGGTCAGCGTACCGGACGATTTCGCACCGGAAGCGTGCAAGGCGCAGGCGGTGATCCTGCGAACCAATGTAGAGTGGATGTCGGGGGAAGAGGGCAGCAGTGAGATTTCATATGAGACATTATGTCAGGCAAGTCTGACAAGGGAAGAAATGAATGAGAAATGGGGAGACGATTACGAAAAACAGTATGGGAGGCTGAAAGCCGCGGTCGAGGCCACAGAGGGACAGACGCTCTGTTATCACGGAGCGCCGGTGGAGCTGCCTTTTTTTCCGGTCAGTGCCGGACAGACGAGAGATGCGGACGAGATTTCCGGAACAAAGAATTTTCCATATTTAAAGACTGTCGCCTGTGGACAGGATGTGTTCGCAGCAGATTACCGGCAGGAAACGATCGTCAGCGAGAAGGAATATCAACGACTGTTGCAACAACTCTTTGAGACCGGGGAAGAGATCGTATGGCAGGAGGTCGCACTGGAAACAGACAGTGCGGGATATGTGAAACAGGCTGTCTGGAACGGGAAAACAGTTTCAGGAGAAACATTTCGTGAAGCGCTGTCACTTGCCTCTGCCTGTTTTACGATTGAGGAGAAAGAAAAGGAGCTGCATATTATCACAAAAGGGGTAGGACACGGCCTTGGCATGAGCCTTTATACGGCAGGCCAGATGGCGGCGGAAGGAAAGGATTATCAGGAAATATTGCAATATTTTTTTGCCGAATGTGAAATTGTAAAAAACTGAATAAAGCGACCGGAAGTGGTAAGACTAGGGATGAGGTGATAAGCATGAGAAGACATCGTTCCACGATGAGAAAAGAAAGAATTATTATGTTAGTTTCTTCGGTATTTGTCCTGACTGCTCTGACTATGACCGGTTTTTATGTGAAAGAAAAGAATGAGGCAGAAAAAGACGGTTATATCGTTGACATGAGCACTTTGGAGAAAAAGACGGAGGATAAGACAAAAGAGATTGCCCAGTCGGTGGAGGAAGAAGCACAGGCCGACACGGCGAAAGGCGATGATCTGGACTATGATCCGAATTTCCAGGAGGCCTCTTCCGGTGATGTAGAGAATACATGGAGCGCTGAAAAAGAGGATGAGAAAAAAGAGAGCGAAAGTCCGGAGGCAGAGAGCGCAAACAGAGATATTGCCAGAGAGGCCATGGAGGATACGGAGCTGACAGACAATGTGGCAGCGGAGGACGCTATGGAGACCGCATCTATGGAAGCGACAAGGGCGCTGTCTTTCCATGAAAAGGACAACCTTGGCTGGCCGGTAGCGGGTAACGTACTGATCAATTACAGTATGGATAAGACCGTTTATTTCCCGACGCTGCAGCAGTATAAATACAGCCCTGCCATTATCATTGCGGCATCAGAGGGAGAAAACATTACGGCTTCCGCTGATGGAAAAGTGCTCTCTGTGTTTGAGGATGCGGAGATCGGGCGCGGAGTGACGGTAGACATCGGCAATGGATATGAGTTGACCTACGGACAGTTAGAGGATATTATAGTATTGCAGGGGGATGTCGTGAGCGCCGGGGATGTGCTCGGTGTGGTAGCGGCTCCAACGAAATATTATAGTGTGGAAGGCCCCAACGTATATTTCAAACTGACAAAGGATGGAGTGCCGGTCAATCCGCTCAACAGTCTGGAATAGAAACATCTGACAGAAAAAGAGACTGCAATCAACAGATTGTGTGCACAAAGGATAAAGAGATGGCTTGTTATACCTATATCGTAGAATGCAGTGATGGAAGTCTGTATACAGGATGGACAAATGATCTGGATAAACGGGTTCGCGCCCACAATGCGAAAAAGGGAGCGAAATACACAAAGAGCCGCACCCCGGTCAGACTTGTCTATTATGAGACATTTGCCACCAGGCAGGAGGCTATGAGAAGAGAATACGAAGTCAAGCAATACACGAGGAAAGAAAAAGAGGATCTGCTGCGCAAAGTGGATCTTCGTGATGGCAATAAAACAGAATAATATGAAAAAAAAGAAGCATACTACTTCACTGACAGAAAGAGGTGATAGTATGCTTTTTATTGCGAACGGAACTTTATACCCGATGGCCGGAACGATGCCGGAAAGGTTGGAGCGAGGATGTATCGCCATAGAGAACGGGAAGATCCGCAGAGTCGGGCAGGACTTTACGTATGAAAGTATCTGCGAGGAGGATCAGAGGACGAAAGAGGAACGGAAAACAGACATCTATATTGACGCGGCTGGGTGCTGGGTCATGCCCGGTATCATCGAGGCACACTGCCATATGGGAATCACAGAGGAGAAAAAGGGGATGGAAGGGGATGACTGTAATGAGACGGTAGATCCGCTCACGCCACAGCTTCGGGCTGTCGATGCGATCAACAGCATGGATGCCGCGTTTGACGATGCCGTGCGCGCAGGCATTACTTCGGCAATGATCGGACCGGGCAGTGCGAACGTTGTCGGCGGACAGTTTGCTTTCGTAAAGACAAAGGGCAGGCGGATCGATGATCTGATCGTAAAGGCGCCTGCGGCAATGAAGATTGCATTCGGGGAAAATCCCAAGGTCAATTACAGCGGACAGGGGAAGTCTCCGTCCACCCGGATGGCCGTTGCCGCCATGCTGCGGGAAGAGCTGACAAAGGCAGCCGCCTACCGGAAGAAAAGAGCGGAAGGGGAGGAGGCTGGGTTTGAGCGGGATTTTCACTATGAGGCATGGCTGCCTGTGCTGGAAGGAAAGATTCCGCTGAAAGCTCATGTGCACAGAGTGGATGATATTTTTACAGCTATCCGCATCGCCAGGGAATTTGGCCTTTCGATGACACTTGATCACTGCAGTGAAGGACATCTGATTGCTGAGGAGATCAAAGAATCCGGGTTTTCGGCGATTGTCGGTCCTGATCTGGCCAGCCGCAGCAAAATCGAAGTCCAGAATATGGCGTTTAAGACGGCAGGAATCCTGAGCGCTGCCGGTGTCAAAGTAGCGATCACCACAGATCATCCGGTCTCGATCATCGCCTCGCTTCCGATCTGTGCGGGACTGGCAGTCAAGGCCGGACTGCCCATGATGGAAGGGCTGCGGGCTATCACGAGCAATGCGGCGGAGATCGTTGGTGTATCCGACCGCGTCGGCAGTCTGGAGGAAGGAAAAGACGCAGATATTGCAGTGTTTGACGGGAATCCGATGGAAGTGTTTACGAACACAATGATGACAGTGATCGACGGCAGGATCGTGTACAGGAAGGAAGGGTTTTAGCCTTAGGAAGTGATTTTGTGGTCTTTACCAAATGTAGTAAAAATAGTATACTATAACAATGAAACGAAGAAGAATTGTTTGGATAGCAAGGAGAATAACGGCGCTTTGTCTGTGTCTCGTTCTGACCGGTTGCAGCGGAGGCGGTGCGGATTATGCGCTGGGAACAACGGAATATGGGTTTGGGCCGCAAGGCGGGGAGGCAGAAGTGTCCTATGAAGTGCCGGCGGCCAGACCAAATGTGCTGACGGATTGCTTTGGCTATGAACCCGGAAGCGAAAAAACGGTGATCTTTCATGGGAAGGAGCTGCCGGACACCTTTACACTGCGGGATGCAAAGACACGTGAGGTCGTATACACCGGTAAGGTAAAGAAAAAGAGCACCGACGGGGATACTCTCGGAGAATTTGACAGTTATGGCGAGTTCTCTGATTTCAGAAAACCGGGCGATTATTATATTCAGGTAGACAGATACGGGGAGTCGTATCCGTTTATTATCCATGACAATCTGTATTATTCTCTCTATCTGCGGGCCTTTGAGAAATTGCATGGTATGAGGAGCACAGAAACCGGTGGCGGCGGATGGCAGATGCAGGAAACCGGGGCGGAAAAAGAGATCAGTGCCTGTCTCAGTATCTGCCAGCTTCTGTTTTCTTATGAGATGTTTCCCGAAGTATATACGGATGATACTGACATTTCGGAGAGCGGCAATGGGATACCGGATGTTCTGGATGAATGCCGCTATGAGGTGGAGTGGCTGATCGATCAGGCTGCGCAGGAGGAAGAGACTGATGGCATCGTATGCGGATACCGGGCCGCGACTCTGGCGAAGTATGCCTATCTGACAAAAAGTTTTGACACAGCCTTTGCGGGTGAATGCCTGAAGGCGGCGGAGACTGCCTGGAAGAATGCGAATAAAGATCTGTCGGTGTCCGACGGCCTGATCGCTTTTGCGGCGGCTGAGCTGTACCGGGTGACAGGCGGCAGGCAATACCTGGGACTGGCAGAAGAATACTTGGGGAACAGTGTTGCAAAGGAAGAGAAGTTATCCGATCCGGAATTTTTCGGAGGGGTCACTTATATGAATACAAAGAGTAAAGTGGATGTGGAACTTTGCGATGCGATTATCAGAAAGATCATGGAGGAAGCAGAAGAGATCGCGGAAGTGTCAAAGCAGAATAGTCTTCTTGTCTATGGAGAAACGGAACGGGTGGACAGAAGAGAGATTCTGCAGCAAATGATGCGTATCTGTATTGTCAATCATGTGATTACCAATCATGAATATAATATTGTGATCGAGAATCATTTTCACTATCTGATGGGCCGTAATCCGGACAGCGTCTGCCATGTATCATACTGGGAGGGGCAGGAGATGCAGACCGATGATATAATGAAGAACCCGGTCGAAAATACGGCGTTTCTTTTTATGATGAGTGAACTGCTCAGTAATGGATAAGAGAGACGGCTGTGATGATAAAAGTGTAGCAGGAATATCAGGAGGAAATCAGATGAAAATAGTCGTGTTGGCCGGGGGGATCAGCCCGGAGAGAGATGTGTCGTTATGTTCCGGGAAAATGATCTATCAGGCTCTCTGCCGCCGGGGACATCAGGCTCTGCTGCTTGATGTCTATCTTGGGTATGAAGGAGACCTGACAGATATATTTGAAATGAGCAGGGAATTGACGGCAGAAACCGGAACAATTAATGATAAAAATCCGGATCTTGATCAGATCAGGGCGATGCGGCCGGACGGAGAAAAGAATTTTTTCGGGCCGCATGTGATTGCTCTCTGCCAGCAGGCAGATATTGTGTTCCTGGCGCTTCACGGGGAAAATGGAGAGAATGGCAAAATCCAGGCGGCGTTTGATCTCATGGGCATCAAATATACGGGTGCCGATTATGTGAGCAGTGCGCTTGCCATGAATAAGACGTTGGCCAAAGAGCTGTTTTTCCAAAATGGAATTCCGACTCCGCAGGGATTTGCGCTGAAGCAGGGCGAGGAAGAAAAAGAAGCAGTCACATTTCCCTGTGTGGTAAAGGTATGCAGCGGGGGTTCCAGTGTTGGCGTCTATCTGTGCGGGAATGAACAGGAATATCAGGCGGCAAAAAAAGAAGCCTATACATATGAGCGTGAGATCTTAGTGGAACAGTATATCAGGGGCCGGGAGTTTTCGGTGGGCGTCATCGAGGGAAAGGCGCTGCCAGTCATTGAGATCGCGCCGCTACAGGGTTTTTATGATTATAAAAACAAATATCAGCCGGGCAGTACGATCGAGACTTGCCCTGCCGAGATACCGGCAGAGACAGAGGAGAAGATGGGCCGGGCGGCGGAGGCTGTATTCCGGGCGCTGCGGCTGAAGGCGTATGCCCGCGTGGATTTTATGATGAATGAAAAAGGCGAGATCTTCTGCCTGGAGGCAAATACATTGCCCGGTATGACACCGACATCTCTCTTGCCGCAGGAGGCACAGGCGGCGGGGATGGACTTTGAAAGTTTGTGTGAGCATCTGATCGAAGTGTCGCTCAGAAAGCAATAACATTGTGTCTGATCAGTGAGAATGGAATGGGAACAGGGGAGTGCAGGATGGAGAATATGACACTGGAGCGTATCGCGAAGGCGTGCGGCGGTATTTATAAGGGAAAGGAAGAAGACAGACAGAGGGAAGTGGAAGGCGTAGTACTTGATTCGCGTCTGGTGGAAAAAGACTATTGTTTTATCGCCACAAAAGGAGAACGGGTGGACGGACACAGTTTTATTGCTGATGTCTTTGAGAAAGGGGCTGCCTGTGTCATCTGTGAATCGCTCCCGGACGGAATCGAGGGAAATTTTATTCAGGTTGCGGATTCCTTTCAGGCGCTGAAAGAGGTGGCGGAGTATTATCGGAGTACATTGCACATCCCCGTAGTCGGGATCACCGGCAGTGTGGGGAAAACGAGTACGAAAGAGCTGATAGCCAGTGTGCTGGCGCAAAAATACTGCGTACTGAAGACGGAAGGCAACTATAACAATGAAATAGGGGTGCCGCTGACACTTCTGCGCATTCGCAGGGAACACGAGATCGCCGTGCTGGAGATGGGCATCAATCATTTCGGAGAAATGCGCCGACTGAGTAAAATGGCAAAACCTGACACTTGTGTCATAACGAATATCGGAGAGTGTCACCTTGAATTTTTGAAATCCCGGCAGGGGATTTTACAGGCAAAATCCGAAATTTTTGAGTATGCCAGTGAAGAGAGCACGGTATATGTCAACGGAGATGATGATATGCTGCGGACGATCGAGCGGGTGAAACATAAAAGGCCGGTGCGGTTCGGTCTGGGGCATCAGAATGATTATTATGCGGAAGTGACGGAGGATCACGGGCTGTCAGGCTGTGATGTGATGATCTGCAGAGACGGCGGCCGCTTTTTGGCAGAGATCCCATTGCCCGGGGAACATATGATACGGAATGCACTGGCTGCAACAGCGATCGGGGAACAGTATGGGCTGACGGAGGCAGAGATTGCCGCCGGGATCGCCGCGGTAACGCCAGTAGGCGGCCGCAGTAATATCGTCACATACGGGAGTCTGACGCTGATTGATGACTGCTACAATGCCAATCCGGTATCCATGCGGGCGGCGCTCGATATGCTCAGCCGTGTGAGCGGCAAGACGATCGCTGTCCTGGGCGACATGGGAGAGCTTGGTGAGAATGAAGCACAGTATCACCGGGAAATCGGAGCCTATGCGGTGGAAAAAAAGATCACCGGTCTGATCTGTGTCGGCAGGCTGGCGCGTTATCTGTATCAGGGAGCCTGTAAAGCAAAAGAGAGGACAATGAATAATACATTCGTCCTCTACTTCGAGACATTGGAAGCGCTGCTTTGCAAACTGGAAAACGAAAATCTGTTTTCCTATCATATCACAGCGCTTGTCAAGGCGTCACACAGTATGCAGTTTTCCAGAATTATAAAGATGCTGGATCAAAAGAAAAGCTGAAGATCAGATCATGGCCTTATTCTTGAAATTCATATTTAAAATGAGCTTTCTCACGTAGGCGCCCAGGAATTTCCGATCTTCTTTGGAAAGTGTGTCCAGGAGAATCGGTTCTCCGAACTCAATGATCACATGCGCTTTTCTCATAAAAGGCAGGTGATCTTCCCAGACAGCAGCGGAGTTTGTAATACTGATCGGGATAATCGGACATTTTGCCTTTTCCGCGATGCGGAAACTTCCTTCATGGAACGGCAAAACCTGATCCGGCTCCGTGCCCCGGGTTCCCTCGGGAAAAATACAGATCGAAGTGCCGGACTTGATCTCGTTGATCCCTTTTACGATCGATTTCATACCTTCCTTGATGTTTTTACGGTCAAGAAAGAGGCAGTGGATATTGCTCATCCATGTGGAGAGCAGAGGAATTTTGCCCATCTCAACCTTTGCCACATAGCCGGTGGGCCGGGGAAAGCAAAGATAAGTAAGTACAATGTCGAAGTAGCTCCTGTGGTTGCTGACATAGAGAAAAGAGCCTTCTTCCGGAATATGTTCGAGACCGATGTAATCCACCTGGACACCGGCGAGAGATGTGCACGTGGAAAATGCCCATTGGACGATCTTCTGACAGCTTCTGTCTTTTAATTTCGGATTGTATTTTCCAATCACCCATTCAATGATAAGCAGTGGGATACTGAAGATTAAAAAGAGAACCACGAAACCTGCCGTCATAAGAAAACGAAACATGTAAAAAAACCTCCTCAGGCGGAATAAACCGCGTTTTGCGTACCTTTTTATTATATCCAAGTGGGCAGTAATGTGCAACGGATTCCAGATTTTAAATATACATACTGATAATTTTGTATATTTATTTCATTCATGGAAAGGCACTGTCTCTGACATAAAGATAACGCAAATTCCATATATTGGATAGAAAAAACAGACAGAAGTGGAAATATGGACCGAAAAATGATACAGACGGCACTGGTTGTACTGATGACGATTTTGCTCATGGGATGCGGCGAGGAGCAGGGCAGAACAAAAAAGCTGCAGGATCTGAAGTTTACGGTAGTGCCGGAGCAGGAACTTCCGGAAGAACTGCAAACGATTGTGGAGGGCAAAAAAGAGGAGAGCTTTAAGCTGACCTTTATGGATGAGAACAGCATGTACATCTGTGTCGGCTATGGCAAGCAGCCGACAGGCGGTTACAGTATTTCGGTGACAGAGCTTTATGAGACGGAGAATGCCATTTATATCCACACGAATCTGCTTGGGCCGTCGGCGGAGGAAGCGAAGGAAAAGAGTCCGTCTTATCCCTACATCGTCGTGAAGCTGGAGAAGCTGGATAAAACGGTTGTATTTGAGTAAACTTTCAATACATAACATGCAGAGGAAAGACAAAGGAGAGCGGGAAATGCTTCTGATAAAAAACGGACATTTACTGGACCCACGGTCCGGACAGGACGCGCAGAAAGATATTCTGATCGAGGGAAGGAAAGTCGTGCGCATCGGCAGCGCGCAGGAATGGAAGGAACTTTTGCATATGCCGGAGCTTGAGCAGTACGATGCTGCGGGAGCTATTGTGGCGCCGGGACTGATCGATGTACATGTGCATTTCCGTGATCCCGGCTATACGTATAAAGAAGACATTCTGAGCGGGAGCCGGGCAGCGGCCAGAGGCGGCTTTACGACGGTCGTACTGATGGCCAATACGGACCCGGTTGTGGATAATGCGCAGACACTTTCCTATGTTCTGGAAAAGGGCAGCCGTACGGGAATCCATGTGGAGAGCTGCTGCGCGGTCACAAAGGGGATGAAGGGAAAAGAACTGACAAATATGTCAGAATTATTGCAGGCCGGGGCTGCCGGATTTACAGATGACGGGAAAGCGATCGTAGACCATGCCATGGCCCGGCAGGCGATGGAGGAGGCAGCGGTCCTGGGCGCTGTTCTCAGCTTTCACGAAGAAAATCCCTGTTTCATCTCGGAGAATGGCATCAATGCCGGGCGGGCAGCGGATCATTACGGCATCGGCGGCTCGGGCAGGGCAGCGGAGATCGATATGGTAGAACGGGATATTGCGCTGGCGCGGCGGACCGGCGCTGTCATCAATATCCAGCACATCAGTTCCAAAGAGGCGGTTGCGCTTGTGCGCCGGGCAAAGGCGGATGGCATTTCCGTTCACGCGGAGGCGACGCCGCATCATTTTACGCTGACGGAGGAGGATGTCATCCGCTATGGTACGCTTGCAAAAATGAATCCTCCGCTCAGGCAGGAGACGGACAGACTGGCGATTATCGAGGGGCTTCGGGACGGAACGATTGATCTGATTGCCACCGATCATGCGCCTCACAGCAGACAGGAGAAGGAGAGAGCGATCACAGAAGCGCCAAGCGGGATCATCGGGCTGGAGACCGCATTGTCTCTTGGAATTACAACGCTGGTGAAGGACGGCTGTCTGACAATGATGGAGCTGCTGGAAAAGATGACATGGAATCCGGCGAAACTGTATGGGTTCGACCGGGGATATGTGTCTGAAGGCGGACCGGCTGATTTTGTAATCTTCGATCCGGAGCGCTGTCACGCGATAGAGAAATTCGCGTCCAAATCGTGCAATTCTCCGTTTACAGGCAGACAGGTCAGCGGAAAAGTCAAAGCGACGATCTGCGATGGAAATTTCGTCTATCGAGAGGAACAGGATGAGCAGAAATAAAACGAGCATCAACAAATGAGCGGAGACAGAAAGGAAGATCTATGATGCAAAAGAAGAAGGAATGGGGCACAGTCCTCTCTCAGAAAGAGATGGCGCCGGATATTTTTGATATGTGGATCAGGACAAGTCTGGCGGTTTCTGCCAGACCAGGACAGTTTATTGCCGTCTATCCGCAGGCGGAGAGTACGCTTCTGCCGAGGCCGATCAGTATATGCGAGACCGATCGGGAAGGGGAACGGCTGCGTATCGTGTACCGGATTGCAGGCAAGGGGACAAGAGAGTTTGCTTCTTACCGGCAGGGGGATACCATTGCTGTTATGGGACCGCTTGGCAACGGGTTTTTGCTTGAGGCGGCAGAAGGAAGGCGAACCTTTCTCATCGGCGGCGGGATCGGGATTCCCCCGATGTTACAGCTTGCGAAAGAGCTGACGGGAGAGAAAACAGTGATCGCCGGGTACCGGGACAGGCATCTGTTTTTAAAAGAAGATTTTGAACAATATGGGACCTTTTATGCTGCTACGGAAGATGGCAGTGAGGGGACGAAAGGAAATGTGATGGACGCCATCGCTGCGCAGGGACTTACGGCGGATGTGATCTATGCCTGCGGACCGATGCCAATGCTGCGGGCTGTAAAAGCGTATGCGCAGGATGTCGGGATCAGGGCTTATCTTTCACTGGAAGAGCGCATGGCGTGCGGCGTTGGCGCCTGCCTCGGCTGCGTATGCAAAACAACGAAGAAGGACGGGCATTCTCATGTGAACAATGCAAGAATCTGTACGGATGGACCGGTGTTCGAAGCGGGAGAGGTGGATATTTGAAATGAATACGGAAGTAACGATTGCAGGCATAACATTTAAAAATCCGGTGATGACAGCCTCCGGAACCTTTGGCTCCGGTATGGAATATGGGGAATTTATAGATTTGAACCGGCTGGGCGCTGTCGTGACAAAAGGCGTGGCCTCCACGCCGTGGCCGGGTAACCCCACGCCCCGTATCGCGGAAGTATACGGAGGTATGCTCAATGCCATTGGCTTACAGAATCCGGGTGTAGCAGTTTTTATCGAACGGGATCTTGCATTTCTGGAACAGTTTAATACGAGAGTGATCGTCAATGTGTGCGGGAAGACCGTGGAGGAGTATCTGGATGTCGTGGAGAAACTCGGAGATACAAAGACGGACATGCTGGAGATCAATGTCTCCTGTCCGAATGTCAGGGAAGGCGCCATTGCCTTCGGACAAAGCGCAGACGCGCTGTATGATATTACCTCACAGATCAGGAAAAAGGCCCGCCAGCCTGTGATTATGAAGCTGAGTCCCAATGTGACCGATATTACGGAGATGGCCAGGGCTGCGGAGGCGGCCGGGGCCGATGCGCTTTCGCTCATCAACACGATTACCGGAATGAAGATCGATATTCATAAAAGAAAGTTTGTGTTAGCCAACAAGACAGGCGGGATGTCCGGTCCTGCTATCAAACCGGTCGCAGTGCGGATGGTATACCAGTGTGCCAAGGCGGTGAAGATACCGATTATCGGCATGGGAGGAATTGCGAGCGGTGAAGATGCGGTGGAATTTCTGATGGCCGGAGCGACGGCGGTCAGTGTGGGGGCGATGAATTTTATCAATCCCTGTGCCTGCACGGAAGTGATTGACGGCATTGAGGCATATATGCGCCGATATGGCATAGAAGATGTCCATGAGCTCATCGGCTGCGTGAACTAAGCGGCTGAATTAAAATATGGAGCTTTGTCTTGCGAGCTTCAGGAATAAAGGACCTTCCTGTTTCATACCTTAGTGTAAGGAGACGCAGGGAGGTATTTTTATGGAATTGGTGAAAAAAAATATACATATGGATCGTATAAAGTGTAAGGCAGCAACACAGATCACATTGGAGGATGACAGAAACGTGCCGGATCAGAAGCCGGACATGGAGCGGATCATTTTGCAGAAAGGGGAAGTGAAGACTGACGAAATCAAAACATCGGAAGACCATGTCAATGTGAAAGGGAAAGTCGAATTTCATATCCTGTATGTGACGGCGGATGGGGCGGTAAGCCGGATCGACGGTCAGCTTCCGTTTGAGGAACAGGTGTACATGGACGGTGTGCAGAATGGGGACAATGTAGAGATACGGTCCAAACTGGAAGACTTGAGTATCGATATGGTTAATTCCAGAAAGCTGAGTATGCGTGCGCTGCTTTCCCTAGATCTTTGTGTGGAAGAGCTGTATGATGAAGAAATGGCAGTGGAATTATATCATGAGGAACCGATTGAGACGAAGAAACATCTGCTGACGATCGCAGAGATCGCCATTCAGAAAAAAGATATTCTGCGGTTTAAGGAAGAGATCGAGATGCCGCAGAGTTTTCCCAATATTTTTGAGATTATTTGGGAGGAAGTGCGCATTTCAGGTATGAATTTTGAAGCGCAGCAGGAACAGATCACGGCACAGGGTGAGATACAGGTCTTTCTCCTCTATGAGGGAGAAGGGGAGGATCGTCCGCTGAAATGCTTTGAAAAAACGATACCGTTCAAAGAGACAATAGAGTGTCAGGGAAGCAGTGAACTGATGATACCGGATATTTCCTGGCAGATCAGCCACAGTGAGATCGAAGTGAGAGCGGATTTTGACGGGGAGGAACGTGTGGCTTGTCTTGATCTGGTTCTTGATCTGGACATCAAGCTGTATGAGGAAGAGCAGATCGAAGCGCTCAGCGATGTGTACGGCGTATCGAAAGATGTGCAGGCGATCAAGAAACAGAGCAGTCTCAGCCGTCTGCTGCTGCGCACTTCCGGGAAGACAAAAGTGACAGAGCAGGTGAAACTTCCGGCCGGTATCCCGGACATTGCAGAAATCTGCCACAGCAGAGGGGAGGCTGTGATAGAGACTATGGAATTGACGCCGGAGGGCGTGGAGCTGGCGGGAACGCTGACGGTAGAAGTATTGTATCTGGCAGGTGAGGGAAAAGGCCTGGCTTCTTTCCAGACTGAGCTGCCTTTCCAGTATGAACTTCCGGCGGCTGGCCTCAGTGATGCCTGCAGCTATGACGTAATGCCGACGCTGGAGCAGTTTGCGGTGTCCGGACTCAGCAGCGGGGAGCTGGATATTAAAGCTGTGATTGGGTTTGGTCTGCTTGGTTTCTGCAGTATGGAGGAGGAAACGATCACCGACATTTCCATCGAGGAGCCGGACATGGAAGTGATGAAAGATCTTCCGGGTATTGTCGTCTATGTTGCCAGAGAAGGAGATGATCTCTGGAATCTTGGCAAGAAATACTATGTGCCTCTGGAACAGATACGAGAGATGAATCATTTAAGTACTGATGTGCTGAAAGCGGGGGAGAAAGTGCTGATCGTGAGATAGAAAAGGAAACCGGAAAGGTAAAAGAACGGGGAGCGGATTTGCCGCTCCCCTGTTTTGTATCAATGACTTTCAATTATGCCTGTGACTGTGTCACGTCCTGTACAGCGTCTGTCTTCTTGGACTCTTCGCTCCATTTGTCGAATTTCTCCATGACAGCATCATAAGTCTTGGAAGAAATACCCGGAAGATCTTTGCCCCAGGCACCGGTTGCCTGTTTAAAGCCTTTGATAAAAGCCTCTTTCATCTCTTCCATCTTATCAGGATCACCACCGGAGAGTGCTTTTGCAAAGTCAAGAATGCGGTCGGATGTCTGGTTGACTCCCCAGTATCCGTCTTCCGCGATGTCAGCCTGTGCCTGTGCTTTTGTTGCAGCGTCTACCGTAAAGTTGCCGCCGGCCAGGAATTTCCACATGCTGTCCTTGTCATTTGCGATACCGAACGTATTGCCCTGCTTTGTGAACAGCTTTTCCACCAGACTCTGCATCTGGTTGATTCTTGCTTCTGCATCTGCTTTTAATTTGGCAACAAGCGCCGTATTCGGTTTGTATGTCTTTTGTGCAGACTCCGTCTTTGTGGTATCTGTCTTATCATAGACAACACCTGTTGTGTCATTTTTTACGGCAGATCCATCTGTCTTCTGATCAGAAACCGTATTCTTAGCGCTTGTATTCGTATAAGCGCTGTAATCTACGCTATTTCCTGATGTAACTCCATTTACACTCATGTCTTAACCTCCTTGTCTGTGTTGATACGCTTTGTATCATATTTTCTGTGTACGACTTCTATTTTTTATATCGGCAAGATGGAATTGATTTTTTATAGCGGGATACATATTTTTCCTGCCTCTTTCTGGCAGGGGATCATAAAGGGGAGTGTCTTCTTTCCGGTGTTTATGAAGAAGGATCGCCGGAAGGGGTTTGACAAGCAATCATGTATTGACTATAATAGAGTACGGTTTTATGTATACAAAGTACAAACAAAAGACAGGAAAATATGACAGATGGAAACACTGATCTTAAAAGCAATGGCAAAAGTGAATCTGGGACTTGATGTTGTCCGCCGTATGGAAAATGGGTATCATCAGGTAAAAATGATCATGCAGACGATCAATCTGTTTGATGAGCTGACGTTTGAGCGGGCGCAGGAAGGAATTACCCTGCGTGTAGACGATGAAACGCTTCCGGCAGATGAAAATAATCTGATTTGGAAGGCGGCATCACTCATATCACAGGTTCATCCTTTTCCGGGGGGAGTCACGATCTCCCTGAAAAAGAGAATCCCTGTTGCGGCGGGGATGGCCGGCGGCAGCACGGATGCTGCGGCCGTATTCCATGGATTGAATGCACTGTTTGCGCTTGGCATGGATATTGAAGAGATGAAGCGGCTGGGAGTTCAGATCGGGGCTGATGTGCCGTATTGTATTGTCGGCGGGACGATGCTCTCCGAGGGGATTGGAGAAGTGCTGACGCCGCTGCCGCAGGTGCCGGAGGCGTTTCTTGTGATTGCCAAACCGGAGATTGCGGTATCCACAAAATATGTATATGAAAACCTGCATGTGGAGACAATCACACATCATCCGGACATTGACGGAGTGAGACTGGCAGTCGAAAACAGCGATCTGGGCGGCATGTGCCGCCGTATGGAGAATATACTGGAAACAGTGACAGAAAAGAAATATCCGGTCATTTCGAAAATCAAACATCTGTTAAAAGAAAGCGGCGCGATGACAGCGCTGATGAGTGGCAGCGGTCCGACTGTGTTTGGTGTTTTTGAGACGAAAGCGGCAGCGGATAACGCCCGTGAGGCAGTCGCGGCGAGCGGGCTGGCGAAGCAGCTCTTTGTGACGACATTCTCGGACTGTGCCTGTGTGGAAGTAAGCAGGCGCGGGGAAGGGAAAGATACTGTAGTTTCAACGAGGGCGCAGAAATGAAAGAAGATAATTTACAGGTGAATATGAATGAGTTTCTTCCTCTGAGAGACGTCGTGTTCAATACACTTCGAAAAGGGATATTGACGGGAGAGTTGAAACCGGGGGAGCGCCTGATGGAGATCCATCTGGCAAAACGTCTCGGTGTCAGCCGTACACCGATCCGGGAGGCAATCCGCAAACTGGAACTGGAAGGGTTGGTGACAATGATTCCGCGCAGGGGCGCGCAGGTTGCCAACATCACGGAAAAAAATCTCAAAGATGTGTTGGAAGTACGACAGGCGCTGGAAGGACTGGCAATCGCACTCGCCTGTGAGAGAATCACAGAGGAGACAAAAGCGGAATTGGAAAAACGGTTGAATCAGGTGGAGACTGCCATGAAGACAAAGGATACGAGTGAGATTGCCAGCGCTGATGTGGCATTTCATGATATGCTCGTGGAGGCTTCCGGGAATGCCAGACTGAGACAGCTTGTCAACAATCTGGGCGAACAGATGTACCGTTACCGCTTTGAATATATCAAAGATGTGAGCAAGCATTCTCAGATCATACAGGAACACAGAAGTATGTTTGACAGTATCATGGAAAAGGATGCGAAAAAAGCGGCGCAAGCCGTGAGACTGCATATCAGCAATCAGGAAGAAGCGATCATGAGGAAGATTAAAAATGAACAGGGGTCTGGCAGCGGTAATGTGGAATCGGCTCACAGCTGAATAAAAGACAGCGAAATGGCAATGCTTTCCAATAGGAAGATGGAAAAGGAGAGCATGACCATGACGAAATGTATAAAAAAATGCGGTATTCATATATATATAGGACAGATAGCGCTGTTGGCCGTTTTATCTGCGGGATGGTGGGGACTTTTGTATCCGGACCTCAGCATGACGGAAACTGTTTTTCAGGCAGTGGAGGAAGAACCGGGGAGCGGTGACAGTGTGATGCCGGATGAAAAAGAGTCTGGCAGGCCGGTATCCCGGGCGGAAGGATTCTTTGCGGTCCTGGGAGCGGAAGCAGGCGAAGTTGAGGTCAGGAGCAGATTTCTGGATACCGTTTCAGAGATCTTTCAGCAATAACATGTTTCAGAGATAAGAGGAAGAGAAAATGGATCATAGCGCACCAGTCGGGGTATTTGACTCGGGAATCGGAGGGCTTACGGTAGTACGTGAGATCATGCGTCAGATTCCCAATGAGAAGATCGTCTATTTCGGAGATACGGCGCGGGTGCCGTATGGGACGAAGTCGCGGGAGACGGTTACGAGATATTCCCGGCAGATCGTCCGTTTTTTGGAAAAACAGGATGTCAAGGCGATCGTGGTGGCCTGCAACACAGCCAGTGCATATGCCCTCGATCAGATCGAAAAGGAAATTGACATACCGATCATCGGAGTCGTGAAGCCAGGGGCGAAGGTGGCGGCCGACACGACGCGCAATGGCAAGATCGGGGTAATCGGCACGGAGGCGACGATAAGCAGCGGCATCTATTCCCAGTACATAAAAGAAATTGATTCCGGCGTGGAAGTGATGGCAAAGGCCTGTCCGCTTTTTGTCTCGCTGGTGGAGGAAGGGCTGCTGAACGATCCGGTGACGGATGAGATTGCCATGCGGTATCTGAGCGGGTTGGTGGACAGCGGCATTGATACGTTGATCCTTGGCTGTACGCATTATCCGCTGATCCGTTCCACGATCGGCAAAGTGATGGGGGATGAAGTGACGCTGGTCAACCCTGCGTACGAGACGGCAAGAGAATTACGAGTGTTATTGGAACGTCACCGGATGCTGAACGAGCATAGTCCCGGACTTGGTACGAACCGTTACCAGTTTTTTGTCAGTGATGCGGCGGATAAATTTATGCGCTTTGCCAATTCTATTATCAAATATGGGATTCTGTCAGCAAAAACGATTCATATAGAAGAATATTAGGGGTGGGGATATGACAAAAGATGTACTGCTTTCTATCAAGGGGCTGCAGTTTGAAGGTGCAAATGACATCAGTGATCTGGAGACAATTACGGCTGCGGAATATTTTAAGAAAAATAACAACCATTATGTTATATATGAGGAGGCAACGGAAGGCTTCCGCGATACGACGAAAAATATCATCAAATGGAACAGTGAAACGCTCGATCTGACAAAACGGGGACTGATCAATGTTCATATGATTTTTGAAGAAAAGAAGAAGAATATGACAGATTACCGCACGCCGTTTGGCAGTATTCTGATCGGCATCGATACGCGGCAGATTCAGGTGAAAGAGCGGGAGAAGGAGATCGATGTCAGTGTCGATTATGCGCTGGAAATCAACTACGAACATCTGGCTGACTGTAAGATTTCCGTGAATGTGCGGGCCAAGGAAGACCGGGGCATATCTGCCGGGCAGCAGAATGAAACAATCTGAGCCGTGAATAGAAAAATTGAATAGTATAAACGAAATGCAGATATAACAGAATCGGATTGATAATCCCGAATTTGTTATATCTGCATTTAATAATAACATACTTTATTATTTAACTGGTTTAGCGCCGGCTTTCTCCTGGGCCTTTTCCAGTGCCCGCTTGAAAAAGCCTTTCTTTTTCGGCTCCTCCTGAACCGGCTTTCCGTGCAGTCCTCTCACACTTACGATGTAAATACCGCTGACCATCGCTTTCACTTCTTTTTTTACCGGAACGGAATCAAAAATCTTTTCATCGCACACAAGAGACATCATCTGCGGTCCGACTTTGGCTTTTACAATCGGGAGCTTGGAGCGACGCAGATATTTGGGCGTCTGATCAATGACAAAGGAGGGAAGCCCCGAATCCTTGATGGGCATTCGCTTTTTGTCTATGATGAGCATCGTGACCGCCTGCTTGTTGGCCTCGATCTGCGCCTGCTGTTCGCTCTGTCTTTTCTGTGCTTTCTTCCCTAAAAAATAAAGGACGATAATAGCAATAATAAGGACTGCTAATATACATAATAATACAATAGTTCCTGTACTCACGGCATACCTCCTAGGTCTTAATACCTACACATTTTACCATTTTTCCGTACAGAAAGCAAGAACAACAGCGTTTGTCCGGCATTCATTGCAATATCAGGAGCAGTCATGCTATACTTAATCTGATTCGGAGGTTAGTTATGGAGATGTTTTGGAAAACGGCATGGAATATGATGTCCTTTTTATTTCAGCATCTTTTGATCATAAATTGTATCTTGTCGATTGTGATTATTTTTTTTCAGCGCAAAAATCCCACCTCTGTCTGGACGTGGCTGTTGCTCTTATATTTTATACCGGTGGCAGGGTTTATCTTTTATCTGCTGATCGGTGGGGATATGCACAAGAGTAAGATGTTTCGCACAAAAGAAGTGGAGGACCATATTCATGAGGCAATCTGTCGGCAGGAGGCAAGCATTCAGACAAAGATGCTTCAGGAGGAGTCTCCGCATTTAAAGAAATATTCGGACCTGATCTATTATAATCTGCAAAGCGCAGGGGTGATGCTGACAGATAACAATCGGATCAGGGCGTATACGGATGGCAGGGAAAAGTTTGCTGCACTGCTGGAAGATTTGAAACAAGCCAGGGAATTTATCCATATTCAGTATTATATTATCAAGGATGACGTGCTGTTTCAGCGGATCAAGGAAGTGCTGATGCAGAAAGCCCGGGAAGGGGTAGAGGTGCGCATTCTCTGCGATGGCATGGGCGGGCGGACTGTCTCTCCGAAATGCTGGCAGGAGCTGCATTCGTGCGGCATTCACACGGCTATCTTTTTCCCGGCGTTGCTGCGCAGGCTTCATCTGCGTATCAACTATCGCAATCACAGAAAGATCGTCGTCATCGACGGAGCGGTCGGCTATGTGGGAGGATTTAATATCGGCAAAGAATATATCGGACTGGATGACAGATTTGGCTACTGGCGGGATACGCATCTGCGTATCGAGGGAGCGGCAGCGGCAGGTCTGGCACTGCGATTTATTCTGGACTGGAATTATGCGGCGAGAGAAAATCTGTTTGACGGGGATGGCGCGGGGAAATATCTGCGGGAACCGGAGGAAACAGTGGGCAGCAGTCAGGTACAGATTATCTCCAGCGGCCCTGATTCCAAGCTGCAAAATATCAGGAACAACTATCTGCGTCTGATCAGTAAGGCGGAGAAAAGTATTTATATCCAGACACCTTATTTCATACCGGACGATGCGGTCTTTCATGCTCTGATCATGGCGGCTTATTCCGGTGTGGAGGTCAATATTATGATCCCCTGCAAGCCGGATCATCCGTTCGTATACTGGGCCACGTATTCTTACATCGGGGATATGGTAATGGCGGGAGCAAACTGTTATACTTATAACAACGGGTTTCTTCATGCCAAAGGACTGATCGTGGACGACCAGGTATACTGCTATGGTACGGCGAATATGGACATCCGCAGTTTCCGGCTGAACTTTGAAGTGAACGCGGTCGTATATGACGAGAAGGAAGCGGAAAAAATGGTAGATTCTTTTCACAATGATATGCAGGTATGCACGAAGATCACAAGGGACCTGTATGTGTCCCGCCGTTTGGACATCCGGTTCCGGGAACAGGTGTGCAGACTGTTGTCTCCGTTATTGTAAATATTGTAAAAAAGCAGGTTTTGTGATAAAATTATAAGCTATGGAAAAGAAGGAGAAAGATGATGAAAAAACGAATGGGACTGCTTGTATGTCTGCTCTTTACAGCGGCATTTCTTGGCGGATGTGGTGGAAAATATACGACACTGGCGGAGCTCAATACTGATAAATATGTGACGCTTGGTGAATATAAAGGATTGGAAATATCGGTGCCTGTCATGGAGGTGACAGACGATTATATCGATAATTATATCGGCTTTATTCTGAGCAGCCAGTCACAGTGGGAGGTTGTATCGGAAGACCGGCCGGCGAAGATGGGCGATATGGTGAATATTGATTATGTGGGAAAGATCGACGGAGAAGCCTTTGCCGGCGGCACGGATCAGGGATATGATCTGCAGCTTGGCTCGGGTGCATTTATTCCGGGGTTTGAGGAGGGACTGGTAGGAGCCGTAAAAGGTGAGACGAGAGATGTCACGCTGACATTCCCGGACCCTTATTTGAACAACCCGGACATGTCGGGCGCGGAGGCAGTCTTCACGGTAACGATCAATGAGATGAAAGAGAAACGGATGCCGGAGCTGACGGATGATTTTGTTGTTTCCCTTGGGCTGGAGGAATGCAGTACGGTAGAGGAATATCGTGAATATGTGCGTACTCTGGGAGAGCAATATGCGCTGGAGACTTATGATAAAAACGTCGAGGAGTCTCTGATCGGCCAGGCGATGGCAGGCTGTACGTTTCAGGAGCCGCCGAAAGCGATGGTGGATGAATATTATGACACGATTGTCAAAAACTTTTCGCTGACAGCCGCATCAGGCGGTCTCAGCCTTGAGCAGTTGTTCACCAGCTATGGTATTACCATGGAACAGTTTGAAGAGGAAGAGCGGGTGCGGGCGGCAGAAGAATGCCGCAGAGACATTATGCTTCAGGCGATTGCCAACAAGGAAAACATCACAGTCAGTCAGGAAGAGATCGACGCGGCTGATGTGGACAGTACCGGGAGCGGTAACGGCAGAGATGCTGTCATGCGCAGTAAAGTAGTGGCTTTTCTGAGGGAAAATGCGGCCATCACCGAATAATAAAGAGATAAAGGGAGAAAAATTATGGATTTGGTAAGTGTAAAACAGTTGTACAGCGAGAAGGATTCCTTCATCGGCAAAAAAATCACCGTGGGCGGCTGGGTCAGAAGCATCCGGGATTCCAAAACGTTTGGTTTTATCGTACTGCATGATGGCACTTTTTTTGAAACGCTGCAGATCGTATACGGTGATAAGCTGGATAATTTTGATAAAATATGCAGGCTGAATGTCGGCAGCGCACTGATCGTTACCGGTACGCTTGTGGAGACGCCGCAGGCGAAACAGCCTTTTGAGATTCAGGCGGATCTCGTTGAGATCGAGGGAGAGTCAACGGCGGACTATCCTTTGCAGAAAAAAAGGCACAGTCTCGAATATCTGCGGACAATCACGCATCTGCGTCCCCGCACCAACACCTTTCAGGCGGTATTTCGGGTTCGTTCGCTGATCGCTTATGCGATTCATCAGTTCTTTCATGAGAGAGGATTTGTCTACGTGCACACACCACTGATTACCGGAAGCGACTGCGAAGGCGCAGGGGAGATGTTCCGTGTGACGACGCTGGATATGGAAGATCTGCCGAGAACGGAAGACGGCAGTGTGGATTACAGCAGGGATTTTTTTGGTAAGGAGACGAACCTCACGGTCAGCGGTCAGCTGAATGTGGAGACATTTGCCATGGCGTTTAAAAATGTGTATACATTCGGGCCGACGTTCCGGGCGGAAAACTCCAATACGACCCGCCATGCGGCCGAGTTTTGGATGATCGAGCCAGAGATGGCCTTTGCCGATCTGCAGGATGATATGGCGCTGGCGGAGAGCATGATCAAATATATTATCCGTTATGTGCTGGAAAATGCGCCGGAGGAGATGAACTTTTTTAATCAGTTTGTGGACAAAGGACTGTTGGAGCGGCTGCAGCATGTGATGAATTCCGATTTTGGCCACGTGACTTATACGGAGGCTATCAAAATTCTTGAGGAGCATAACGACGAGTTTGAATACAAAGTATTCTGGGGATGTGATCTGCAGACAGAGCATGAGCGTTTCCTGACGGAAAAAGAGTTTAAGCGGCCGGTCTTTGTCACAGACTATCCAAAGGAAATAAAGGCTTTTTATATGAAGAGCAATGACGACGGCAAGACGGTAGCGGCTATGGACTGCCTTGTGCCGGGCATCGGAGAGATCATCGGAGGCAGCCAGAGAGAAGACAATATAGAGATTCTGGAAAAGCGCATGGATGAGCTGGGACTGAAACGAGAAGACTATGGCTTTTATATGGATCTGCGCAAATATGGCAGTGCGAGACATGCCGGGTTTGGTCTTGGATTTGAAAGATGCGTCATGTATCTGACAGGAATGGGCAATATCCGTGATGTTGTACCTTTCCCGAGAACAGTTAAAAACTGTGAACTGTAGTCCCGGATGCTTCACGTGACCGGATGAGGCCGGAAGGCAGGGGAGGAAACACATGAAGAAAAGAATGCTGTGCATGTTTCTGACGGTCGTGATCGCTTTGTCACAAGTGATACCTGTGCAGGCGGCCACGATAGCGGAGCTGAAGCAGCAGCTGGAACAGACGCAAAAGCAGTTGAATGCCATCAATGGGCAGGCATCCGGACTGGAAGGGCAAATGGATGCAGTGGAGGAAGAGATCAGTGCGCTGGATGGTACGCTCGTGGAACTGATGAGCAGTATCAGCCTTCTGGAAGAAGAGATCGAGGAAAAAAAGGAACAGATCGAGCTGGCTCAAAAAGATCTCGATGCGGCTACTGTCAGAGAGCAGGAACAGTACGAGTCTATGAAAAAGCGTATAAAGTTCATGTATGAAAGGGGTAACAGTACGTATGCCCAGCTCCTGTTTGAAGCCAGAAGTATCAGTGACATGATGAATAAGGCGGAATACATAGAAAAACTGTATGAATATGACAGAAAGTTATTGGTGGAATATCAGGAGACGAGACAGGAAGTCGCAGATCTGAAGGAAAGACTGGAGGAAGAAAAGTCAGACTTGGAAGCAGAAGAGTTTGAGCTGAAAGAAGAGGAGGAGGCCCTGGAAGCGGCTCTGGAGAAAAAGAGAGCGGAGGCAGAGAACTTTGAAGTGCAGATCGCTCAGATACGCCAGTCTGCGGCTGCTTATAAGGCGCTGATCAAGCAGCAGACTTCCCAGATCAAACAACTGGAAGCGGAGGAAGCAGCGAGACGGGCGAAGGAAGAGGCGGAGCGAAAGGCGAGAGAAGAAGCGGAGAAAAAGAAAAAGGGCGACAGCGGCAAAAACAGTTCCGATAAGACTCCGTCCAAACCATCGGGAACAGCCAGTGCAGACGTCGTTGCCATGATCAACAGCGCATCGGGAGGCGCCAAGGGAAAGGAAATCGCGGCTTTTGCCTGCAAATTTATTGGTAATCCTTATGTCCCGGGAGGCACGAGTCTGACGAATGGCGCAGACTGCTCCGGATTTACACAGGCGGTATACAGGGAGTTCGGGATCTCAATCCCGCGCAATTCCACGTCACAGAGAAGTTATGGTACGGGGGTATCCTATGCGGAGGCGCAGCCCGGAGATCTTATCTGTTACGCGGGGCATGTGGGGATGTATATCGGCAATGGTTACATCGTTCATGCGAGTACACAGAAGACAGGTATCAAAATTACGCCTGCCACTTATAAAGAAATTCTGTCAGTACGGAGAATTGTATAATATATAATATTTTTACAATGATATGGAAACAGAAGGGATTGGGGAGATAAATGCACTACATAAGGAATAAATTCTGTGGCAGTCTATATGGCGCAATGTTTCGAATAACGATCATCCCGATGGCGGTTCTCGGCATTGTTGTTTCTATTTTTTGCGTCAATCAATATATCCGTGCGATTCGCCGGGAAGTGAAATTGGAGTTGGAAAATGTCTGCAATCTGACTCTGGCAGCCATGGATGAATTTTATCCCGGAGATTTCAGATTGGAGGAAGAAGATCAAAGTATTTTATATAAGGGAGAAAAGCTGCTGACCAACGATTATCAGATTCTTGACAGGATCAAGCAGGAGACTGGTGTGGAGTTGACGTTCTTTTACTTTGATACAAGAATGCTGACTACGATCATAGATAAGAATGGTACGCGCAACATTGGCACCAAGTGCCGGGATGATGTTCTGCAGGACGTGTACAGGGACGGCATGTCTCAGTTTTATGAAAGTGTAGAGATTATGGGAGAGGACTATTTTTCATACTATGAGCCAGTCTATAATTCGGACGGCGAATGTGTGGGAATGGTGTTTGCGGGTAAATTGTCAAAACATATCGCAGAGACAGTTTGGAATTTTATTATGCTGGATGTGCTGGTGATTCTGGCAACGCTGGTTGCTGTCGGGTATCTGTGTTTTCGCTGGACAGACAGAATGGTCTCACATATACGGATTATTCAGGGATTTCTGGCAGAGATGTCGGAAGGAAAGCTGTCGGAGGAGATGGACCCGAGCATCATGAAACGGAATGATGAATTTGGAAAAATGGGCAGCTCCATCGTACAAATGCAGCACTCGATCAGAAATCTGGTGGAGAGAGATGCACTGACAGGACTGTATAACCGGCGATTCGGAATCGCCAAGCTGGGTGAAACGCAAAAGAGTGCAAGAGTGGATGGTATGCCGTTTACGGTGGCACTTGGCGACATTGACTATTTTAAAAAGATTAATGATACATACGGGCATGAGTGTGGCGATCTCGTACTCAAAAGAATGGCGTCTCTGCTGATCAGCCATATCAAAGGGAAGGGATTTGTCGTCCGCTGGGGAGGCGAGGAGTTTCTTCTTGTATACACAAAGATGAACAAGACGGAATCACTCAAATGCTTGGAAGAGCTCATGCAGGAGATCAGAGCGTTGAGTATCCCCTATGGAGATTCGGTCGTGCGTCTGACGATGTCGTTCGGTGTGACAGAGGGAGACGTGAACCAGAAGGAAAATGTATTTATCAAAGTGGCAGATGATAAGCTGTATTATGGAAAACGAAACGGCAGAGATCAGGTAGTGAGCCAACTACCGAAGGAAGGGGAAGGGCATGGAGTGGCGGACGCTTCTGTGTGACGACAGAATCCGCAGCTACCGGGGAAAAGGCTCGGACGATCTGCGGACAGAGTTTGAAAAAGATTATCACAGGATCATACAGAGTGCATCTTTTCGAAGGCTTCAGGACAAGACGCAGGTGTTTCCTCTGGACAGAGGTGACTTTGTGAGAACGAGACTGACCCATTCTCTGGAAGTGTCATCCTATGGCAGATCACTGGGACAAAATATTGCACGGAATATCATTCAGGTGAGAAAGGACGAAAGCTTTCAGCCGGCGTATGCGGCGGACATCTGCGACATTCTGCAGTGTGCCGGGCTGTTGCATGATATTGGCAATCCGCCGTTCGGACATTTCGGAGAGACGGTGATCAGAGACTGGTTTGTTGAAAATTTGCAGAAGATCACCTATCATGATAAAAAATTGACGGAATTGCTGACACCGCAGATGCAGTATGACTTTTATTCCTTTGAGGGTAATACACAGGCGCTCCGCCTTGTGACAAAGCTGCACTATCTGGTGGACGAGCATGGCATGAATCTGACGAAAGCGCTGCTGGGAACGATTCTTAAATATCCTGTCTCTTCGCTGCAGATCGATAAAGACAGTGGTGACATCAGGACGAAAAAGATGGGATATTTTTATGCTGACAGGGAAATATTCGAGGATGTACAGTGCTCTCTCGGCACGGATGGGAGAAGGCATCCACTTGCCTTTATTTTGGAGGCGGCGGATGATATTGCCTACCTGACAGCGGACATAGAAGACGCATTCAAAAAAGGCTGTATTTCTTTTTATGATCTGGCAAGAGAGCTGGAGATTGCCGGGGAAGGACTGCCGGATGAGATGGCGGCAGCATATCGCGGGATTGTGCAGCGTCTGGAAGGAAGGTATCAGAGGGCTTTGGAGCGGCAGGAAGATTCTCCGGAAACATATGCGGTACAGAACTGGATCGTGCAGGTACAGGGACATTTGATCAGCAATGCGACGATGGGTTTCACAGAAAATTACGAAGCGATCATGGCTGGAGAGTATAAGCGGGCTTTGCTGACAGGGACAGCAGGAGAATTGATGGCACATACACTGGGTGATATTGCTTATCGCTATGCTTTCGTGTCAAAACCGATCGTAAAGCTTGAGATCGCGGCAGAAAAAATACTCAGGTTCCTGTTGGATGAATTCGTCCATGCAGTTCTCTATTATGACACGGGTGTAAAGATGATGGCAGTACAGGAAAAACTCATGTCGCTGATCTCGGAAAATTATCTGACGATTTATAAAAGATATGCAGTAGGCAGATCCGAGCAGGAAAAGCTGTATCTGCGTCTGATGCTGGTGACAGACTATATCTGCGGTATGACCGACAGCTATGCGAAACGGCTGTATCAGGAACTCAGTGGTCAGTGGCAGGGGTAAGGATAAGGCCAGGAAGATAATAATAAAAAGAGTCCGCGTAAGCGGGCTCTTTTGCAGTCTCCGGGTATTAAGCGGCGTTCCTCGTGCTGTTTTCATCCTTTGCGGCAGACAAACTTCTGGGTAAACAGATCTTTCCAGATGGCAGGATGAAATAAGATCAGCAGAGGAAACAGTTCCAGGCGTCCGGCCAGCATGTCAAACATGAGTACATATTTGGAAAAGGGGTGAAAGAGCCCGAAGTTTTGCGTGGGGCCCACCATTTCCAGACCGGGTCCAATGTTGTTGATCGTCGCGGCCACGGCGGTAAAATTAGTGATCAGGTCTTTTCCCTCAAAAGAAATTGCCAGCACAGAGGCGGAAAAAACGATCATAAATGTAATAAAATATACATTGGTAGAGCGCATGACTTCATGCTCGATCGGCTTTCCCTCCATTTTAATCTTTTTAATGCTCTTTGGATGGATGTAGGAAGTCAGCTCTTTGCCGAGCGTCTTAACAAGGATGACAAAACGCGATACTTTGATGCCGCCCCCGGTGCTGCCCGCACATGCTCCGATGAACATCAACAGGACAAGCACGTTTTTGCTGGCTTGGGACCAGAGATCAAAATCGGCAGTGGAAAATCCGGTCGTCGTGATGATGGACGCAACCTGGAAGGAGGCGTGAGTCAACGCTTCAAAGACACTTCCATAAACCGAGAGAATTTCAAAAAAGATGATGGCGATCGCAGCGGCGACAATACCGAAATAGTAGCGCACTTCTTCCACACAAAACGCTTTTTTGAAATTGTGAAAGAGCATGATGTAATAAGCGTTGAAGTTGACACCAAACAAAATCATAAAAATAGTAGTGACCCACTGAATGTAAGGGGAGTATCCCATCATACTGTTATTCTTAATGCCAAAACCGCCTGTTCCGGCTGTGCCCAGCGTAGTCGTCAAGGCGTCAAAAACTGGCATATGTCCGGCCACAAGCAGGACAAATTCCAGTATGCTCATACCGAAATAAATGATATATAAAATTCTGGCGGTGTATCGTATTTTGGGGACGAGCTTTCCGACGGAGGGGCCGGGGCTCTCCGCGCGCATCAGGTTGATGTGGGAACCTCCGCTTAATGGGATGATGGCCAGCAGGAAGACAAGCACTCCCATGCCGCCGATCCAGTGCGTAAAGCTGCGCCAGAACAGAGCCGTATAGGAGAGCACCTCCACATCGCTCAGAATACTCGCTCCGGTCGTTGTAAAACCGGAGATCGTCTCGAAGAGAGCGTCCGTCAGAGACGGAATCTCACCGGACAGCCAGAAAGGCAGAGCGCCGAAAAAGCTGAGGAAAACCCAGCTCAGGGAAGTAGCGACACAGCCTTCTTTTAAGTAAAAGACAAAGTTCTGCGGCTTTCGTCTTGTCATCAGAAGGCCGAGCAGGGCGCAGGCTGCTGCAATACCCAGGTAATACAGGCCGACAGATTCCTGATAGATCACTGCGGTCAGGCAGGGAAGGAGCAGGAGAACGGCCTCCACTTTTAAAACACTTCCTAATATATAGCGAATAATTGAACTGTTCATGCCGGCCTCCGTTATCGTAAAATATCCTGAATATCGTTGAAGCCGGTATGAGTCGTTACAATCATTACGGTATCTCCGACTTCGATCGAGTCATGGCCGCTGGGAATGATGATTTCACCATGGCGGTTGATAAAGGAGATGAGCAGTTCCTTCTTTAAAGAGAGGTCTTTCAGAGGAATACCGGTCACATTTGACTTCTCATAGACACGAAATTCGATTGCTTCCACTCTGTGATCGAACATGTGATAAAGTGTTTCGATATTGCTGTCCATGGAATCTTTTTTGGCGCGGACATAGGCAATGATCGCCTCCGAAGTAATATATCTGGGATAGATGACACTGTCCAGATCCAGCGTGTTGATGACATTTCGGAAAGTGCTCTGATTAATCTTCGTAATGACTTTGGCATTGGAAACTTGTCTTGCATGGAGCGTCAACATAATATTCTCTTCGTCAATGCCGGTCAGAGGCACGAAAGACTCCACATATTCAATACCTTCCTCTTTTAACAGCTCTTCGTCGGTCCCATTGCCGTTGATAATAATCGCTTTTGGAAGAAGAATACTCAACTCTTCGCAGCGTGCCCTGCTGCTCTCAATAATCTTGGTGGAAATATTCATGTGCAGAAGCTGCTTTGCCAGATAATAGGCCGCCTTGCCTCCGCCGATGATCATACAGTCCTTGACCTGATTGGTCTTAAAGCCAATGTGATTCAAAAATGATTTCGCCATCATTCTGGATGCGACAAAGGAAACGATGTCCCCGGCCTCCACGCGAAAGTTACCGGATGGGATATAGACTTCACCACCCCGTTCCACGGCGCAGATCAGAATATTTTCCGTAATATCGGTACCAAGCAGGCCGATCGTCATCCCGGCCAGTTTGTTTCCTTCCGGAACTTTAAATTTGATCATCTCTGCCTGACCGTGAGCAAAAGTGTTGACTTCCAGCGCCGTGGGCATATAAAGGATGCGTGCGACTTCCCGTGCGGCCTCCAGCTCCGGATTGATGATCAGGGCAAGTCCCAGTTTTTCACGCAGATAAACGACCTCACGGCTGTAGTCAGGATTGCGGACTCTGGCGATAGCAGCACAGTTGCCGACACGCTTGGCGACTGTGCAACAGAGCAGATTCAGTTCGTCAGAATCTGTCACCGCAATGATCAAGTCTGCATTTTCTATGCCCGCTTCCATCTGCAGGCTGTAGCTGGCTCCGTTTCCTGCGAGCCCCATAACGTCGTACAGATTGCTTACAGCCTGTATTTTTTCCATGTTTTTATCAATGATCGTAATGTCATGACCCTCACGGGAAAGCTGTTCGACCAGCGTCACACCGACCTTTCCACAGCCTACGATGATGATGCGCAGACCTTTCGGTGCATTTTTCTGTTTCTTTCTGAACATAACTGCCTCCTGAGAATGCTTTTATCTCTGTCAAAACTAAATTATAACATTATCCTATTAAAAAATCACTTATTTTTTAGAATAGATGTGATAAACGTTGGGTAGTCACGTGTGAGTGGCTGACTTGAAAAAGTAAATTCCAGTGCAGGACTAAATTCCACCCTATTTTAATAGTTGGCGATTTTATCAAATTTTTTTAGGCAAATTGATAGGAATTCGTTTATAATAGAAGCAACTTCCTGCAAAATAATCGAATGGATGACATGACAAACAGACCGCTGGAAATGCAGTGTGCAAGACTGAATTCCACCAGCCGAACATATGAAATGTGAAAAGTCTATTTCCTGTCTGACAGCAGATTTTTTGTGGTGGTTAGTGGTTAAAGCGTATCAGCTTAGGCGTCAGGTTGACTTCATCGGGAGGAATCGGTCTAAGCTGAAGTGCTTTTAAAGTGCGGGCCCCATAAGTCCATAATGCTGCTTCATAAGGAGTGCGCCCGCCAAGGCTTTCCCGCGGCATGGAGTTGATGTGGTTTACGATCAGGTTCACATCCCACTGGGTCAGGAATTCAAAACTGGTGCCTTTTGGGAGAACCATCCGGAGCAGGGTGTGTGCGTTTTCAACACCGCCTTTTTGTCCGCTTCGCATAGGGTCACAGTAGAAGACGCTGGAGCATTTTTCTCCGTATATGTCGGTTTCCAGAGAGTCTGGGTCACCGAATTCCGAACCCCGGTCTGTAAGGACGGTATGGAACAGAAGATGGAAATCGGTATCCAGACGGTTTTTAAGCCGGTCAAAGACTATGCGGACAGCGCCGGTTGTGCATCGGTTCATCAGGAAGGCAAGAAACAGCTTTTCCTTGCGCAGATAGAAAGTGAGCAGTACTTTTTTAGAGTCTCTCGAAGAATGTACGGTATCCATTTCAGCGGCCCTCTCTCTATAGTCCGGGTCGAGCAGGAGAAAATCACTGTACATGCGGCCTGAAAACACTTCACGGTTGGTAATCTGTGTTTTGTGGCACTTGCGGGGCCGGAACTTCGTCTTGCGTTTCAGGTCGATATTCCTGGCTGTAAAGAGTCCCTTATCGATGTAGGTGTAGACGGAACGGACGGACATATCCAGCTCCGGATGGTTTGCCACGATCTGATAAGGGGACTGTCCTTGATAGACCAGATGGGAAACCAGCTTGTCTTTCTTTGCCAGTTCGGTCTTTGTCATGTTTAAGCCGCTTCGGGAAGAGCTTAGGGTCTCAGTGTATTTACGGTGTGCAAAACGGGCATCGTACACATATTTGTGGGCGATGGTACATTTATGGAGCGCCTTGTCGCAGCCATTGCAGACATAAGGGGCCTTGTCCAGACGGCCGCATCGTTCCCGGGCAAAATCTCTGCATGTCTGGTTACAGGATGGACAGGAGGTGCACTTGATCCCACAAAGGATGATCTTGCCACAGACATTTGTTTTTCGACAGTGATATCTGTGGATGCAGAAGTTATGGGCATTGTAGAAGGTGCCCTTGTGATACCAGTCGCTGAGCCGGTGCTTTTTGACCTCTTTAGAAATGGTAGAGGGATCTTTGCAGAGGAAGCGTGCAATGTCTTTAAAGGATGTTGCAGAGGAAAGGGCTTTTTCAATGTAAAGCCGATCCTGCAAGGAGAGATGTTTTTGATTGCCAGGTATAAGATTGCTCATGATTTCTCCTTCTACTGCTGTCAGAAAGCAGAGGAATCATATCATAAGCGTATGAAGAAGTAAACTCTACTTATGCAGAGGTAAATGCTACTGTAGTTTGAGAAGGTGGAATTTAAGATTTCATTTCAGATCACGTGTGAGTGGGAAAGAACCCGGTTGACAAAAAGCAGGGGAAAAAGATAAAATAAATAAAATATTGTCCAGGACAGGACATGGAATAGCTTTCAAATACGATTGAGGTGTCTCTTTATGGTCTGCGCTTGCAGCCAGGGGGAAGAAAGGGAGAAAAGATGAGGGAAAACTGGAAGAAAATTGCCGCGCTTACAGCCGCTGTGGCAATGGTTTCAGGCGCAGCGATGACTGTGCAGGCACAGCCGGCAACAATAGGCGAGGTAACATTTGATGCGGAATATTATGCGGCACACAATCCGGATGTTGTGGCAGTTTTTGGAAGTGATGCGAATACTTTATTTCAGCATTACATAGCATTCGGTCAGGCAGAAGGCAGACTGCCATTTGAAATGGCGGAAGAAACTACGCCGGATACGACTTCTGAAGAGGAACGGATTCGCAGTGCAATGAATGCAATGAAAGCGTCTTATCCCGAAGGAAAAAAGTGGAATAACGACGATTATTATGCCTGGAAAGGCGGGATCTACAGTGGAGGATTTGGATGTGCAGGATTTGCATTCCTACTCAGCGATGCGGCTTTTGGAGATTCACAGGCCAGAGTTCATGGTGATACAGCTGCCGTGCGGGTAGGCGACATCGTCCGACTGGACGGGGATACCCATTCAGTCATCATTCTGGAAGTAACCCCGGACAGTGTGATCGTAGCGGAGGGCAATTTTAATAATTCCATACACTGGGGAAGAAAAATCTCCCGCAGTGAACTTGCGAACGCTTCCTATATTCTGACAAGATATTGACGGAAGGTTTTTCTGCCTGAGCCGGCAAGCAAGTCATAGGGACAGTTTCCCCTGCATACATTGTAAAAACAATGTGTTCAGGGGGATTTCCTTTGAAAGATTATATCGAGGAGAGGGCAGTTGGCATCGCCAGATATATTATCGAAAACAATGCCACTGTTCGCCAGACCGCCAAACAGTTTGGGATCAGCAAAAGTACGGTACATAAAGACGTAACGGAACGGCTTATGCAGATTAATCCATCCCTTGCAAAAGAAGCAAGAAAAGTGCTGGATGTGAATAAATCGGAACGGCATATCAGAGGCGGCCTGGCAACGAGAGAGAAATATCTGCATATACAGAAATAAAAAATCCGGTGAGACTTTTGATCATATGCAGAACAGAATTAAATCAAAAGAGATGATGACGTTTCAACCATGAGAAGGGGTGGAACGTCATTTTTTTATGTCAGGATCGTCGAAGTGTAAAAAGCATCATGCAGATGCCATATCTTTTGTCAGAAGATCCCCGGCACTGTGAATGAAAATGCTTGTAAAGAGAGAAAAGCCACCGTATAATGAAAGAATCAATACGACAGGAGGAAGAAAGCAATGGATCAGGAGAAGGTGATTGTCATTGATTTTGGCGGTCAGTATAACCAACTTGTTGCCAGACGTGTTCGTGAGTGCAATGTGTACTGTGAGATCTATTCTTATAAGACCGATCTGGAACAGATCAAAGCGATGAATCCGAAAGGCATCATTTTAACAGGAGGTCCTAACAGTTGTTACGAGAAGGATGCCCCTGCTTATCAAAAGGGGCTGTTTGAACTCGGGATTCCGGTACTCGGCCTGTGTTATGGGGCGCAGTTAATGATGTTCGTGCTGGGCGGCAGAGTAGAGAAAGCTCCGGTACGTGAATATGGGAAAACAGAAGTTGTGACTGAGCATTCTTCCCCGCTGTTTGAAAATGTTTCATCGCCGACGGTTTGCTGGATGAGTCATTTTGATTATATTTCTCAGGTTGCTCCTGGCTTTACCGTGACAGCACATACGGCGGACTGCCCGGTGGCAGCGGCGGAAGACAGAAGCAGAAATTTATATGCCATTCAATTCCATCCGGAGGTGCTTCATACAAAAGAAGGCACAAAAATGCTGAACAATTTTGTCAAAAATGTATGCGGATGTGCCGGTACATGGAGAATGGATTCTTTTGTGGAAAACTCTATTGCTGAAATAAAGGAAAAGGTTGGAACGGGCAAGGTGCTGTGTGCACTGTCGGGCGGGGTTGACTCGTCTGTGGCGGCTGTCATGCTTGCCAGAGCGATCGGCAGTCAGCTTACCTGTGTGTTCGTGGATCATGGTCTTCTGCGGAAAAAAGAAGGTGACGAGGTGGAGGCGGTGTTTGGTCCGCAGGGACCTTATCAGTTGAATTTTATCCGAGTCAATGCGCAGGATCGCTTTTATGAAAAACTGGCCGGAGTGACGGAGCCTGAGAAAAAACGAAAGATCATAGGAGAAGAATTTATCCGCGTCTTTGAGGAAGAGGCAAAGAAGATCGGTGCGGTGGATTTCCTCGTACAGGGAACGATCTATCCCGATGTGGTGGAGAGCGGTCTGGGCGGTGAGTCCGCTGTGATCAAGTCGCATCACAACGTAGGAGGATTGCCGGACTGCGTGGATTTCAGAGAGATCATTGAGCCGCTGCGCAGTCTGTTCAAAGATGAGGTCCGAAAAGCCGGACTGGAGCTTGGCATTCCGGAGTATCTTGTGTACAGGCAGCCTTTCCCGGGACCGGGGCTCGGCATCCGTATTATCGGGGAGGTGACGGCAGAGAAAGTGAAGATCGTACAGGATGCAGATGCGATCTACCGGGAAGAGATCGCGAAAGCCGGACTGGACCGGACGATCGGACAGTGTTTTGCAGCACTGACCAATATGCGTTCCGTGGGCGTGATGGGAGATGAGAGAACGTATGACTATGCCGTAGCGCTCCGGGCCGTGAACACGATCGACTTTATGACCGCAGAGAGCGCAGAGATACCATGGGAAGTTCTTCAGACTGTGATGAGCAGGATCATCAATGAAGTCCGGGGAGTAAACCGGGTATTCTATGATCTGACGAGCAAACCACCGGGGACGATTGAGTTCGAGTAACAGATAAAATCCCGGAAATGCTGATAAAATGGGCGTTTCCGGGATTGCTTTATGCTGTTTGGCTCTAAAATGGCTCTAATTATTTGAGGAATACTGGATTTGGGGCGGGTATCGTGATACCTGCAAACAAAGCTGACTTGAAAAAGTAAATTCCAGTGCAGGACTAAATTCCACCCTATTTTAATAGTTGGCGATTTTATCAAATTTTTTTAGGCAAATTGATAGGAATTCGTTTATAATAGAAGCAACTTCCTGCAAAATAATCGAATGGATGACATGACAAACAGACCGCTGGAAATGCAGTGTGCAAGACTGAATTCCACCAGCCGAACATATGAAATGTGAAAAGTCTATTTCCTGTCTGACAGCAGATTTTTTGTGGTGGTTAGTGGTTAAAGCGTATCAGCTTAGGCGTCAGGTTGACTTCATCGGGAGGAATCGGTCTAAGCTGAAGTGCTTTTAAAGTGCGGGCCCCATAAGTCCATAATGCTGCTTCATAAGGAGTGCGCCCGCCAAGGCTTTCCCGCGGCATGGAGTTGATGTGGTTTACGATCAGGTTCACATCCCACTGGGTCAGGAATTCAAAACTGGTGCCTTTTGGGAGAACCATCCGGAGCAGGGTGTGTGCGTTTTCAACACCGCCTTTTTGTCCGCTTCGCATAGGGTCACAGTAGAAGACGCTGGAGCATTTTTCTCCGTATATGTCGGTTTCCAGAGAGTCTGGGTCACCGAATTCCGAACCCCGGTCTGTAAGGACGGTATGGAACAGAAGATGGAAATCGGTATCCAGACGGTTTTTAAGCCGGTCAAAGACTATGCGGACAGCGCCGGTTGTGCATCGGTTCATCAGGAAGGCAAGAAACAGCTTTTCCTTGCGCAGATAGAAAGTGAGCAGTACTTTTTTAGAGTCTCTCGAAGAATGTACGGTATCCATTTCAGCGGCCCTCTCTCTATAGTCCGGGTCGAGCAGGAGAAAATCACTGTACATGCGGCCTGAAAACACTTCACGGTTGGTAATCTGTGTTTTGTGGCACTTGCGGGGCCGGAACTTCGTCTTGCGTTTCAGGTCGATATTCCTGGCTGTAAAGAGTCCCTTATCGATGTAGGTGTAGACGGAACGGACGGACATATCCAGCTCCGGATGGTTTGCCACGATCTGATAAGGGGACTGTCCTTGATAGACCAGATGGGAAACCAGCTTGTCTTTCTTTGCCAGTTCGGTCTTTGTCATGTTTAAGCCGCTTCGGGAAGAGCTTAGGGTCTCAGTGTATTTACGGTGTGCAAAACGGGCATCGTACACATATTTGTGGGCGATGGTACATTTATGGAGCGCCTTGTCGCAGCCATTGCAGACATAAGGGGCCTTGTCCAGACGGCCGCATCGTTCCCGGGCAAAATCTCTGCATGTCTGGTTACAGGATGGACAGGAGGTGCACTTGATCCCACAAAGGATGATCTTGCCACAGACATTTGTTTTTCGACAGTGATATCTGTGGATGCAGAAGTTATGGGCATTGTAGAAGGTGCCCTTGTGATACCAGTCGCTGAGCCGGTGCTTTTTGACCTCTTTAGAAATGGTAGAGGGATCTTTGCAGAGGAAGCGTGCAATGTCTTTAAAGGATGTTGCAGAGGAAAGGGCTTTTTCAATGTAAAGCCGATCCTGCAAGGAGAGATGTTTTTGATTGCCAGGTATAAGATTGCTCATGATTTCTCCTTCTACTGCTGTCAGAAAGCAGAGGAATCATATCATAAGCGTATGAAGAAGTAAACTCTACTTATGCAGAGGTAAATGCTACTGTAGTTTGAGAAGGTGGAATTTAAGATTTCATTTCAGGACCTGCAAACAAATTTAAAGAACTAATTGCCATTCATATATCTTCGTGTTACAATACATCTACGGAAAGTACCCATGACAGGGTGGTAGCCTCCCGAGTTTATGAAAACCGGCGTGCCGGAATACATAGGAAGGGAGGTGGCGCCGATGACAGCTTTTGAAATCATTTCGATTTTCATTGGAATATTAGCATTGCTGATGTCCTTTGGTAGCTTAATTGTTGCGTTGCTTGCCTTTCTCGATAAGAGAAACAACAAGCGAAAATAAAAATGCCTATCCTGTCTGATCCACAGGATAGGCGGTGTCCGTAAGGACAATCATTAACCTAAACTCGGAGCATCCACTTTGGAGTGGGTGCTTTCCCTTTGTATTGTTATAATACCATTGAATGTGAAATGTTTCAAGGGATTTCTTCTAAAATCTGTAGATATTGTTCAGTAAATTTTGATTTCCCCCTCATAATTATCGGCTCTTTCCAATAGAGGACCGGTTGTACCCATTGTAAAAGCTATATCACTGCTTCGGATAGACAATAGTTCCATTCCAATCTTTAGATTAAGGAAGACCAATATTTGCTGATTAAGCTGAATTATACCATTTTCTGAAATATTTACCCAACAGTATGACCGCCCTTTGTATTTGACAAATTCGCCCTCTGCGGTCTGATAATTCAGTAAAGCCGGATTATCAGTAAGAATGTGTCCTAACTTTGACGGTTCTAACAATCCTTTTCTTGTCACACAAAAGCCGCCAGTGATTTTGCTTCCAGTAAAAAGATAGACTTTTTTCTCTATTGTGGCGTTGTACTCTGTAAGAGCCTGTGTGGGGAGATGGATTGTCAAATCATCTCGTATCAGTGATTTCCCGAAAATAAATTTACCGCCTTTGTTCATTTGTGGCATATATCATCAACTCCTTTTCTTAAAAGTGGAAGTCCACTATACCACAAGAAAATTCAAATGTCACTAAGGCTCTCTAAAGTGTGGCAAGCTATTTTTCAGCATAGCGAGAATGATTAGTTGCCGGGATATATTTTTTAGAGAGAGTGCCTGTTGCCTCTAATTGTTTTCGGAAACGTTGTTCTCCGAGTAATAACGGAACGCTTTTACAATATAATCAGAAGCCCCTTTTCCATATTGACTGTCAGTCATGCTTTTAATATAATCGCTTGAATATGTGTCGATAAGAACATTGATATAGGGCTTATCAAGGGATACGTTAGAGCTGTTTTTCTGTATAAGCTGCAACAGTTCATCTACAATGGATTGTATGTTAGGGGAAGAAACATCTTCTGACAAATTGGCGGCTAATCTGCCATACAGTATATCAGACTGTTTTCCGATTTCTTTCACTTCTTCCGTTAATTGTGTTTCCATAAGTTTAGAGAAATGCTCTAAATTATGTTTCATGGCTTCGGTGTATTTTTCAATACTGCCGAATTGTTGAATGGCAAGTTTAGCTACCTCTGCTTCATCATCTTTATTTTTTTGAATAAACATATCAAAATTTTCAATGCTTCTCCAATGTTTGATAACATCATCAGTGCTGTTATTTTTAAAATCCTCTAAAGCGGTGATGTAATCAGACAGGTCAAATTCCTTAAAACTCATACATTGCTCTCCTTTCTCTAAGCGGCTAAGAAGCTGTATAAGTTTGTCTGTCCGATTGCGCTTCAGCAAAAGCAATTCTTTTTGTCTTTTGAAAGCATTGATCTTGTCAAAGTCGGGTTTTTGCAGAATTTCTTTAATCTCTTTCAGCTTAAATCCCAATTCCTTAAAAAACAGGATTTGTTGTAGCTTTTGCAAGGCTTCATCATCATATAGGCGATAGCCGGATTCGGTCAATTCGCTTGGCTTTAACAATCCAATTTCGTCATAATATTGTAGTGTTCGAGTGCTTATGCCTGTTAATTCTGCAACTTGGCTTATGGTTCGCATTCTTATCAGCTCCTTAAATTTGTGAAGAAGCAAGACAGAGATTGCCGGCTTATTTCTATTCTGCTCCTATGAGAAAAGAATACAGTATCACGTTACGTGGAAGTCAATACTTTTTGCTCAAAATTTTTATCACTCATTTTCGGGATATATTTTAACGGATATTCCCCGAACACCTTTTTTGACAATCTTACTGTCATCAAGAATACTCTGCTTAACAGCGTCTAAATCCTTTGAGAGTGCTTCAATCGCCCGTTGGTGTTCTTCCTCTGACGAGAAGCGTTCCGTATCATTCAAAAGGTTCTCCTGCAATTCTCTTGCTTTCATATATACGCCCAACTTATGATTGAGCAGGGAGTTCTTGAAGGATATTTTGATTGTAGCGGGATTGAAACTTCCGTCCTCGTATCTCTCTGCTTCAAAGTTCATATCTAATTGTTCGTCCATTTTCAAAATCAAAGACAATACATCTGACACTGTTTCTATATCAAAATCCATGAAAACATTGATACTGATACCCAAAGCATTTGCAATTTTCATCAGTTGGTCGGGCTTGGGATTGCGGATGCCATACTCGTATTTCTTTATTGTGGCGGAATTGATGCCGGAAAGCTGACCGAGCGTTTCCTGCGATATGCCGCGCAAATTCCGAAAGTGTTTAATCTTTTCCCCGGTAGTCATGCCAATACCTCCAATTTATGTGATTTTCGTCAGTGCTTAGTTCAATTCTATCACATTAGGACACATTTGTGTATAAAAAAATAAAATAAATACTTGACGTTCACAAAAGTGTACCGTATAATAGAAACATAAAGGTCACATATGTGTACCTAAAATAAAAAAGGAAAGGGAAGGACTATATGGAGAATGGAAAGAAAATGTATGTAACGGCAGAGGAAGCGGCTGAAATGCTTGGCGTATCAACGGGTTATGCCTATAAGATTATCCGGGGGCTGAATGAGGAACTGAAAGCAAAAGGCTATCGGACAATCTGCGGCAAAGTCCCGACAAAATACTTTGAAGAAAAATTCTACGGTCTGACCGTAGCCATGTAGGAAAGGAGAGATTTTATGTCAGCGACAAGGGACGGAAAGATGTGGCGTTGCCAGTTCTATTATAAGGACTGGCAGGGCGTAAGCCACAAGAAGAATAAGCGGGGATTTAAGACAAAAGCGGAAGCGGAGCAATGGGAGCGTGACTTTCTGCAACAGCAGCAGAGGAATTTAGACATCAATTTTGAAAACTTCGTACAAATCTATTATGAGGATATGGAACATCGTCTGCGTGAAAATACCATGCGTACAAAGAAATTCATTATTGACCTGAAAATCATTCCATATTTCAAGAAAAAGAACATGAATGAGATTAAGGCTTCCGACATTCGGGCGTGGCAAAATGCACTGATGAAAAAAGGATATTCGGAAACGTATCTGAAAACGGTCAATAATCAGTTGTCGGCAATCTTCAATTATGCGGTTCGGTACTATGACTTGAAAGATAATCCTTGCAGGAAAGCCGGGAGTATCGGAAAGAGCCACGCCGGGGAAAAGGAGTTTTGGACAAAGCAGGAGTTTAAGCAGTTTCTTGTAACTGTGGAGAACAAGCCGGAAACAAAAATGGCGTTCCTGCTCCTTTACTGGACGGGCATGAGGATTGGGGAATTGCTTGCTATAACCTATAATGATATTGATTTAGAGAAACGTACCATTTCCGTAAACAAATCTTATCAGCGGATAGAGGGCAGGGACATTATCACACCGCCTAAAACACCAAAGAGTAAGCGTATCATAACGATACCGCCGTTTTTGACGGAAGAATTAAAGGAGTACATTTCGCATTTATACGGAATTATGGCAGACGAAAGAATGTTCCGTTTTACAAAATCCTATATGGAGCATGAAATTATCAGGGGTATCAAGGCTTCGGGAGTGAAAAGAATACGCTTGCACGATATTCGTCATTCCCACGCTTCGTTGCTCGTGGAAATGGGTTTTACGCCATTAGCGATTGCGGAACGGTTAGGGCATGAGAAAATCGAAACAACATTAAATACTTATTCACATTTATATCCCAATAAGCAGGGGGAACTTGCAGATAAATTGGAGATTGAGAACAGCAGGGAGGAAGAAGAATGAGTGGAGTGCATAAATATCCGACAATCAGCTTTCGCATTTCCCCCAGAGAGAGGGAAGAAATCGAAGCAAAGATTTTGGCAAGCGGACTTTCTAAGAAAGATTATTTTGTCCGTTCCTGTATTTATAACCGGGTGTGCGTGGTCGGCAAAAAAGAACTGGTTTATCAGTTGGTAGAGGAACTAAAGATAATGCAGACCAATATCCGGGAAGTGACGGAACAGTTTGAAAAGACAGATGTAGATTTAACGCCGGAGGGACTGGAAGATATGCGGAATGACTGTCTTGATATGCTGAAAGCTATCCTGTGGGTATTGGACGGAGCAAAATATCTGTGGCAGGGAAGCACCAACGGAGAAGAAAAGAGCCCCGACAGCGGCAACTGTTAGGGCTGTGATAACTGGAAAACCTCTGTTATCAACAATCACACTATCAGTATAGCAGAGGTTTCTTCCAGTGGCAACGATTTTTCAGAAATGGAGGGCATTTATGGAAGAAACAAAAATCGAATTACAGTTGATTAAATTGTCAGAGATACAGTCGCAGGAAGTTTCTTGGCTTTGGTTCCCGTTTATCCCCTATGGCAAGCTGACTATTGTTCAAGGCGATCCGGGTGACGGAAAGACAACATTTATACTGAATGTAGCGGCGAAGCTATCTAAGGGAGCAAGTTTAGACGGAGGAATGAACTTTACAGAGCCTTTGAATGTAATCTATCAGAGTGCGGAGGACGGTCTTGCCGATACGGTAAAGCCCCGGTTAGAACAGGCAAAGGCAGACTGTGAGAAAATCTCGGTCATTGATGAAAAGATAAAATCCCTTTCTATGATAGATGAACGCTTGGAAGAAGCTGTTATAAAGACAGGCGCAAGGCTGTTGATTTTAGACCCGATACAAGCCTATTTGGGCGGCGGCATGGATATGAACCGGGCAAACGAAGCAAGGGATATGACAAAGAAATTAGCGGCACTTGCAGAGAAATACCAGTGTGCGATTGTCCTTGTCGGGCATATGAACAAGGCAGCAGGAAATAAAGCGGCATACCGGGGAATGGGTTCGATTGATTTCTTTGCAGTCGCTAGAAGCGTTCTCTTAGTCGGCAGGGTTGAGGGGGAAGAAAATATAAGGGCTGTTGTGCAGATTAAAAACAACCTTGCGGCGTTCGGACACCCGAAAGCGTTTGCATTGTCAGAGGACGGTTTTCAATGGCTCGGGGATTATGAGATTACCGCTGATGAAGTGTTAGGCGGCATTGCTCCAAAAGCAAATAAAATGGAACAGGCGAAACGGTTACTTCGGGAACTGGCAGAAACAAACAATGCCATGCAGAGCAATGAGATTTTCAATCTAGCGGACGAACAAGGCATATCGAAGCGGACACTGGAAAATGCGAAGAAAGAGTTAGGTGTCCGGGCAAAGCGCATAAACAACACATGGTATTGGGAACTGGATAAAATCAGACAGTGACGGACAGGCAAGGTAACAGCGCAACAATGCAGGGTATTAGAATTTTGCAGTCTTGGAATTGCGTTCTTGAAGATTGCAAGGTTGCAAAAATTATAGACATTGCAATGTTGCGCTGTTGGGAGAGAGCCGGAAAGCGGCGGTATCAAGGCGGCGAAAAGCTGCCCCGTCCGGTAGGACGGAAAAGCCCCCGGCAGGGCGCAAAACCCGCTTGCGGGTTGCATTTTTGTTGGCGTAGCTGACAAAAGTGCTTTTGCGTTACTTTCGCAGAAAGTAACAAAGGCTATGCGCCGTGTCCGGCGCTCATTACCCGATAGGGAGAAAGGGAAATTGATTGAAGCGGACTATCAGCGTTATGACAGGGAAAGGCTCTGTCAACCACAACAGCAGAAAATTCCACGCAAAGAACACTGACCCGGAACGGAGTTGTCTGAACGTGGAATACTGCAACGAAAATATCAAAGATGTTTACCATGAATTATTTGATGAAGCACTCGCCCGGTACAATGAGAAGCAGATCAGAAGTGACCGCCGGATTGATGATTACTATGAGAAAATCTGTTCCGGCAAACAGGAAAAGCCGTTCCATGAGATTATTTTGCAAATCGGGAATAAAGACGATATGGGAGCAAAAACAGAGGACGGACAGCTTGCGGCAAAAATACTTGATAAATATATGCAGGACTTCCAACAGCGCAATCCTACATTGAGGGTGTTCTCTGCCTATCTCCATATGGACGAAGCAACGCCACATCTGCATATAGATTTTATACCCTATACAACTGGAAGTAAGCGGGGACTTGATACAAGGGTATCATTAAAAAAGGCACTAGCAGAACTTGGTTTTAAAGGCGGTACAAGGAGCGAAACAGAGCGTAACCAGTGGGTAGCGGCGGAAAAGGAACGGTTTGCGGAGATTATGTTGCAACATGGTATTGAGTGGGAGAAAAAGGGAACACATGAGAAGCATTTATCCGTTTTGGATTTTGAGAAAAAGGAGCGTGCAAAAGAAGTTGCGGAACTGGAACAGACAATCTCCGGCAGTAAAGAGGAATTATCCAATATTCTTCATCAGCAGATAGCGGCAGGACAGGAAACGGAACAGATACGGAAAGAGGGCGAAGCAATCCGGCAGGAAGTATCAGAACTTTCCGCTACTAATTATCTGCTCAAAGAGCAGACGGAAGAACTGACAGAGGATAAGGAAAAGCTGTTATCCGAAAATGAGAAATTGGAAAAACAGCAGAAAAAGTTACAGCAGGAAATCAACAAAATGGTGCAGTCAAAAGAGGATATGGAGCGCAACATTCACGCCTATGATGAAGATGTGAAATGGCAGTTGGCAGAGCCGGGGGCATTGATGAGCGCAAAGAATTATCGGGATAAAAAAGCACTTCCGCTTGTGGAGAAATTGAAAGAGGTGGTAAAAAATCTGACTATCAAATGCGTACAGCTTACAGAACAAAGCAAGAAGCTGACCGCCAAAGTGGACGGGCAACAGAAACAGATTAGTCGCTTGACAGATAAGGTTATGGAGCAAAGCGACATCATAGAGCGATTGCAGGAAAAAGCAGTTGATTTGGGGCGTTTGGAGCGTCATTTAGGCAGGGAACAGGTACAGTTGATAGTAGAACGGTCAAGGGCATTAGAGCAGGCAGAAAGGGCAAAGAAACGCCCGAAGCGTGCCTTTGAAGTGAGCCGATAGGAAAGTGAGGATTGATTTGATATGACGGATATGGAGAAGAAAGTCATGGTGTGGCTGTGTACTAAAATCGTAGCAGAAACAGACCTATACGAAACGGACAAGGAAGTGCAGAATCTGATAGACTGGGTATGTTTATCGGAGCAGATAAAGGAAAATAATAATACAATTCGCAATCTGACCGGGGAATATAAGAAGATAGAGCCGGATTGCCGGGAGGGAGTGAGGGCGCAGTTGGAGCGCATGAAAGAACTCTGCAAAGAGCGGAATAATCTGTATGAGAAGCAGAATGACTTGAAAGGGCAGAAACAGAAGATTGAGAAGTCGTTGGAACGATAAAAGATGTGGGGCGTGGCGGTTGCTATGCCCTGTATTTTATAGTGGCAGATACCGGGAGAAAATGCTATAATCGAAAGCGTGATTTAAGATATGGGAGATGAAATGCAATGGAAATAAATGTTGGAGATATTTTTACGCTGTTATTTGATAGAAATAATAATACGGCATACAAAGCATTACAGACGTTAGAAAAAGAATGTGAGGAATCGGACAGGGTATATTGTTATATGGATCAGTTAGCTGATATGATTGACAGTGATAATTCCTACATTCGGACAAGAGGGCTTACGCTGATTGCCTACAACGCTAAATGGGATATAGATAATAAAATGGATGAAATTATAGACGAATATTTGAAGCATATAGAAGATGTTAAGCCGATAACGGCAAGACAGTGTATAAAATTACTGCCTATGATTGCAAAGAATAAGCCGGAATTAAAGTGTGATATTGTTGCCGCACTGCAAAAAGCAGATACATCTATTTATGCAGACAGTATGCAACCATTGGTTTATAAGGATATTCAAAATTCTTTGGCAGAGATAGAGAAGCTATAAATTTATTGAGATTTTAAGGAGTATAGAGTAATGGATAACTGGTTTACAATAGATAAGATTGATGAAAATACATATATTATCAGCGAATACCGCCATTGGGAGGAAACGCATTGCTATCTGTTGAATGGAAATATCCGAAGTCTGCTTATTGATACAGGGCTTGGCATTTCCAATATCTATGAGGAAGTGCTGAAACTTACCGATAAGCCAATTACGGCAGTAGCCACGCATATTCACTGGGATCATATTGGCGGGCATAAGTATTTCCCGGATTTTTATGCTCATGCTGATGAATTGGATTGGCTGAATGGTAAATTCCCTTTATTAATTGAAACGATAAGAGAGATGGTCATAGACCGCTGTGATTTGCCCGAAGGGTTTTGCGTGAGCGATTATGAATTGTTTCAAGGTATACCAACAAAAGTGCTGACAGACCATGACATCATTGATATTGGCGGCAGGGAAATTGAAGTGCTGCATACTCCCGGACATTCTCCGGGGCATTTGTGCTTTTGGGAAAAAAGCAGGGGATATTTATTTACAGGCGATTTGGTTTATAAAGATATTCTGTTTGCTTATTATCCGTCTACTGACCCGGAGGCATACCTCGATTCTTTGGAAAAAGTTGCGGCATTGCCTGTGAAGAAAGTGTTTCCGGCACATCATTCACTGGATATAGAACCGGAAATCTTAATCCGTATGCGGGAAGCGTTTAGAAATCTCAAGATGGACGGAAAACTTCATCATGGCAGTGGAACATTTAATTATGGGGATTGGGGAGTATGGTTATAGGAAATAGGCTGTGACAAAGATAATGTTCTCTTTGATAATAGTTATTACATGGTGCTAGCGCCATGTAACTTAAAGCAGATAAGGAAAATGGTAAAATGGCAGTTTGCAGTTATATGTGGATTGCCATATTTTTGTGGAAAAATGGGCGTTTATATGGTAATATATAGGGGCAAAGATAAAAACACAACGCAAGGCAATCTTGCAGAACTGGTAGGTAGTCCAGTCGCACCGATTTGGTGTAAGTAGCCCTCCCTCCTTAGGGTCGTCCGTTCTTTGTTCATTACAATTATTTTAAGGAGGAATTGTCATGGACAAAGTATCAGGAAAATTGACAGTATTTTTTGAAGCTCCCTTTTGGGTGGGAGTGTTTGAGCGGGTATCAGATGGAAAGTTAGCTGTGTGTATGGTTACGTTTGGGGCAGAACCAAAAGACTATGAGGTATATGATTTCGTTCTGAAAAATTACTATCGGTTAAGATTTAGTCCGGCTGTGGCAACTGATGTAAAAGAAGCTGGTCGCAATCCTAAACGGATACAGCGGGAAGTGCGGAAACAGGTACAGAATACCGGGATAGGTACAAAATCGCAACAGGCTTTGAAATTACAGCAGGAACAGTTGAAAACTGAACGCAAGATAGTGAGTCGAAAACGGCGGGAAGTGGAGAAACAGCGGCAGTTTGAATTGAAACAGCAGAAAAGGAAAGAAAAGCATAGAGGCAGGTAATGGTATTGGAATAACTAATTTAAAGGAAGTAAAAGAATGGAGAAAAGAATACGAGATATAGTGAATAATGTCATTGAGAAGTGTATTGAACTAGAAAAGAGTGTTCTACTCGAAGATGGTAGCATAAAAGAAGAGTATCAAGAAACATTAGTAGATAGATATTTAGATATTTTAATGATGCTTGAAAAGGAAATATCAGTAGCTGATTTGGGGATTTGTATTGAGAATGAAAGTGATAAAGTAAAACGGTTCTATATTGCGTATTATCTATTAGATGAAAGAATGTTTAGACAGTTAAATAAAGAACTGGGAACCGTACCTGGGTGGAAAGCAGAAGCAAGGATACGGCTCTATATGATGTATTTAAAAGTCTTTAGAGAAGTACTGTTTCTATTGGCGAATGGTTACTCGGATTGTGCTTTGGCAAGGACGAGGACGTTATATGAATTGGGGGTATATATTAGTATTATAAATAAGAATACAGATGTTTTAGCCGAAAGATTTTGCAGACATTGTAATGTTAAAAGTTTGAAGATGGCAAAGGCAATTTCAACAGAGGAAAGAATGAATAAAATTGAAGAATTTATAGATCAGTTTAATTATGAAAAAGGATACAAAAAAGATAATGGATGGGCAAGGGTGTTGTTACCTCATATAAATGACAAAAGCAATATTCAATTTCGAGATTTGATTTCTTTGACGGATTATAATCAATATGAAAATATGTATAAAATGGCATGTAATTTTGTGCATGGAAGTTTGTTTTCTTCATTAGAAAGCTTGGATAGTGCCAAAGAACAGAGAGGAAAAACATTTTGGAATACTTCTCCGAGCGATGAAGGAATAGAAGAAGTTATACATTTTTTGAAAATATATATTGTTATGTTTGTTTCAGAATATACCCGAGGATTAAAGGATAAAACAATTTTTGAAAATATGTTGACGCTTTTTTTGCTTGGGAAAGAAATTCTTCAAGATGGCAATGAATAAAAGGTTACATGATTATAAATAGCATTGCTATATAATCAAACTTTATAAAGGGGAAAACTATGGAAGAAGATATTATCAGTGAACAAAATGAAGAACAAGAAGATACTAAAAAAAATAAATCAAAAGACCAAAGCGAATCTAAAAAAGCGATGAACGGGCTTCAGGGTGGTATAATTTGTGGATTGCTTTTAGGAATTGGAGCATGGGGAGTATACCATTACTATCAATATGCTATTTGTAAAATATTATTTTGGACTATCATTGTCCTAATGGTAATTTGTTTTGCTGCTGCTGTAAGCTGTTTTGTTGATTGGAAATCAGCGAAGAAAAGAGAAAAGTTAGAAGAAGAAGCAAAAAAAGAAGAAGAGGAATTTTCAGAAATAGATCCAAGTAAAAGGGCACTAAGGGCAGAGAAAATGTTTAAATTGAATCAAAAAGATTTAATGAGATATTATGATATGAATTTGTCTCAAACAAGGTTTCTTTCCGGGCTTGGAATTGTGATGATAATTTTGGGTATATTGATAGTAGTAGCTAGCTTAGTTTTATATGTATATTTGAATTCAGATAGGATTTTATTATTTGTAGGAAATATAAGTGGTATTATTGTTGATTTTGTAGGGGCAATTTTTATAAAAATGTATACACAAAATGTTGATGCAGCTGTAAGGTTTCATGCTAAATTTGCAGAGAGTAATAATCTTCTGCTTGCTAATTCAATTGCAAATAAAATAGAAAATGAAGAACTAAGGGAAGCAACCTTATCTGAAATTTCAAAGCAAATTGTGGCGTTGAAACAAAATAGTAATACATAGTAATGGCTCTATTTTGGCTCTAAAAATTTTGATTGGCACAAATACGAGAGCAATTTTTGAAGAATATGGATAATAAATGCTTGAAAAATGAGGGAAAAACAGTCAGTTCAAGCTATCCGCCGAGGAGTTCGAATAAGCAAAAATGCTTAGTAAATCCAGTGTTTATGCGGATTTGCGGGCTTTTAAAAGGTCTTTTGATAACAAATTGATAACAGTCGTTGGAGTGTGATTATTCTTGCTGTCAAGTGGTTTATTGGTGGGAGAATGATTTGCAAGAGGTTTGGACGGCTGAAATAAATCCATATTAGAAACGCCCTTAGCTGTGGGTAGGAACTCATGGCTGAGGGCGTTTTTTGTCGCTTACGAATAAAATTCGCTGTTTACGATTTCAACTTGAAAGAGGCTGTAATGGGGAGCATCTGCCGAAGAAAAGTGTTTTGTTAATACAGGACATTCCTCTAACATCCTTTTCTTGATGGTTGGGTCAACACATTCGGTTGCTATGCCGCTTACCCTTACCCAGTCCCGTGTACCGTTTTTCAGTGCGACTATCTGAATTTTGTTATGTTTGGCAAGCTGTTTATACACTGATTTTGTGTCTGAGGTGGAAATGTATAGGTTGTTATTGTATTCCATAATTGCGCCAAACGGTCTGCCTGCTGGAAAATCATTATTAAAGGTTAATACGAAAAATGTACCACATTCTTTTATGAAGTTGTATATTTGGCTCATTTGCATACCTCCATGTATTAATCTTTTAACTGGTCTTTGAACGCTTCGACTAAGGCATTGTTCAATTCCTTAGAGGGGACTTCCGCCCAATGCTGCGTGGTGTCAAACTTCGGGTAATTGTACCGCCACTGGTCGTAATCTTCCCTGCTGATTTCTTCGGCGGAGAGCTTGTCTGCCTGCTCTTTCCAAGCGCAGAGCATTTTCAGCAGTTCGGCGGCATCCTTATTTTTGTTTTTGTTGACTTTTAAGCAGATTTCACCGTCTGATTCACTGACGGTAAGACCGTAAATGTCCTCTAGGGTAAATAAGGTGTGCATAAGCCCGATGTAACTGTCAATGTCGGGTATGTCAAGAGCCTGCGGCGCAACGTCAAGAGCCTGCGCCAGTGCAGCCGTCAAGTCTGCCTTTGGCTTGCGTGAGCCAGTTTCATACTGTGCCAGACGCACGTCTGCGCTCCGTTCGGGAAACCCGACAAGCATACCAAGATATTTCTGTGTCATGCCCCGCATGATGCGGAAAAAATGTATTCTTTCGCCAATTGCCATGATGTTTCACTCCTTGTTTTTATGTTTATGAGGAGTATAGCATATATGTTTAGAGAAAGTCAAGTATAAACGAAACAAAAAAGTTTAATATTTTCTTACAAACCTATTGACAGTAGCAAAAATGTTTAGTATTATAAATTAAGCAAAAACGCTTAGAAAAAGAAACGCCGCAAGGGCATACCTATATGCCCAGAGTACTGGGCGGCAATAAGGAAAGGAGAGGTTGTATGGACAACAAATTTATCCGTGTGGACGAGGTGGCGCAAGAGCTTTCCGTATCAAAGCCTTATGCTTACAAGCTCATCAAGAAACTGAATGACGAGCTGAAGGAGCAGGGCTTTATCACGATTGCGGGGCGTGTCAACCGCCAGTATTTTGAGGAAAGGCTCTACGTGGCAGGAGAAAAACAGGGAAAGGAGATGGAGTAAATGCCAGTATTTAAGAATGAGGGCAACGGCACATGGTATGTGATGGCAAGGTATGTGAATTGGAAGGGCGAACGGAAACAGAAATGCAAGCGTGGGTTCGCCACAAAGCGGGAGGCGCAGGAGTGGGAGCGGAAATTCCAGTTGCAAAATTCCGCTGACCTTGACATGGACTTTGAAGCCTTTACAGAGCTTTATGCGAATGATGTCAAGAACAGATTGAAAGAAAACACTTGGCTGACAAAGGAGCATATCATTCGGACGAAGATTCTTCCGTACTTCGGCAAGATGAAAATTAGCGGGATTGGCACAAAGGAAATCATTGCATGGCAGAATGAGCTGCTTGCCTACCGTGATGAAAAACGCAATCCTTATTCGCAGACGTATCTGAAAACTGTCCACAACCAGCTTTCCGCTATCTTCAACCATGCAGTGCGCTATTATGACCTCCGTTCCAACCCTGCGGCAAAGGCGGGCAATATGGGGAGCGAGGAATACAAGGAAATGCTGTTCTGGACGAAAGAGGAATATAAGAGGTTTGCGGATGAAATGATGGACAAGCCAGTTTCCTATTATGCGTTCCAGATGCTTTACTGGTGCGGAATCCGAGAAGGAGAATTATTAGCTTTGACCGCCGCTGATTTCAATTTTGATAAGGAAACGGTCACGATTAACAAATCCTACCAACGCCTGCATGGGGAGGACGTGATTACCTCTCCGAAAACAAAAAAGAGCAACCGCACAATCAAGATGCCAAAGTTTCTCTGTGAGGAAATGCAGGAATATATCGGTATGCTGTACGGCTTAAAGAAAAAAGACCGTATTTTCACAGTGACAAAGAGTTACCTCCATCACGAGATGGACAGGGGCGCAAAAGCCGCAGGGGTGAAACGCATACGGATTTACGATTTGCGTCATAGCCACATCAGTTTATTGATTGACATGGGTTTCTCGGCGGTGGCGATTGCTGACCGTGTAGGGCATGAGAGCATAGAAATCACTTATAGATATGCTCACCTGTTTCCGTCAAAGCAGGCAGAAATGGCAGACAGGCTTGACGATTTGGGAAAGGGGGATTTTTGATATGTCGGCAAAGAATTTAGACAACTGTAACCGTTGGAGAAATAAAACCGTCGCCTTTCGGGTATCTCCCGAAGAAAGTGAGCAGATTGACAAAGCGGTGCGGCTTTCGGGGCTTACCAAGCAGGACTATATCACAAGGCGGCTTTTATGCCAAGACGTGGTAGTGCAGGGCAATCCGAGGGTGTATAAGGCACTCCGCAATGAGCTTGTCGTCGTTCTTGCAGAATTGCAGAGGATTGAAGCGGGCGGGGGCGTAAATGAAGAACTGCTTGATACAATCGAACTGATTGCTGTTATCCTCGGCGGTCTGAAAGGAGAGTGTGAAGATGGCGAATAAAAAAGAAACGGCTGCCCCGAATGTATCTGTTGGCGCAGATACGGAGCAGCCAATTCATAAATGTAGTAGTAATAGTATAACCCTAAAAACCGAAAAATACAATATTTTCGTAGAAAAAGGCGGTGGCTGCAATGGCTGAGCTTAAAATTTTGAACATGGACGAGATACCTGCAACCGAGGTCGGGTGGCTTTGGTATCCGTATATTCCTTATGGAAAGATAACCATTGTCCACGGAGACCCTGGCGATGGAAAAACAATGATGATTTTACAGTTAGCTGCTATCTTATCAAGGGGAGATAAACTGCCTTGTGATGATACGGAGCGTGAGCCGATAAGAATTATTTACCAAACCGCAGAGGATGGACTTGGCGATACAATTAAGCCCCGTCTGCTTGCAGCCAATGCAGACTGTACGCAAATCAAGGTGATTGACGAGTCGGAAGCTGCACTCTCAATGCTTGATGAAAGAATTGAACAGGCAATTAATGAAACGGGCGCAAAGGTAATTATTTTGGACCCCGTACAAGCGTATATCGGCTCCCAAATTAATATGAACAGGGCAAACGAAGTCCGCAATGTTCTTTCGCAGTTAGGACGGGTAGCAGAAAAATATGGGTGCGCCGTTATCCTTGTCGGACACTTAAATAAAGTACAGGGCGGCAAAGCAAATTACAGAGGGCTTGGCTCAATTGACTTCCAAGCAACGGCACGAAGCGTACTCATTGTCGGCAGGCTCAAGGAAAACAAGGAAGTGCGGGTAGTTGCGCATGAAAAATCTTCCCTTGCGCCTGAGGGCGAGCCGATTGCTTTTGAACTGAGTAAAGAAACAGGATTTGTGTGGAAAGGTCATTATGATATTTCCATTGATGATTTATTGAACGGCATCAGCCGTGAAAAGAAATCCGAACAAGCAGAGAAATTAATTATGGATTGCCTGTCTGATGGGAAATACCAACAGCAGCTTATATTAAAGAAAGCACAGAATATCGGCATCTCAAAAAGAGTACTTGACGAAGCAAAAAAATCTCTCGGCGTTAAGTCAATAAAGGAAGGCAATGGGTGGTATTGGGAACTTCCCGAAGAAAAAGGAGTGAGTAACTGTTAAGGTTGCAACATTGCATATGTTTAGGACAAGTGCAATCTTGCAATGTTCTTTTTCGGTTTGGTGTGAGCGATATTGAAGTTTGGGGGAGAGTGCAGAGAGCGCCTTTTCAAAGGCGGCTCTTTGCCCCTCGGAGAGCGCAAAACCTGCTTGCAGGTTGCATTTTTGTTGGCACAGCCGACAAAAGTGCTTTTGCGTTACTTTCGGGAAAGTAACAAAGCCTACCAGCCGAAAAGAAAGGGTGTGATTTTATAAGACGGACGATTAGCGCAATGGTGGGGAAAGGCTCGGTCAACCATAACAGCCGCAAGTTTAAGGCTGAAAATGTAGATAGAGAGCGTTCACACCTTAATGTAGACTATTGCAACGAGAGCATCAAGAAAGTGTATCATAAGCTATTTGATGAAGCATTATGGAGATATAACCAGAAACAGACAAGGGCAGACCGACGCATTGCTGATTATTACGAGAAGATAAGGTACTCGAAGCAGGAAAAGCCGTTCCATGAACTGATTTTGCAGATTGGGAATAAAGAAAATATGAGTGCAGGAAGTGAGAACGGACAGCTTGCAAGGAAGATTTTAGATGAATATTATCATGGATTCCAAGAACGAAACCCGAACCTTTATGTATTTTCCTCTCATATCCATATGGATGAAGCAACGCCGCATCTGCACATTGATTTTGTCCCGTTCACGACTGGCAGCAAGCGCGGGCTCGAAACAAGGGTATCTTTGAAGCAGGCGTTGGCGGCGCAGGGATTCAAAGGCGGCTCCCGTGGCGATACGGAGTGGAGTCAGTGGGTACAGTCCGAAAAAGAAAACCTTGCCGCTGTGATGGGGCGGCATGGCATTGAATGGGAGCATAAAGGCACGCATGAGAAACATTTGTCTGTCCTTGATTATAAAAAGCAGGAGCGGGAAAAAGAGGTCATCCAGCTTGAGGGGCAGATTTCAGAGAAAAAAGAGGAATTTCAAGTATTGTCGGACAGGGTGGAGAATTACGACAAAGGAATGGAAAACCTAAAAACTCTGGAACAGGTGCTTGACACTTCTCCAGAGTACCAGTTGCCAGAGCCGCAGGGGTTCATGTCGGCGAAGTCATATAGAAATAAAGTGGCAGAGCCTTTAGTGCAAAAGCTGAAATCGCTTGTTAAAACAGCTCTTATAAGGTGTTTTGAAGTGTGGGACAGCTACTATCGGCTTAACGTCACAAACAGCAATCTCCACCGTGAGAATGAGGGGTTAAGGAGAACCAATGAGAAACTGGCAGGGGAAAATGAAAACCTCCGTGCGGAAAACAAAGATTATAAGCTACTCCGCAAGGCATTTGGAAGTAAGCAGATGGGCAGTCTTTTGGAGCAGGCAAAAGCAGTACAGCAGTCCAAACAACGTGGAAAACGCTTTAGAAATAATCAAGAGGAAAGGTAGGAAAAACACTATGGAAAACAGGATTTATGATGAAAATAGCGGCTTTTGGTATGCAAAGCAAGGCGAGTATTACTTCCCAGAGCTTGCATTACCTTCCAAAGAAGAAAAGCCGATTGGAATTTGGGGGCAACGTCATTTGCAGTATCTAAAAGAGCATAAGCAGTTTGTATATCTCAATCTGCTGACAAGCGGCAGATTTAATGAATACCTTGTAAGCATAGATGAACAGGCAGCGGATATGTTTTTTCGGCTGGTAAAGGAATATGCTGACAGGCAAGGTGTGACGGAACAGCTAAAAGCAGAAAATCAGCTTTTATGGATTCAAAAAATGAATAATATTCGGGTTTGTGTGAGGGAAGTAGTGGAGGAAGAGATTATTTGTGTATGGTAAGGATAGTGACACTTCTGTGTTAAGCAGGAGTGTCATCTAAAAGGTCTAATGTACTATTAGATTAAAGAATATACGTTCTAAAAACTCATATTTTCGTGAGATTATCTTGATATATAGAGGAAAGTGTGATATGCTAATACGAGTGAATAAAAGGTAGGGAAATATTATGCCAGTGTGTTATGATAAATTATGGAAATTATTAATAGACAGAAAAATGAAACGAACAGATTTAAAAGATATGGCAGGGATTAGTTTTAATGTTCTGGCGAAAATGGGAAAAGGAGAAGCAGTATCATTGGAAAGTCTGTATAAAATATGTATGTCACTGAATTGTAATATAGGTGATATAGTGGAATTTTCTGATGAGAAAATCAAGTAGAGATAATTTTTAAGATGATTGTGAGGAAGATATGAATATGAACATATATGTGAAAATCAAAGAACTTGCAGATAAATATGCATCAGAGCTTAAAAATCAAGTAGATGCTCGAATTGAGGAAATGAAAAGTGATGACACATCGCATTATTTGATATATAGAGTATTAGGGGTTACTAATGAAGAAGGAAATCTTATTGATTTATATCAGAATAAAGGACGATTCTTATATAAGTATGCAGGTGCCTTTTTGGAAGAAGCTGCTTGTTTGTGCATAAAGCATAAGTATTCTGAAGCTGCAAAAGTAAGAATTCCCAATACGCTAGGGAGCAGACCAAAGACCTTTGAAATTGATTGTTTGGTTAATGGAATGGCACATGAAATAAAATGGAGGGATGCAACAACGGATGGGGATCATATTACAAAAGAGCATACACGAGTTAAAGTTATAAATGAGAAAGGCTATACACCTATAAGAGTTATGTTCTATTATCCACAACGTTCGCAGGCAAAAAAGATTCAAGAAACTTTAGAAACGTTGTATAGGGGGATTGGCGGACAATATTATTATGGTGATGCTGCTTGGGAATATATAAAAGAATTGACAGACATTGATTTGCTGGATGTTCTTCAGAAAATTGCAGATTCAAGGAAGTGATAGTGAAATGGTAATACATGGAGATTGTTTGGATATTCTGAAACAGATAGATAGTAATTCGGTTGATATGATTTATTTAGATCCACCTTTTTTTACGCAGAAAATGCAATCTTTGAAAGATACACAAGGGACTGAATATTTTTTTGGAGACGTTTGGAATAGTCGAGAAGAGTATTTGGATTATATGAAAGTACGTGTATATGAGTTAAAACGAGTTTTAAAAGATACAGGAAGTATATTTTTGCATTGTGACGAAAAGGCATCACACTATTTGAGAATAATATTAGATGATATTTTTGGAGAAGAAAATTTTAGAAGTGAAATCATATGGACTTATAAGAGATGGTCTAATTCAAAAAAAGGATTATTGCCAGGACATCAAACAATTTTCTTTTATTCCAAAACAAATAATTATAAATTTAATATTATTTATACAGAGTATTCTCCAACTACTAATATTGACCAAATCCTTCAAGAGAGAGTGAGGGATAATAGAGGAAAAGCAATTTATAAGCATGATGACAATGGTGAAATTATTTTATCAAAGGAGAAAAAGGGGGTACCAATGTCGGATGTTTGGGAGATTCCATTTTTAAACCCTAAAGCTAAAGAACGAGTTGGATATCCTACGCAAAAGCCTATTGAATTACTAGAAAGAATCGTTCGTATTAGTACTGATGTAGGCGATACAGTGCTTGACCCTTTTTGCGGGAGTGGAACGACAATGGTTGCGGCTGAATTAGTTAATAGAAAAGGAATAGGAATTGATATTAGCCGGGATGCGGTAGAAATATCCGAAAACAGATTGAAAAATCCGTATAAAACAGAATCCAGATTAATGAAATTAGGTATTGAATCATATAAGACAAAAAGTGATGTTGATAGTGCTATTCTAAATCAATTGGATTGTGATGTGGTGCAAAGAAATAAGGGGATTGATGGATTTCTTAAAAAATATTATAAAAATGCACCTGTGGCAGTAAAAATTCAAAAAGCAACAGAAAGTTTTAGTGAGGCAGTGGAATTGCTAAAAAATGCAGGAAAGAGAAAGAAATGTAGTGCAACAGTTTTGATACGTACTCAAAATGACAATTTAACTAGGCATGTTGATATCCCATCAAATATGATTATAATTGATGATTATAAGATACAGCTTGAACATGAATTAGAAGAAATGTTTTTTGCTGTATGTGTATCAGTTATGTAAACATATTAGATTAAGAATGTATGCTTTGTTTAGAATTAGAAAGGAAGTGTATAGTGGAGTTTTTAGAAGTTGTGAAGAAAAATGTTGAGAATATAGGTAAAACAACTTTAACAATTGCGGGTGGTTTATTTACTATTCTCTCAATAGTGTTATCATTCATAACGTGGGAAGATGTGGGAATAACAAATATTTATGTAAAAATCTTGATTTTTTTATCAATTTTAGGTGTAGCATTGATTATGAGTATTTTATGGATATGCATAATAAAAAGAAATTATCTGATTTGGGATAATGGAGATGGAAAGATAAATATTTGTTATGCTGATATTATGAAATTGGGATTTCCTAAAAAAGATAAGACAAAGAAAATTGTAGTTATTCCTGTAAATACATGTTTCGATACTATTGTTGATGAAAACTTATCCTTATATGACAAACCACTTGTATCACCTACAACAGTTCATGGTTTGTGGGTAAAGAACATGATAAAACATGGATTCCAGGTAAGCGATATAGATTCTGCAATAGATAACTATCTTTCACTAAAAGGCATTATGCCTATTAAAGAGTTGAGTGAACAAGAAAAGAAACGTGGGAAACGAAAATGCTTTGAAAATGGAACGATAGTTGTTGTTGAAGGAAAAAATAATATTGAGTTTTTTCTATTGGCATTATCAGAATTTGATGAAAACAATAAAGCCCAGGCTTCAAAAGAAGAAGTTATTAAATGTTTGAAAAAGCTATTGGAATTTTATGATATAAATGGACAAGGGTATCAAATGTATATAACATTGATGGGAACTGGCAGGTCAAGAGCGGGTTTAACGCATTATGACTCGCTTCAAATTACAAAATCAGTACTTTCATTGTATAATGAAAAAATACATGGAACTATTAACATAGTAGTTTATCAAAAAGATAGAAATAAAGTATCTATCTTCGCTTAAATATGAGAGGAGAAATATTATGTACAGAACAAGGACATATATTGCGGCTGATTGGTCAGGAGATTACGATGCGGTGGAACAGTTACATAAATGGAATAATAGTAAGCATTGGAGTTTATCTTTTACAGATGCTCATGATTTAATGCAAGCACGAGATAATAGTTTGAATTGTAGTATCAAATCTTCGCTGAATAAAAGATTAGATGCTTCTAAAGCTTTCGTTTTGATTGTGGGTAATAATACAACAACAGTGCGAAGTGGAAGTTGTCAGTATTGTGGAAGTTACAATAGTTATACACACTCATGTGGACGAGGTTATTCTGTCGATTATCGAAGTTACGTCGAGTATGAATGTGAGAAAGCTGTTAGAGATGGCTTGAAAATTGTTGTTTTATATAATGCGGCAACAGTAAATAAGTCTAAATGTCCAGATGCGGTAAAAAACGTTGGAACTCATACAGCCATGTGTTATTATGAAAATGGACAGTATTATTGGGATTATCAAGCGGTTAAAAATGCTATTGGATAAATTCTCATTAGTGTTTGAATAAATAGGGAGCTTGGATGGAAGCCAATGATTTGGGTAAAATACTTATAAACCGTTCATGGCTTTTCTTATCAAAATTGCTTATAATTTAATACATAGCATATAGCTATTATCCGCAGTTACAAAGCAGATGTTATCAACAGCGATAACAAAATGATAACATTAGCTCATATAGGCAGGATAATATGGATAAATCAAATTATCAAAAGAAATGTAAACACGACAATGAATAATCTCTAAACAAAATTGATTAGTAATTGTCGAGTTTGAATAGTAAACAGAGAGCCGGGAATCCGCATAAACAGCGGACTTTCCGGCTTTTGATGTGGGGCGTGATACCTTTTTGATACCTATATTCTCAAATAAACTTATTTAGTATATTTCCTAAATAACGTTGCAGTAAATAACATCATGATTATAGAACCGCATAATAGTTCGACAGACATAGCTATTTGCGTAATACCAGATGTGGGAGCAGCACTGCCTTGTCCTACGGTTATAAGTGTAAAAAAGCTGAAATATAGACTTTGGAGCCAATCAAATATTGTCTGACGATTAATATCAAAAATGCAATTTCTAAAATAATTGATTGAACAAGTAGAGGAGTTGGGTGTAAATCCAGTAAACATATAAATAAAGCTGAATAATAGTATTAAAAAGATTATGCATTATAAATGCTTTGAATGGTTTTTCTCCATACCCTATTATTGCCTCTAATAAATAGTAAGGGAAAGCAGATATGCCTTTTTTGCTTCTTGTTTCCGCTCTTTTGCGTTGATAATAAAAATTAGCTATATGATTATCATCTTCCCGTATATGATTGGAAGTCCATATTTGTTCTACTGCATAAAATGTATCAGCAATTTCGCCATATGTCGAAGATTTGAATAATTTATATGTCCTATATTGACGAATTGTAAAATTAACAATGTCATGATAGCAAAAAGCAGTAATTTTGCACCTTGAATCAACATGAAAATCCTCCATTGAACCACGAAATATAATGTTGAAGTTATGTGAGGGTGAAAGAATGGAAGTCTGATTCATGATTGTCTTTCCTAAAAATACAACATGATTAAAATTCATTCTATGAAATACACATTTGCATAGGGTCATACTGTCAAAGATAGTGTGGGATAAAGAACCTATGCTGAAGAAAATATTATCTAAATTACATTTTTTAAAATGGCAATTATAAAAGTCACATGCGCTAAATCCTTGTTTAAAATCTGGAACTATAAAAAGACTTGGTGTTTTACAAGAAATTATATTTAAAAAATCGCAATTTCTAAAAATGCAATTATGGAAACATATCTTCTCTAAACAAATAGATTCAAAAATTACGTTATTGAATGTTATTCCCTCAAAAAAGGTTGAGGGCTTTATAGACGTAACTTTTAATTTGGGTAATTTGCTTAAAAATGCTTCTTGACCACTAAAATTATAATTATATTCTTTGTCAGGAAAACGTTGAAAGAATAATAGTGGTTGTCGAGAGATTTTCTTTGCCCACTCAAAGAAAATCAAATCATATGAATTATCAGTTAATTTTAATTCAGTATTGTAACAAATTTGCGTATATTGGTTATTGTCTTTGAAACTTTTGAAGAAAGGTTCTTTATAATGTACCCATAAGCGTGGACAATCTAATTAGTGTAGTCCCCTCATCTTAGGCATATCGTCAAGTCGGTTCCGACAGATTGGACAGTCACACTAATTGATCCCGCTTCCTTGGACATCAGCACGAATCCTACCCTTTAAATTGGACAGTCTCTTGCTCTGGCATGGTATAGTAGATACAGAAGGAGGATGCCATGAGCAGGAAACAGTTTACCGAAGAGCAGCAGCAAAAGCTGCGCCAGAATCCATATGTTTATAGCGTCACGGCCACGCGCCTTTCCCTCACAAGGGAGTTCAAAGAACTATTCATGGAAGCCTGCAGGGCCGGTGGAACACCCAGGAAGATCCTCGAAGACCACGGGTTCAGCGTTGGATTGATCGGCGAGAGGCGTTTCTTTAGCATCCCGCAGCACATACGCGAGGAATTCAAAAGGCACGGGGGATTCCGCGAGGGCTACAGCAGCCGCAGCAATGGGGGAAATGCCCTGGAAGGCCATCCGTCCGGCGATGACGAACTGAAACAGCTCCGGCATGAAGTCGATTACCTGAAGCAGGAAATGGAGTTCCTAAAAAAAATTTCCTCAATCAGGAATACAGGAAGGTAGGTGCACTGCTGATGAATGGATCCTCTTGCGCCTATGAGATCATCCAGGAAACCCTACAGGCCGCAGGCAACTCCCTGTCAGTCAGCTCCTTATGCTCCATGGCTGGCGTATCCCGGAGCGGATACTACGCCTGGCTCAAGGCTGCACCCATCAGGGAAGCGCAGGAGCAGAGGGACCGTGAGGATTTTGACCTGGTACTGGAAGCCTATCGTATGCGTGGCTATTCCAAAAGGGCAAAAGGCATATATATGGCCCTCCTCCATATGAACCCCCCGGTCATCATGAACCTCAAAAAAATACGGAGGCTCATGGACAAATACAACCTGTCATGCCCTGTTCGCAAGGCAAACCCCTACCGAAGGATGGCCAGGACCCTGAAGACCAGCAGCGTAGCGGACAACCTGCTGCGACGCGAGTTTGAATGCTACGGCCCGCGGATGGTGCTGCTGACGGACATCACGTACCTTCCATACAATGGGACGTTCGCCTACCTGTCGACCATGCTGGACGCATTCACGAAGCAGATCCTGTCGTATGTCCTCAGCCCGTCATTGGAAGTGGACTTCGTCCTGGAAACAGTAGAGCAGCTTATCAAAAGGCATGGTATCTCGCTCCATGCCGAGACGGTCATCCACAGCGACCAGGGATGCCATTATACAAGCCACAAGTTTATTGATATCGTGCAGGACAAAGGGCTCAGGCAGTCCATGTCACGCAAGGGCAACTGCTGGGACAATTCGCCGCAGGAAAGCTTCTTCGGCCATATGAAAGACCACATAAAAGACAAGATCGCGGCCTGTTCCTGCTATGGAGATGTCAAGGTGGTCGTGGACGATTACATGGACTATTACAATAAGCAGCGTTACCAGTGGCACCTGGCAAAACTATCGCCAAATGAATACTATCAGTTCGTCACAAGTGGGATCTGCCCACTGGATGTCCCAAACACACCGGCGCCACCAGCATATGAGAAGCAGCCGGAAGAGTTGGGCATTCACGCAGCCGACAAGAAAACCGAAAACAATTAAACCCTGCATCACCATGCGGAAGGAGCGGAACCGTTGTCAAGGGAACCGTGGAATACCGTAGCCCGACACGTTTTTGGCCGGGTGAGGATATGCCGCGAAAGTCCCTTGACATAAAGTTCACGGATTACCCTTTTATAAGGAAAAAGGATTATTTCCTTTTTCCTGCCCCCGGCGAGGGCGGGTTCGGGCAGAGCCCGGAGTAAAAGTTTAGGCCAGGGATGCCTGAGCGGCGGGACACCCTTTTCAGAGGGCGTCCCAAGAGTGGATTAGATTTTTTCAATGCGCCAAGGCAAAGTGGTGATCACACGAAATGTCTTATCCATGGCATGGGGTATGGATTGCGTGTAGATGTCCGAAAATCGGGTACTACACAAATTCAAAATGTCCTTGACAAGGGGTACAATTTATATTGTGTTTCAATTTTGGCTTCATATCCCTTGTGTACGCCTGCACAAATTCCCCGAAAGTCATATCCAAGTCAGCCGCTTCTTTCATACGGAAATGATGTTCCCACTCCGTAGCTTCTCTTTTAGTCTTAAAACCTCTCTTGACTTTCCGGCAGTTCTTCCCCGTCCAGTCATAATAATGGAACGATACATACCACGTTCCACGCTGTTCATCTTTATATGCCGCCATAATCCGCCCTCCTTAGTTCGCCGCCTGCGCCATGCCGTAGAATTTTTCTTCATAATATTTTCTGCTGACACGTCCGGCGATTGTAATAAAACCCTTTTCTTCCAGTTCCTCATTCATCTGTCGTACTAATTTGTAAGCAAATGGTTTGGAAACACCCAACTCCTGCGCTACCTCCCCGGCAGTTACAAATAGTTCATTCCTCATTCAATATCCTCCTTTTTGTTTAGCGTTTTTGTTAAGTTCTGTATTTGAATTATACTTAACATTTCTGTTATTGTCAATAGCCTATTTGTTAAACTTATCTTTTTTATTAAATTTAGCATTTCTGATAAGTTTTTATTGCTGTATTATCTGAATTATGCTAGAATATATGGAGAATACAGAATTGAGAGGTCAGCTATGGACGTAACGATACGAAAAATACAAAAACAGGAATATCCGTTACTGGATAATTTTCTATATGAAGCAATTTTTGTTCCAGAGGGTATCGAACCTCCACCTAAAACCATCATTACATCTCCAGAATTACAGGTTTATGTTGAGCGTTTCGGGGAATCCAAAGATGATTGGGGATTAGCAGCAGAGGTTGACGGTAAGATTGTCGGTGCTGTTTGGGTTCGCAGTATGAACGATTACGGACATATAGATGCTGAAACGCCCTCTTTGGCAATCTCTCTTTATAAAGATTACCGGGGCTTTGGCATTGGAACGGCTATGATGAAAGAAATTCTTGCCCTGCTTAAATCACATGGGTACAGTCGGGTTTCTCTTTCTGTTCAAAAAGCCAATTATGCGGCAAAGATGTATTTAAAGATTGGTTTTGAGATTGTAAAGGAGAACGAGGAAGAATATATTATGGTGTACTACCTATAACAAATTTATAAATAAATTGGAGAAAGGACATTCCATTTATGAGAATCCGACCATATATACCAAGCAAAGATTACGAATATGTATCAAAATGGATTGATGACGAAAGAACTCATGCTTTTTGGTGTGCAAATCTTTTGCCCTACCCCATGACACAAAAATCTTTCCATGATTTATTAGAGAAAAATGCAATGGACTGGACGGACAGTGCTTATGTCGCAACAGAAAACAGCGGACAGGCAGTAGGCTTCTTCTGTTATTCTGTCAATACAGCAGACAATATCGGTTTTCTTAAATTTGTTATTGTTGATAAAACTAAACGTGGAAAAGGTTACGGAAAAGAAATGCTGAATCTAACTCTGCAATACGCTTTTCAGATAAGTGGAGCAAAAGCGGTTCAACTAAATGTTTTCAATGAAAACACATTAGCGAAACAATGTTATGAAAAAATCGGCTTTGTTGAAAGAAAGATTGATAAAGATGTATTTGCATATAAAGACGAGTTGTGGAGCAGATGCAACATGATAATTTCAAAACAATCATTCTAATTTTCAGAAAGGAAACATGACTATGGTATTAGGAGAACGGATAAAGAGAATACGCACGTTCCGGGGCTTGACACAGCGTGAACTAGGCTTGAAATTGGGATATGAGGAACGCAATGCTGATGTTCGTATCGCACAATATGAATCCGGCTATCGTGTTCCCAAAAACAACACTTTAATGGAAATGGCAAAGATACTGAACGTCAATTATATTCACTTTATTGGTGTTACCCCCGGTTGCGCCGAGGATATTATGCTCACATTCCTTTGGCTTGATGAAGACGACCGCAGCACGATCCATTTATTTCAGCTTGTCCGTAATCCCGGCAAATGCAACGCTTCTGATGATAAGTCGGTGCGTTACTATGACAATGATGACTGGCCTGCTCATGCTCCAGTGGGTATGTGGCTAGAGTACGGTTTAGTCAATGATTTCATGCGAGAGTGGTGTCTGCGGAAAGAGCAGCTAAAAAGCGGAGAGATTTCAGAGGACGAGTATTTTGAATGGAAAATCAACTGGCCTGCTACAAGTAGCAGTGTTGATGAAAAAGGGAATGACAAGAAAAATAATAGTTATAAATGGAGAAAACCATAATGTCAAAACGCAAATATATAAACGCATTAGCTAAACATTTTTGCAACTCACTTCATATCGCTTCATATGACCTAAAAAAATGTATATGGTTATGGGTTATTTATATAAAACACATTATAATCCAAAAGAAGTATGAACCCAAAGTAAATTGTACCCCTTGTCAAGGACATTTTGAATTTGTGTAGTACCCGATTTTCGGACATCTACACGCAATCCATACCCCATGCCATGGATAAGACATTTCGTGTGATCACCACTTTGCCTTGGCGCATTGAAAAAATCTAATCCACTCTTGGGACGCCCTCTGAAAAGGGTGTCCCGCCGCTCAGGCATCCCTGGCCTAAACTTTTACTCCGGGCTCTGCCCGAACCCGCCCTCGCCGGGGGCAGGAAAAAGGAAATAATCCTTTTTCCTTATAAAAGGGTAATCCGTGAACTTTATGTCAAGGGACTTTCGCGGCATATCCTCACCCGGCCAAAAACGTGTCGGGCTACGGTATTCCACGGTTCCCTTGACAACGGTTCCGCTCCTTCCGCATGGTGATGCAGGGTTTAATTGTTTTCGGTTTTCTTGTCGGCTGCGTGAATGCCCAACTCTTCCGGCTGCTTCTCATATGCTGGTGGCGCCGGTGTGTTTGGGACATCCAGTGGGCAGATCCCACTTGTGACGAACTGATAGTATTCATTTGGCGATAGTTTTGCCAGGTGCCACTGGTAACGCTGCTTATTGTAATAGTCCATGTAATCGTCCACGACCACCTTGACATCTCCATAGCAGGAACAGGCCGCGATCTTGTCTTTTATGTGGTCTTTCATATGGCCGAAGAAGCTTTCCTGCGGCGAATTGTCCCAGCAGTTGCCCTTGCGTGACATGGACTGCCTGAGCCCTTTGTCCTGCACGATATCAATAAACTTGTGGCTTGTATAATGGCATCCCTGGTCGCTGTGGATGACCGTCTCGGCATGGAGCGAGATACCATGCCTTTTGATAAGCTGCTCTACTGTTTCCAGGACGAAGTCCACTTCCAATGACGGGCTGAGGACATACGACAGGATCTGCTTCGTGAATGCGTCCAGCATGGTCGACAGGTAGGCGAACGTCCCATTGTATGGAAGGTACGTGATGTCCGTCAGCAGCACCATCCGCGGGCCGTAGCATTCAAACTCGCGTCGCAGCAGGTTGTCCGCTACGCTGCTGGTCTTCAGGGTCCTGGCCATCCTTCGGTAGGGGTTTGCCTTGCGAACAGGGCATGACAGGTTGTATTTGTCCATGAGCCTCCGTATTTTTTTGAGGTTCATGATGACCGGGGGGTTCATATGGAGGAGGGCCATATATATGCCTTTTGCCCTTTTGGAATAGCCACGCATACGATAGGCTTCCAGTACCAGGTCAAAATCCTCACGGTCCCTCTGCTCCTGCGCTTCCCTGATGGGTGCAGCCTTGAGCCAGGCGTAGTATCCGCTCCGGGATACGCCAGCCATGGAGCATAAGGAGCTGACTGACAGGGAGTTGCCTGCGGCCTGTAGGGTTTCCTGGATGATCTCATAGGCGCAAGAGGATCCATTCATCAGCAGTGCACCTACCTTCCTGTATTCCTGATTGAGGAAATTTTTTTTAGGAACTCCATTTCCTGCTTCAGGTAATCGACTTCATGCCGGAGCTGTTTCAGTTCGTCATCGCCGGACGGATGGCCTTCCAGGGCATTTCCCCCATTGCTGCGGCTGCTGTAGCCCTCGCGGAATCCCCCGTGCCTTTTGAATTCCTCGCGTATGTGCTGCGGGATGCTAAAGAAACGCCTCTCGCCGATCAATCCAACGCTGAACCCGTGGTCTTCGAGGATCTTCCTGGGTGTTCCACCGGCCCTGCAGGCTTCCATGAATAGTTCTTTGAACTCCCTTGTGAGGGAAAGGCGCGTGGCCGTGACGCTATAAACATATGGATTCTGGCGCAGCTTTTGCTGCTGCTCTTCGGTAAACTGTTTCCTGCTCATGGCATCCTCCTTCTGTATCTACTATACCATGCCAGAGCAAGAGACTGTCCAATTTAAAGGGTAGGATTCGTGCTGATGTCCAAGGAAGCGGGATCAATTAGTGTGACTGTCCAATCTGTCGGAACCGACTTGACGATATGCCTAAGATGAGGGGACTACACTAATTAGATTGTCCACGCTTATGGGTACATTATAGGTCTCCTTCCCACAGATACTTTGCACCATCCAGCAGGTCAATAATAGCTGTCAGCATATTGGTGTATTCAGTCTGTAATTCCTTAATGGATTCCAAAGAAGGAAGCGCATCAGGAGTAACATCGTTTGCGGTAAATTCTTTTTGCATTTTAAGTAATTGCAGATACAGCGCATTGACAGTCTGTACTAAAGGATATATGGTTTCTTTCTTACCGACAACGCAGATGCGGTTGTAAATGCAGGAACGGACAAAGTAATCTTTTTTCATCATTCCACTGGCAAGAATGCGAGCTTCGATTTGTTTTCGTTCGGCATCGGTGATTCTGAAACTAATGGTTGGATTTTTATGTTTGTTGCTCATAGCAGTGCTCCTTTCGCTTTGACAGTGGCAACGGGTGTAATAGATAGCCTGACAGCCACATGGATTTATTTGTTGTAAGTAATAAAAAAGTAGATTATATCAAGCCGATGGAAAATTATCGGTGCAGATACTGCAACTAATTTGCTACTGAAAACTTTGAAAACGATGCGAAAAGAGTAATATTTGGCGAAATAGATGTATCTGAAACGTAGGAAATATCAGCATTTGAGAGTTGCTGATAAAAACTTCGGGAAGAGTTTGAGTAGTCTGAGGTGAGCCGTGGAGCCAGTAAAATCAAGGCTTTGCAGCTTTTTTTCTCATTTTATTGCATTACGATTGCATTTTTTATTTTACTTCTTTGTGATAGGCTGCGGTGTGCTGGTTGCTCGTATAGTCTGCAACGCTTTGCGTGGCAGGCGTATATTGCAGTATCCCGGTCAGCTTATTGGCAACTTCAAGATTGGTGTTAGGATACAGATGACCATAGGTTCCCAGGGTTGTCTGTATTTTTTCATGCCCCAGACGCTCTTTGATCAACAGGGGATTTTCGCCCATGCTGATGAGCAGGGAGGCATGGGAATGCCTCAGTGCATGGATTTTAATGCGGTGTACACCGGCAAGCACGGCAAGTTTTTCCAGTGCCCGTGGCAGGGTATGCTTGCTGGTTGGTATGCCGTTGTAGCTTAACACATAGTCACAGTTTTTCAGTACCTTTTTCTGGACTTCCTGCCATGCCTTCAGTTCCCTTATGGTATCCTTGTTGAGCTGGTATAATAAAGTTGTAACACCGAACCGGAAATAAATGATACATTTATACACGGGAGGAGAGACAACTGCTTATGGCAAATACAAATAAAAAGTATGAACCAGAATTTAAAAGAAAAATAGCCCGTCTTTATCTGGAAGGCGGAAGAACCATCGAAAGTATTAACAAGGAATACCATCTGGGTGACGGTACTATGCGTATCTGGGCACGCAAGTACCAGGAAGAATGCGCAGACAGCCCAACACAAAAAGAAGAATTGGATACCCTGGCAGAGATCAGGCGGTTGAAAAAAGAATTGGAAGACAACGGCATCAGGGTGAATTTGGTGTCCGCCGGCTGTTGAGGCGTTTCAAGCTGTGCCCAAACGGCTATTATAACTATTTAAAACACAGGAAGGCAGGTACCAAGCCGGCCGGGAAAAAGCATTTAATGCCATCGTGGATATTTACCGTACCTATTCAGGACGTCCGGGATACCGTATGATGCGTGTATTCCTGGAACGCCGCAATATTACCTTAAGCGCAGTGAATGTCCATAAATACATGAAGGAGCTGGGGCTTAAGTCTGTTGTGGCACCCAGAAAACCCCATTATGTAAAAGGAGAATGTTATAAAAAATTGGAGAATCTTCTGGAACAAAAATTTGAAGCGCAACGGCCAAACCAAAAATGGTGTACAGATTTTACATACTTATATTTAAAAGAAGGGGAAAAGCGGTATAACTGCAGCGTGATTGATTTATATGCCAAATCGGTAGTTGCAACTAAAAACAGCAGCCGTATAGATGCCAAACTGGCAATTGATACATTAAAACTGGCGATGGAAAGGAAGGTCATAAAGGAAGGGCTGATCCTTCACAGCGATCGGGGTTGCCAATACACATCCAGGATTTTTACGGAATACTGCGAAGGGAATGGGATTGTCCAAAGCATGAGCAGAGCGGGCTGCCCATATGACAATGCACCAATGGAAAGTTTTTATGGAACATTGAAAGCGGAATTGATAAGACAAAACGAGTTTACAGATGATGAGCATTTGAATGAAGCAATCATGGAATATTCCTATGTGTGGTATAACCATATGCGTAGGCATTCGAGTAATGGTTACATGACGCCGTTTGAAAGACGAAACAGTGATACAAATAAACCATAAATTTTCCGGATCAGTGTTACAAAAATGCTTGACCAGCTCAATGATAAATCGTTTCATGCGCGGATACGCGTGAGAGGAAATAAGAACGACTGTATGCAGGACAGCGGTTTATGTGGTAATATAAAGGCGGGGAACACAGCGCAAAATGATCTTGCAGAATGGGCAGTCCTGCAGTTACGGCAGGATCAGAGGGAAGCAGAGAAAGCAGCAGATTACACGGAAGCAGCGGGCGAGAAAGCACAGGGCGGACAGAATAATTACGGACAATATAAGGTTGTGCGCAGATGGGAGAAAGTCGGTGAAGAAATGCCAGATAATCTACATAGGCGTAAGGGAAATGAGAAAGCGAGGGGAACAAAAATGCCATATATTACAGTAGAAAGCGGAGTATTATCAGATGAGCAGAAAGAAGAGTTGATCAGGCGCCTGACGGAAGTGTCTTCCGAGATTATGAAAGTGCCGCAGGAATTTTTTGTCACTACGATCAAGGAACTGCCGGATCAGAATTTTGGCATTGGCGGCAAGACGATCGATAAAGTGAAAGCGGAGTACAGGAAGAAGCATTCATAGCTTTTATTATATGACTGCCGTCCATAACCCCGCCCTGTCATAGGGCGAGGCCGCATTCAAAAGCGAGGACCATATATTTCTCTGCGTCAGAGAGACCATAGGAACACAGATCTCTGATCTCCCATATATCGGAACTGAGGCTATCAGCTCCATATAAAAACTGAATCAATGGGAGGTGTCTGTATCTGGCAACAGCCAGCATAGAGGCGCATTCCATTTCCACGGCAAGGCAGCCTTCTTCCTTGCGCTCTTTGATGGCGGAGAGTGTTTCTCTGTAGATCGCGTCCGATGTCCATGTTTTGCCTTTTACATAGGAGTAGCCACAGGCTGTCAAAACGGATTCCAATATCCGGACGGAGCGGGTGTCCATGGGGACTTCCGCTGAAGGAGCCATATAATGATAACTTGTGCCCTCATCGCGAATCGCGGAAACAGGGACGATGATATGATCCTTTACTTTCTCGTCGTCGAGGACGCCGCAGGAGCCGAACAATACAAACTTTTTTGCACCCATGGCGATGATTTCCTCGAAACAGGAAACGCAGGCGGGCGCGCCTACCATAGAGCGATAGAAAGCGATCGGCGTATTCTTATAATTGATCTGATAGACCGGCAGGACACCGTTTGCAGAGCTAAGTTCTGCTATTTTCTTCGTACCGTCCAGGGAACAAAATTTCTGAATGATCGGTTCGGAAAAGGTGGAGACACAGATTGCCGGAAAATTGTCTATCTTTTTTGTGGTGTCGGCAGGGCTGAATAAGGCCGGTTCGGAAATTTCAGTTCGTTGAAAGATTGTTTGCATGTTTATACACCTCAATACGGTCAATTTAACGTTGTCTTATTCTATATTCTGACATATCGTAAACAATTACGCAATGATATTTTATAGCTCCGGGCACAGGTTGATGAGAGATGCGGTTTCTGACCGCCGTGATTGTTGCCGGGTTTCCATATGCAGCGATAAATGAGTCTTTCACGACAGAGTGGAGGACCTTTTTTCTTGGGGAGGATGAGGTGACGGAGAGTTCCGCTTGGATCTGGCCTGAAAACCGCAAGAATTATGAAACGAAAGACATCTGTTTCTGGTATCATAGTTGATATTCTATGCAAGAAGGCTGTTGATGAGGCATTTATGTGAGGGAAAGGGGGATCAGGCAATGCGAAGGCAAAATGAGACTGGAACTGTCATGGAGGCGATAGATTATATGGAAGAACATCTGTCTGAAAAACTGTATCTGGAGCAGATTGCCGAGGCAGTGCACTATTCGAAGTATCATCTGCATCGTATGTTTGTCAGGGAAGCCGGTCTGACCGTTCATGATTATGCACAGCGCAGGAGGCTGACGGAGGCAGCAAGGCTTCTGGCCTTTTCAGACAGGCCGATCATGGAGATTGCTCTGTCTGCCGGATATGAGAGCCGGCAGGCGTTTACAACGATTTTTAGACAGATGTACAAAAAGACACCGAACCAGTTTCGGGAAGAGAGGATCTATTATCCGTTACAGTTAAGATTTAAGTTTAACAGAGATGATGTAAAATCTGAAGACATGTCTTTCTGGAAAAGACAGATCACATTTGCTACTTTGGAGGATATTTCGCAGTGGATGAGTCTGGTGTATCTTGTCATCGATGGGTTTCCGTATCTGCACGAGGCACAGTACCTTGTGCAGCTGCGGGAGGCGATTGTACATCACAGAGCGCTGATCTTAAGGGATGGCGGTACTGTGATCGGTATTATGACGTTTGTGGAAGAGAGTGGAAAAATTGATTTCCTGGGAGTTCATCCCCGGTACAGGAGACAGGGAATTGCTGGAGCATTTTTGGGAAAGCTGCGGGAAGAACTTGTCAGTGCGGATCTGGATATTATGGTAACAACTTTTCGGGAAGGCGACAAAGCGGATACGGGCTATCGCAATATGTTCAAAGCGCTCGGCTTTTCCGAGGCGGAGCTGCTCGTTGAATTTGGGTACCCCACACAACGGTTTATTTTGCGAAAAGAGGACAGGGGGACGGACTGAACTATGAGTGAGATACGATCTGCGGACAAAAATCCATTGGCAGGGGAATTTGACGTCCGGTCACTATTGCGGTTTGCGCTGCCTACGATTGTGATGATGATATTTATGGGGCTTTATACGATTGTGGATACGATCTTTGTCTCACGGTTTGTGAACACGGATGCACTGTCTGCAATGAATATTGTCTGTCCGGTGATCAATCTGATCGTCGGACTTGGGACGATGCTCGCGACCGGAGGGAGTGCCATCATCGCCCGCAAAATGGGAGCGGGTGACGGGAAGCGGGCCTCGGAGGATTTCACGCTTCTTGTCAGTGCGGGTGCGGTGACAGGACTGCTCCTTTCATTCTGTGGGCTTTGCTTTCTCTCCTCTGTCATATGGGGGCTTGGCGCAAGTCCGCGGCTTTTTCCCTATTGCCGGGAATATTTGCTTCTTTTACTGCTCTTTACGCCGGCCTGTATCCTGCAGGTTCTTTTTCAGAATCTGTTTGTGACGGCAGGGCGCCCCGGACTGGGGATGGCGTTGGCGGTCAGTGCGGGGGCAGTCAATGTCTTTCTTGATTACTTTTTTATCGTTGTACTGCACATGGGGATTGGGGGATCGGCTCTTGGCACAGGAATCGGCTATCTGATCCCGACATTGGCAGGTCTGCGTTTTTTTATGAGGAATAGCGGGACGCTGAGATTTCGAAGACCACAGTTTGACTGCTCCGTGCTCACGGAGAGCTGCTTGAACGGTTTTTCCGAAATGGTAAGTCAGATGGCGGCGGCAGTCACCACGTTTTTATTTAACAGAATTATGATGCGGTTATTGGGGGAAAACGGAGTGGCAGCGGTCACGATCATGATCTATAGTCAGTTCCTGCTGACAACTTTGTACATTGGTTTTTCGATGGGAGTGGCACCGGTCATCAGCTATCACCACGGGGCGGGAGACAGACTGCGCCTGCGAAAGATCAGTAAGCGCTGTCTCTTGTTTGTAATGATTCTGTCGGTCATTGTATTTGGAGCAGCGATGTTGCTGGGGGCACCTCTGGTCGGTATGTTCTCGAAAAAAGGGACGCAGGTTTACAGCATTGCGCGGCAGGGATTTCTGATCTTTCCCTTTGGCTTCCTGTTTTGCGGGATCAATATTTTTGCCTCCGCATTCTTTACGGCCTTGTCAAATGGAAAAGTGTCGGCAGTCATCTCTACGCTGCGCACTTTTGTGCTGCTCATTTTCTTTCTGCTCATCCTGCCGCCGCTTTTTCAGGAGACCGGCGTCTGGCTGGCGGTTCCCCTGTCGGAATTGCTGACAATGTCTGCTGCGGTCGTCTTTTTTGTACGGGAACTGTGAAGTCAGTCCGTTTTTCTTTTTTTCATCACATAGTTGACGAGAAAGATTCCCTGCCGTTCGACCTGCTGCGCTCTGATTGTCCGGTACCCTCTTTTTTCAAAAAAAGGTTTTGCGGTAATTGATGCGTGGACGGTGATTTCTCCGGCAGTCGTCTGTTCCAGTTTCTCGCAGATCATGGTTGCGATTCCCCGGCCTTGGTAGTCTTTATGAACATACAGCCGGTCGAGATAGCCGGCAGGGTCGATGTCGCCAAATCCCACGATCTTTTTGTCGAGGGTAGCGACAAGACTGTAATGGCTCTGCAGAGACCGATTCCATTTTTCCGCATCAATCGTTCCGGTCGCCCAGGCGTTCAACTGCTTCGCGGTATAATCTCCGGCATTGACGGTGTGAACGGTGTCATAAAAAAGTTCTGCGAGGATCGCGCAGTCTGCGGGTTGGTATTTTCTTAAGATAATCATTGTAACAGTATATCATATTTTCCTGGGATATGGGCTGTGAAAGTCAGGGATCTGTGTGATAAGATAAGAAGAAAGAAAAATCAGGAGGCGAAAAGAGCGTTATGCAGGAAATAAAGTGTCCGAGCTGCGGGGAACTCTTTGTGGTCGATGAAACCGGTTATGCGCAGATCGTTCAGCAGGTCAGGGATAAAGAGTTTGAAAATGAATGTAAACGGCGCGAAAAGGAAATCGAAGAGAAAAAGGAAAGGGAACAAAAGCTCGCAAGGATGGAACAGGAAAGGCAGTTCGGTGAGGCGCTTTCATCCAAAGACGCGGAGATCTTTGAGAAAGAGAAGGTGATCGAACAGTTGAGATCTCAGATCGCGGGAAAGGAAACGGAGAAACAGCTCGCGGTCAGAGAGGTCGCGAGTGAGAAGGAAAAGGAACTTTTTCAAAAAGACGCCAAAATCCTGGAGCTGAAAAGTCAACTGTCCAGTAAAGAAGCGGAACATGAATTAAAGGAACGGTCTCTGCACGAACAATATGAGGACAAGCTCAGACTGAAGGAAGAACAGATCGAATACTACAAAGATTTTAAGGCGAGACAGTCCACAAAGATGGTGGGAGAAAGTCTGGAGCAGCACTGCCTGAATCAGTTTAACTCTCTGCGGATGACTGCTTTTCCGGCCGCATATTTTGAGAAAGACAATGATGTGAAAGCGGGAAGCAAAGGGGACTTTATCTTTCGGGAGTCTGCGGACGGAGTGGAATTTATCTCCATCATGTTTGAGATGAAAAATGAGATGGATCAGACTGCTACCAAACATAAAAACGAAGATTTCTTTAAGGAGCTTGACAAGGACAGGCGTGCAAAGCAGTGTGAGTATGCGGTGCTTGTCTCCCTGCTGGAGATCGACAACGAATTGTATAATAACGGCATCGTGGATGTTTCCTATAAATACGAAAAAATGTACGTGATCCGGCCGCAATTTTTCATCCCGATGATCACGCTGCTGCGCAACGCGGCCCTGAATTCTCTGCAATATCGCCGGGAACTGGAGATGGCGAAACATCAGCAGGTCGACATTCTTCACTTTGAAGAAAATATGAATGCGTTTAAAGAAGGATTTGCGAGAAATTACAGGATTGCCAGCGATAAATTCAAGACGGCGATTGATGAGATTGACAAAACGATCTCTCATCTGCAAAAGACGAAAGAGGCACTGCTGTCATCCGAAAACAATCTCCGGCTGGCAAATAACAAGGCGGAAGATCTCAGTATCAAACGGTTGACGAAAAATGCGCCAGCGGTAAGAGAGATGTTTGAAGAGATCCATAGAGCATAAGTATTAAGAGAGCATCTCAGCGGTTTTTCTTCATTGTCTCGATGTAGTCGGCAACAGGAAAGCTCGACTTGGGCGCATGGGCATTCAGATATAATGGGTGATGAGGATGACCGGCTTTGGAAAGACGACCGAACGTGATCCAGTTGTAACCGGAAGTGACCGCATGGATGTTCGACAGGCAATCCAGTAAATAGCGGCGTTTGGTGATCAGTGTTCCCCATGCGGCCCAGATCTCCGGGATGTCGTAGCGGCTGAGGAGGGAGCTGATTATGCGCCGGTTTTGTTTGTCAAGATCACTGTTTAGCTGCTGGTGCATTCCATTGGGGTCTGTGGAGCGCTGGGGATAAAGGTTTATCATGATCCATCCGTCGTAATTGTTGTTTTGGGCGATTCTGGCGACGGACTGCAGCGTCGGGTCCAGTTTTTCCGGGGACGCGGTACTGGGATTGACGCCGATGCAAAGAAGCGGTGATCTGGCGCAGTGCCCGAGAGAAAAACGGCATAAATTGTCAGCGTCCGTGTCGTAGATCCAGGTTTGGTCTGTCATAGATTGTCCTCTTTGATAATCTGTAGTCTTATGTTTATATCTGACACATATTATAGCATACAAGGAACAAAATTTAAACATAAAGTTCCGCATAAGTAATTACTTTTCTATATTGTATTATAATTACTATATGATATAATTAAACGAACAGGAAGGTGATAGATTTGGAAATGTATGAGAATAAAACGTACAAAGCACAGATGTTCAATCGGGGGCAGTCGGCGAAAGTTTTCAAAGAAGTGGTTGAAGGTGATCTGCCTGCGTGCGTAATACGGAACAGTGAACCCTATGTGGCAATTCTGAAATATGAATCTTATTTAAAGTTAATAAAAAAGGCACAAAAATATGATGAAATGGAGGAACGGCACAATGTTAAGTGATGTATCGTTGGAAATTATTCAGAAATGTCTCAATGGATGTGTTCATTGCTCGTCCTATTCGAACTGTGCTTCAGAAACGATTTTGGGTCTTAAGACCATAAAAATTGTCATAGATGATTTTGTGCATCTGGGAGTGAAAAGATTGTGCCTGTCAGGTGGAGAACCATTTTTGCATCCGGATATTATTAGTATCGTTCAGTATGCTTCAGGTAAAGGATTGCTGACAGATGTCTATTCAAGCGGAATCACAGGAAAAGATGGTGATTATCATCCGATCAATCGAGCGACGCTTTATGAATGTAAGATGGCCGGGATAAACAGGATAATGTTTAATCTTCCGGCGGCACATGAGGAAATCTATGATGAAATCATGCAGACGCATCATAATTTTGGTCAGGTGATTGAAAGTATCAAGAGAGCACAGGCGTGTGGGATTGAGACCGAGATCCATTTTGTTCCGATGAAAAAAAATAAAAACGAGATAGAAAGTGTTGTCTTATTGGCAGACCAGTTGGGTGTTTGTCAGGTCAGCTTTCTGAAATTAGTTCTTCATGGACGAGCCAAGTTATATGAAAAAGAGATTATGTTAGAAGAAGAGGAACAGAAATATGTTCAGGAAAAATTATATGAGATTAAAAACAAAGGCGGAAAAATTAGAATTGGTTTGCCATTATCGTATCCTCAAAATGATAATAGATGCCATGCGGTGAAAGGGAAATTATATATAAAGTTTGACGGCAGCGTTTTTGGATGTGAAGCATTTAAATATATTCGATTCTATGACGAGCATGAACAGGAAATCATACCAAATCGTATTCAGGATAAAAGAGTTTCAGAGATTGTGGAAACTTCTGATTATCTTAAAAGGAGCAAGGAATTGATTGAAAAATATTCATACAGGGATTCTGGGTGTGAAAACTGTCCTGTGCAAAAGTATTTGAAGGAGACGAAAAATGATGTTTAACATTAATGACAAAAATTTAATTAGTGATATAAATAGAGATTTTTGTGAAGAAATTAAGAAAAGAGAAGAAATGTTTGCAAAGAAGAAGTTTAAACATCCATTGGATGACGAAGTAAGAGAATTGTTAAAAGCCCTGATTATTGATGAAAAAGATACGATAGAATATTCCCAAGTCAAACAAGTTGACAGATTGTGGATTATGTTGATCAACAAGGCGATCATATGCCTGCGTTTTTTTGACAAGAGAGAGCCTTTTTTGAATAATCAGGATAAAAAACCAGTGGCATATGGGATCAATAAACTGGAACAATATCATGAAAGGTATGCTTCGTTTGAAAGTCTGCTTTATGGAGCGAGCTCCTATTACAGAGATCATGTGTTTCATGTGGTTCGTACATGGATGCTTGGTGTATTCTGCCTGCTTAAATCGATCAAAAGCAATGGTGAAAAACTGATAGATCAGATTACGATTGATGGATGCGCCGATGATACATTCAGTTCTGACATTAACTTTTTTGAAAAGATAAGTATGTGGACATTGATTGCATTGTGTCATGATCTTGGTTACCCACTGGAAAAATCTCAGCAGATTCTGGATAAGACACAAAAAATGATGAAAGAGTTTATTCCGAACCCTAATATCTGGAATAATTTTGGCTTCAGCGGTGTACAGGATAACATCAATGAGTACATAATTAAATTTATGAGTACGAAAATGATGTTAGTAAAAACAGATTGTACACGGCTCCGAAAGAATCCGAATAACGAGGAGCATGGGGAAGCACAGTATTCACGGGAGGATAATCTGTATTATGGAAGAGTTCAGCCTAAGTACTATTTAAAATATACCAAATCCCTGGAGCATTTTGATCATGGTGTTATTAGTTCTGTGATTATATATAAAATGTTGCTTTACTTTTTGGAGTCGGATTTTAATCTGAATGATGACTATGAATATAAATACGAAGATGCAAGGCAATTTTATATAAGAAGGGAAATCTTACGAGCTATGGCATCGCATACCTGTTCAGACATATACAATATCTATCTCACTACATTTTCCAGTATCTTGTTCATTTGTGACGAATTACAAGAGTGGGGAAGAAAGACATGGAATGAACTGTATTCCGGTTTGCAATCGAATGCGGTAAACTTATCGATCGATGAATTTGACCCACAGGCTATCAGTGTAAAAGAAGAGATCAACATGGAACAGGTAGAGGAAGAACAGATATTCATTGATAATATTAAAAGGATTTGGAAAAGGCAGTACGAACATTATAAAGTAATTTTCAGAGATGGCCAGTATACACAGGCTAGAGAATTTAACTATAAAAAAGAAATGGAAATTAAACTGAAGCAGGATGGTACGGATGCTAATCTGCTAAGGATACAATATGAATTAAAAGCGAAAGAAAAAAATTATTTCAGAGTTGATCTAAGTCAATCCTGTCAGTATGGCAACGAGCAGATAAAGAAAAAACTGGAGAAAGAAATCGCATCATCTGATAATGCGGATGAGATCGAAATCACAGCCCGCGCCTGATATAGATCACTCCGTATATTATGAGATAAATAACGAGATATAGCGCTGAGACTATCAGTACCCGCACATATCTCTGCCGGAGTCCGGCCGTATAGCTCCTGGCGGTTTCCTCCGGTTCCACGGTAATGTAAGAACCGCGATCAGATATGGTGAGGACCCGGCGCTGTACCCCGACTCCTGCATCGACTGTATCCTGTCCGAGTGCCCGGCTGCCCGCCTCCTCCTGCCAGCGGTAGCCGCGGCCGGCAGTATCCTGATAATATACCATATAAACAGTGCGGGTAGGGTTCATCCGCCGGTAACGTCCGGTGGCTCCGGTATTTTTAACCTGGATGGGCAATACCTGATACGGGACAAACGTATAGACGCCATTGTCCTCATAGCTGTCTGCCGGAGTGAGGGAAGACATACTTTGTATGGCGACATAGATTGTCGTTCCGGACAAGAGTGCCAGCATGAGACCGATGATGAAGAGTATGGATTTTAACTTTTGCATAGGGTCCTCCTGATAAGCTGTTATATTTTATTATAACGGGCCGGTGGTGTTTTGCAAATGCTTTCCTTCTTTTTTCGTTCCTATCGGATGTCAGTTCGGCTATATTTAGATGGATGTGCAATGTATTTCAGAAAAACGGGAGCATTTGCGAGGTTCAATGGTTGACCTCAGACAGCTTTTTGATGGCTGCGAAAGCGACAGGGGAAAATGCCCTGAGTGTTTTCTAGGATTTTGATATGATTATATCAGCAAGAGAGGGAGAGCGCGCGAATGAAATCCCTTATATAATAGTAAAAAAACATCAAAATAAAGAGGTGAAAAATATGGCTCTGAGTTCATGCGGATCTGTGGCCGACCGACAGGGGAGGGAACTGACAGTCCATGGCACATCGCTGTTTCCGATCGCCTGCTATCGCGATGACTTTGCGGTAGACACTGTTCCCTGGCATTGGCATGATGAACTGGAATTTATCATTGTCGATACAGGGACTGCCGTGGTAGCGGTGGACGGTGAAAACTATCTGATCGGGCAGGGAGACGGCTGCCTGATCAATGGCAAGGCGCTGCACAGTGTCTGGCCGGCTGACACTGATACCTGTCGGCTGCACTCGGCTGTCTTTCACCCAAGACTGGTGGGAGGGAGCATGGAGAGCATTTTCTGGCAGAAATATCTGCAGCCTTTTCTGTCGGACGCAGCCTGCCGCTGTATCTGCTTTGACAGCGCGGTTTCCTGGAATCAGAAGGCGCTGCGGATAATGGAGGACACGTGGCAGACATGTGTGAAAGAACCGCCGGGATATGAATTTGCCGTGCGCAGCACTTTATCAGAGCTGATGTATCTGTTGACAGAGCATCGTTCGGCGATACAGAAAAGCCCCTTGGAGAAGTTTCTGAGAGAGGCGGAACGCATAAAAACAATGCTGCAATACATACAGGATCATTATGGAGAAGCGCTGACGATCGCACAGATTGCGCAGAGCGCGGCGATCAGCGAGAGCGAATGTCTGCGCTGTTTTCGCAGTATGATCGGTTCCACACCCATCCAATATGTAAAACAGCTCCGCGTTCACAGAGCGGCGCAGTTATTGCTGTCTACCGATCAAAAGATAGCGGACATCGGTGCGGCGTGCGGCTTTCAGGAGATGAGCTATTTTGCCAGGACATTTCGGCAGTTAAAAGGGGTCACACCGAGCGAATACAGAAATCAGGCGGAGGCGAAGCCGGTTGGCAGTTGAGATGGGAACGGGAGAAGTTATGAGAGTTCTGGTCCGGAAATACAGAGAAGGATACGCGGATGGAAGAGAGTGGGAAGCGCAGGAATAAGGAAAACAATAAAAAGGAAAACAATAATAACGATACCTGGTATCCGGTGATGACCGTTCTGCTGATCTTTGTGACTGCTGTGACGAGTATTCTCACGGTTCATTTTTATATGAGAAGACTGACGGTGGAGCAGGATACCCAGAAATATGACAAATATTATGTGATGATCGCAGAAAATACCAATGCGTCCCTCTGGCAGTCAATCTATGAGGGAGCCTGTGAAGCCGGTCAGGAAGAAAACAGTTATGTGGATCTGCTGGACGGGATTATGGACAATGATTATTCAAAAGAAGATCTGATGCGGATCGCCATCTCTTCGGAGGTGGATGGGATTATCGTGGCTGCGGATGAGAGCGATGAGATGACAGGACTGATTGATGAAGCCGCGGCCAGGGGAATCCCGGTCGTCACGCTGTACGGAGATAATACGAAGAGCGCCCGGTGCAGCTTTGTGGGGATCGGCAGTTATGATCTGGGCAGAGAATATGGCAGGCAGGTATTGAAGGTGGCAAATGAAAGAGAGACGACGGATACCGCTGCCAGGAAGCGCCCGGTGCGGGTCATGGTGCTCGTGAGCTCCTACACACAGGACTATGGACAGAACATTCTTTGTTCCGGCATTCAGGAGACGATCGAGAAAGAAAAACAGGCAGGGATGGAGATCGAACTGTCTTTGTTTTCCACGGATGATGTCAGTATGTTTTCCGCCGAGGAGTCAATCCGTGATATTTTTATGGAAGAAGAGCTGCCGGACATTATTGTCTGTCTGAATGAGCTTAGCACGACCTGTGTTTATCAGGCGGTGGTGGATTACAATAAAGTAGGACAGGTCAGTATTCTCGGATATTATGATTCCGATACGATTATAAAGGCGATTGACAGAAATGTGATCTATGCCACGATCTCGATCGATACGAGACAGATGGGCAAATATTGTGTGGAGGCGCTGACGGAATATAATACGACCGGCAACACAAGCCAGTATTTTATTGCAGACATTGCCCTGATCAATAAAGAGAATGTGCACCTTTTTACAGGGGGGGATAATGAGAAAGATGTTCCATAGAATACGCGGCTTATTCAGCTTTTCCCTGCAGGGAAAGATTACAAGTATCTATATTTTGACGAATCTGCTTGTCTGCCTCGTCAATATCATTCTGATTGCGGGGATTGACCGCATGTCAAATGAGCTGGAACTTGTCTATGAAGATAACCTGCATCTGAATGAGCTGTCTACAGCGCTGGAGGATGTGCAGGACAGTATGACGGACTATCTGAACGCGAAGACGAGCGAATCGCTGGAAGAATACTACAGAAATGCACAAAACTTTCAGACGCTGATCGAACAACTGGACGATGAGGTTACGGGAAATTCCTTCGCCCGGATGAAGCGGAATATCAAACATATGTCCGGTCAGTATCTTGAGATCACAGATCAAACGATAGAGGCGAAGCGGGGCAGAAATGTGGAGAAATACCGAGTCCGTTATGAGAGCGCCACACAGCTGTACGGATATATTGATACCTATATCTATAGCCTGAACAATGAGCAGTTTAAATATAATTCCGAGAATTACAATACACTCGTACATGCGTTCCGTCTGTTTGAACTGGTCGGTGTGGGTGTGATGCTGATCGTCATGATCGCCAATGTATGTATCATTATCAAGCTGGTGAGCGCGATGATCGGCCCGCTGAAGACGCTGGCCGGATCGGCGGACGAAGTGGCCAACGGCAACTTTGAGATCGGGCTTCTGGAAGTGAGGGCCAGAGATGAGATCGGTGTGGTTACAAGAGCTTTCAACAAGATGATCGTCAGCATCCGGCAATATATTGAGCGTATCCGCCACAGCATGGAAGTGGAACGGGTGATGAAAGAGAACGAGCTGATGATGGAGGCACATTTAAAAGATGCTCAGCTGAAATATCTTCAGGCGCAGATCAATCCGCATTTTCTGTTTAACACACTCAATGCAGGCGCCCAGCTTGCGATGATGGAAGGCGCGGACAAGACTTATCAGTATGTACAGAACATGGCGGAGTTTTTCCGCTATAATGTAAAAAAAGGCGATGAGACGGCGACCATTCAGGAAGAGATCGAGCTGGTGGACAATTATCTCTATATCTTAAATGTGCGTTTTTCCGGAGATATTCACTATGAAAAAAATATCGATCAGACATTGTTGCATGTAAAAATGCCGAGCATGATCCTGCAGCCCATTGTGGAGAACTGTGTCAACCATGGGATCCGCGAGATGGCCGGAGAAGGCAGAATCCAGATTGCAGTTTATCAAACGGATGATATGGCCTGCATCAGTGTCCGCGATAACGGTGTCGGAATGAGCAGAGAGAAGATCGGCAAGGTTTTGAGCGGCGCGTGCCGGGAAGAGGGACTGACGTCCGGATCCAATGGTATCGGTATGGATAATGTAATCGCCAGAATGAAACTTTTTACTGAGCGGGACGATGTGATGTCGATCGTCAGCGAAGGGGAAGGCAAAGGCACGGAAGTGATCCTTTATCTGCGGATCAGAGAACGGGAGGAAGACAATGTATAAAATCATGCTGGCAGACGATGAGGGGATCGTGATCGATTCCCTGAAATTTATTATCGGAAAAGAATTCGGGGACGAGTGTATCGTGGAATATGCCAAGACAGGAAGAAGCGTCATTGAGCTGGCGGAGAAATTTCGTCCGGATATTGCGATCATGGATATTCAGATGCCGGGAATCAATGGGATCGAAGCCATGAAAGAGATCCGCAAGAGCAACGATCATGTTCTTTTTATCGTGATGTCTGCTTACGATAAGTTTGATTATGCCCAGGAAGCGATTAAGCTGGGCGTTCTGGAGTTTATGACGAAACCGATGGAACGCACGAAGATCGTGTCAGTGCTGAAAAAAGGGATGGAGATAATCGAACAGGAGCGGGAGAAACGGAGCAATGATTTGCTCGTCAAAGAAAAGCTGGAAACCGTGGAGCCGATCATCGAGAGCGGACTGATCTATAATATCTTGTTTCAGGAGCGGTTCGAGGAAGACATTGACAACTATAAAACGATATTGGGGATCGACAAAAGTCATGCCTATATGATTTCTATCGTCTGCGGAGACAGTCAGGTTGGAAGCCATATGACGAACGCAGTCGGCAGCAGTGTAAAGATGCAGCGGCATTATCAGGAAGTGCGCAGATATGTCAAGGAATATTTCGACTGTATAGTGGGTACGGTGATGGCAAACAAACTGGCGGTGCTCGTTCCATATGAGAAAGAACGGATGGATTATAATGAACGGATCGGGCTGATTGACAGAGCGAGAGAGCTTGCCCGCCATATGGGAAAGCGGATCGGCATCAGCTTCCGCATCGGTATCGGCAGAGTGGGAAAACTGACAGAAATGTCGAAATCTCACAGTGAAGCATTAAACGCTCTGCTGATGACGACAGGGAGTGTGGCTCATGCAGATGATCTGCCGATCGGCTGTGACTATGAGGAAGACTATCCAATCCAACTGGAGCAGCGTATGTTTGATGAGATCGAAAAGGGAAAGGTTGACAATGTGGCCTCTTCGGCGAATCTCTTTTTTGACTGGATGCTGGAAAATACAAGAGAGGATCTGATGGAGATCCGTCTGAAAATATTGGAGTTTGCACTTTGGGCGGAACACCTTGCCTATCTCAAAGGCGGTATGACTTACCAGTTTGACTCCAGACAGGATTACCTGCCTGCGGTCATGGGCACGGAGGATGCAGATGTACTCAGAAACTGGTTTGTGGAGAAAACGACAGGCGCCTGCCGGAATATTTCAGGGAAACGGGAGGAAAAGTCGAACAGTGTCGTTGAGACTGCGGAAACCTATATAAAAAATAACTTTAATAAAGACATATCTCTGGATGAGGTGTCCAGAGTGGTTAATATCAGCCCCTATTATTTCAGCCGGATATTTAAAGAGGGCACCGGGACAAATTTCATCGAGTATGTGACAAATATTCGCATCGAGAAAGCGAAGGAGCTGCTCGGTACGACCGAATATTCGATGAAGGAGATCTGTACGATGTGTGGATATGCGGACCCGAATTATTTCAGTCGGTCGTTTAAGAAGAGAGTCGGAGTGACGCCGACAGAGTACAAGGGAGGAGGCAGGGAAGAACTATGAAAAGAGTGATCGCTGTCTGTCTGCTAATGCTCTGCCTGCTGCCTATGCTCGCCGCCTGTGCCAGTGTGGATAACGGACAAAGCGAGCATGCGCTCGAGGAAGAGAAAAAATTGCAGATCGGTATGAGCTTTGACTCTTTTGTTATTGAGAGATGGCAGAGAGACAGAGATGTGTTTGTGTCCACGGCCAAAGAGCTGGGAGCCGAGGTCAATGTGCAGAATGCCAATGGCAGTCTGGAGGAACAGAAGAAGCAGATCGAATACTTTATCGAGAAAGAGGTCGATGTGATTGTTATTATCTGCATCGATTCCGATGGATTAAAAGATTCTGTCGCCAAGGCGAAGGAAGCGGGCATCCGGGTGATCGCGTATGACCGTCTGATCACAGATGCGAATGTTGATCTTTACATATCGTTTGATAATGCCAGAGTCGGGGGAATGATGGCGGAGGCGCTGATCGACAATGGCCTGGCCGGCGGCTGTGTGCTGATGCTCGGCGGTTCCCCCGCAGACAGCAATGTACCTTTGGTAGAGGGGGAATTTAAAAGAATCATGGACGAGAATGACGTGAATATCCTCGATTCGATCCATGCGGACGGCTGGCTGGCGGAAGTAGGCGCAGAATATATTTATGATCATATGGATATTGTTGCAGAGACGGATGCTATTATGTGCGGAAATGATGACATTGCGAGCCGGGTAGTGCCCGCACTGGCGGAAAAGAGATTGGCCGGAGAAATATTGGTAGTGGGGCAGGACGCGGACCTGGAGGCATGTCAGCGGATCGTGGAAGGAACGCAGGTGATGACTGTATACAAACCGGTGGAGAAACTTGCGCAGCGGGCTGCGGAATGTGCGGTTGCGCTGGCGCGGGGAGAGGAAGTCACGGGTGCGGACATGACGATGATCGACAATGGAGCATACCGGATTCCTTATGTGGGATTGGAGCCGGTGAGTGTGACGGAGGATAATATTAATGAAGTGATCATTAACAGCGGCTTTCATCTGAAAGAAGATGTTTATCTGAATGTGCCAAGCAAGATGCCAAAATAGAATAGGATTTTTTTGTGTCGCAGCAACTATGTCTGACAAAATTTTCCGGTTCTGTTATTCGGCTGGCAGAGTACTGTGAAAAATATACAGAAAACAACAAGTTTTTCCTGCCTGCATTATGGTATATTAATAGCATCAAAAGAAAGGGAGGAATTTCAGATGAAAAAGAAATTACTTGGCGTTTTATTAAGCGCTGCAATGGTTGCAACACTTCTGGTTGGCTGCGGCGGTTCCGAACCGGCTGCAACAGAGCCGGCAGCGGAAGAGAATGCTCCGGCAGCAGGCGATGAGGCAGCAGCGGATGAGGCGGCTGACGCTGATGCAGGCGAGGCAGCAGCTTCCGGCACAGGCAAGATCGGTATCTCCATGCCGACACAGTCTCTTGAGAGATGGAACCGTGACGGTGCATATCTTGACGAGCAGTTTAAGGCAGCAGGATTTGAGACTGTTCTTACTTACTCGGACAATGACTCCGGAAGACAGGTAAACGATATTCAGAACATGCTCGCTGACGGCGTAGATCTGCTCGTTGTGGCAGCTATCGATGGCGAGGCACTCAATACGGCAATGAATGAGGCTGCTGAAGCCGGTGTCAGAGTCATTGCCTATGACCGTCTGATCATGAACGATGCGGTTTCCTATTATGTATCTTTCGATAACTATACGGTTGGTAAACTTCAAGGTCAGTTTGTTGTAGATACGCTTGATCTTGAGAACGCCGGCGATAAAGTATACAACATGGAGTTTACGGCAGGTGATCCGGCTGACAACAATGCAGGTTATTTCTTCAACGGTGCGTATGACACACTGAAACCTTATATTGACGCAGGCACTCTGAATATTGTATCCGGCCAGACAGATTTCGACTCCGTGGCAACCGATCAGTGGAATACGGATACGGCTCTTGAGAGAGCACAGAACGTTCTTTCTTCTTACTATGCAGACGGTACACAGCTTGACGTATGGCTTTGCTCCAATGACTCTACGGCTCTCGGTGTAGCTCAGGCGATTACATCCGACTATGCAGGCTCCAACTCCGTACTGATCACAGGTCAGGATGGTGACGAAGCAAACCTGAAGAACATTGTTGACGGCGTTCAGACGATGACAGTTTACAAAAATGTCAGCAATGAGTCCATCGTTACTCTGGCTCTTGCAAAGGCAATGATGGCAGGGGATACGATTGACGAATCTCTGATTCCGTCCTTCGGCATTGACTGTGCGTTTGATACAGAGTCTTATGAGACTTCCGCAGGCAATAAGTGCCCGTCCTTCCTGCTCGTACCGAGCGTGATCACAAAAGACAATCTGCAGGATCTGGTTGATACCGGCCTGTACACAATGGGTGATGACGGTTATCTTTCTGCAACAAACTAAATGTAGGATACAAATTGTAGACCTGAGAAAAGGGCGGGGCGTCTGCCTCGCCCTTTTTTATCGAAACGATGATGTGATTTTCGGATAAAACGACAGAGAAAGAGGGAGAGGAGGAGGATCTTTTGGCTGATATTATTTTGGAAATGAAATCGATTACCAAAGAATTTCCGGGTGTAAAAGCACTGGACGATGTCAATCTGGTAGTAGAGCGGGGAGAGATTCATGCGCTGATCGGAGAAAACGGTGCGGGAAAATCGACTCTGATGAATGTGCTGTCCGGCACTTATCCTGTCGGCAGTTATACGGGTGAGATTTATTATAATGGGGAGCTTTGTCAGTTTAAGACACTGAAAGACAGTGAAGAAAAGGGAATCGTGATCATTCATCAGGAATTGGCGTTGATACCGCTTCTCACGATCGGTGAGAATATGTTCCTGGGGAATGAGAAGAAGAATAAATATGGATATATCGACTGGGATATGACTTACAACGAAGCCGAGAAGCATATGCGGCAGGTGGGATTGGGAGAGTCGGCCCAGACGCTGATCAAGGATATTGGAACAGGCAAGCAGCAGCTTGTGGAGATCGCGAAGGCGTTCTCTAAAAATGTAAAACTGCTCATCCTCGATGAGCCGACGTCTTCGCTGAACGATGAAGACGCGAAAATGCTGTTAGACCTTCTGATCGAGTTCAAGAAAAATGGTCTGACCTCGATCATTATCACACATAAATTAAACGAGATCATCTATTGTGCGGATAAGGCGACAATCATCCGCGACGGTTCCACGATTGAGACGCTTGTAAAAGGCGTGGATGAGTTCAGTGAGGATCGTATTATCAAGGGGATGGTCGGACGCCCGATGGATGACCGCTATCCCTCCCGTGAGCACAAAGTGCGCAGGGAGATTGGGATGGAAGTTAAAAACTGGACGGTTTACCATCCGCTCTATCATGAGAAAGTTGTGGACAATAACATTTCTTTTAAAGTACATAAAGGAGAAGTCATTGGCTTCTCAGGACTTCAGGGTGCGGGCCGTACGGAGCTTGCCATGTCTATTTTCGGAAGGAGTTATGGCACGAACATCAGCGGGGAGCTTTATCTGAACGGAGAGAAAGTGGAGCTGAAAAATCCGGAGCAGGCAATCCATCATAAGCTCGCCTACGTAACGGAGGACAGAAAGGTCAATGGCCTGATTCTCGGCGAATCTATCCGGTTTAATACGACGCTTGCCCGGATCGACAAAGTCTGCGCCAAAGGCGTGATCGATACGACGGCTGAGAAAAACGTAGCCGAAGAGATGACGAAGGCGATGGGGACGAAAACGCCGTCCATTGAGCAGAAAGTCGGCAATCTGTCCGGCGGCAACCAGCAGAAAGCGCTGCTCGGTAAATGGATGTTCACAGAGCCGGATGTGCTCATTCTCGATGAGCCGACGCGAGGTATCGATGTTGGTGCCAAGTATGATATATACTGCCTGATCAATGAGATGGTGGAAAACGGAAAATCTGTGATTATGATTTCCTCCGAGATGCCGGAGCTGATCGGCATGTGCGACCGCATCTATGTAATGAATGAAGGAGAGCTTCGGGGAGAACTCGATGCGAAGGAAGCGACTCAGGAGAAAATCATGAGCTATATCATCAGTGCTGCCAATTAAAGGGAAAGGAGTGTTATAATATGTCAACGAATCAAGAAAACCAGAGCGGCGGTGAATTTAAATTAGGCGCTTTTTTGACAAAATACAGTATGGTCATCGCGCTTGTTATCGTATTTATTCTGTTTTATTTTCTGACAGGCGGCCGCCTGTTGTATGCACAGAACATGTCAAACCTTCTGCTTCAGAATGGGTATGTGCTTGTCATGGCCTGCGGTATGCTGCTTTGCATCCTCACAGGTGGTAACATTGACCTTTCGGTCGGTTCTGTCATCTGTATGGTTGGGGGTGTGGCGGCAGTGCTGATCACCAATCATGGATTCAACATTTATCTGACAATTCTCATCTGTCTTCTGCTTGGTCTTGCAGCCGGTATTTGGCAGGGGTATTGGATCGGTTATGTGCGGATTCCGCCTTTTATTACGACTCTGGGCGGCATGTTTATCTTCCGTGGTCTGGGCCGGCTGATCCTTGACAGCAAGACTGTGTCTGTGCAGGATCAGACATTTCTGAATATTTTTACGGCTTATATTAAGATTCCCGGACTTGACACGGAGAGCCGTATTTTATCTCCGCTTGTCGTCGGTGTTATTGTCGTGGCCTTTATTATTTACAGCACCATTGCTTCCCGCAAAAACAAGGCGAAAAAAGGGTATCGCCAGAACAGTATGCTGGCTGATTTTGGCAGCAGCGGACTGATTTCTGTTGTGTTGTTGGCTTATTGTTACCTGTTGTGCCAGTATAAGGGGATTTCTGTGATGCTCCTGTGGGTCGTTGCAGTCTGCCTGATCTATCATTTCATTACATCCAAGACGGCGTTCGGACGTTATTTTTATGCGGTGGGAGGTAATGAGAAGGCGACTCAGCTCTCAGGTATCAATACGAATAAAGTGTATTTTATTGCTTATTCCAATATGGGCCTGCTGGCCGGTCTCTGCGGTCTGCTCTGCCTTGCCCGTGTCGGCTCTGTCAACGGCTCCACCGGAACTTCTTTTGAGATGGATGCCATCGGTTCCTGCTTTATCGGCGGAGCTTCCGCATACGGCGGGAGCGGTACGGTTCCGGGCGTTATCATCGGTGCGCTTCTGCTCGGCGTCATCAACATGGGAATGTCGATCATGGGTATCGGCGATTCGTGGCAGTATGTGGTAAAGGGCGGCGTCCTGCTGATCGCAGTTATCTTTGACGTTGTTTCCAGCCGCAAGAGTGGAAAATAGAAAAGACGGAAACGGTAACAACTGAAAATTGAAATGATTGGTATGATAGAAACATTATAAGATAGAAATATCAGAAAACAGAAAAGGAACCGGTGCGACAACGAAGATTTGTCCGCCGGTTTTTTTGTCTGCCTGCGTGGGACAGGTTAAACGTAAGAAAATGAATAAAGTATTTTCTGAAGGGAATGTTTGTGGTATGATAAAAATATTCATAAGATTTTTTAATTTAATAAAAGTCACAAAGAGGTATATATGGACAATTTACAGAAAATCGTACTTTTAATTGACGCAGACAATACACAGTTGTCCAAGTTGGAAGCCGTGATCCGGGAGATTTCCACGCATGGCCGGATCGTTGTAAAGAGAGCGTATGGGAACTGGAAAAAAGAAGCCTTAAAAAACTGGGAGAATGAGTTGAAGAGGCTGGCTATCAAGGCGGAACAGCAGTTTGATTATGTTTCCGGCAAGAATGCGACTGATATGGCGCTTGTGATCGACACATTGGATTTATTGCACACGGATATATATGACGCTTTTGTCATCGTTGCCAGTGACAGTGATTATACGCCGCTTTCAATCAGGCTGCATGAATCGGGTGTATTTGTGATCGGAGTGGGGGAGAAGAAGACTCCGGCGGCTTTTCGTAACGCCTGTGATGAATTTGTTTTTCTGGAAAACCTTGAAAAAGGAACGGAGGCGAAAACTCAGCCGCACAACAACGCGAAACCAGGCAAGAAAAAAGGAAAAAATAAAGAAAGCAGTGAAAATGGAGAAGCGCTGGACGGATTTCAGGAGATCCATAACCTGTTAAAGATTGCATCGGACAAATATCAGGATGATGACGGTTATGTCAATGTCAGCTCTGCCGGGACATTTATCAAAAGAGCCAAGCCGGATTTTGATTCTAGGACGTATGGCTTTTCCAAGCTGCCTCAGTTATTGGAGGCATTTCCGGATAAGTATGAGATAAAAAAATATTCCGGGAAAGGAACGGTTACTATCATTGCCTATAAATGTTTGTAAGTGTTTATGCAGATAGAGGTAATTTTATTTTATTGATCAAAGGAGGCAAATGTTATGAAATGTTGCAGAGTAGGGCTTCTTGCCGAAGTATATGAGTATGAACAGAATAAAGAGATGGAAGACGGATTTGAGCTGTTGTCGGATGTCGTGACAAAGGGCTGGACGGTCACAGATCTTCTGGTAAAGATGCAGAGAGAAGATGGTTCGATTGTATGTCCTTATATCAAACACCGCCGTGGCAGAACGTTTATTGAAGAGGGAGATTATATTATTGTCGACGAAGACGGGACAAGGCATGTGTGTGGAAAAGATAAGATTTTTACCCGTTATCAAAAGGTGGATGAGGAATGATCAGTAGATTTTACTCTGTTGTAAGGAAAACAGGGAAATGAAATATTGATATAATTTTCGGGAATTTTTACAGTCATTTTGGACTGTCCCGAACTGGAATTTGCAGGAAAAATTGCAATAAAATAACAACTGTAATTTGAGAAAGATTCTCAAGGCATTGAGAAAAAAGAAAAGGATTCGCTTATTGAACGGCGAATCCTTTTGATTTGAGATGATTTTCGACTTCGTAAATATCGTCCGTATGAAGGATGATGATTGGCATTCCCGTTTCCCGGTTAAAACACAGATATGTGTAATCGAGATTGATGTTTCCATAGGAGAGCTCCTGCAGCAGATAATTCAGGCTGCCTGTCTTATCCTCTACTTCCACACCGATAATATTGGTGGCTCTGCACAGGAAACCGGCTTCCTTGAGCGCGGCAAGCGCCTTTTCCGTGTCGGATACGATCATGCGCACTGTCCCGAAATCGACGCCGTCTATAGTGGCGGAGCCGAGAATGTTGATGTCTTCTCGCTGCAGGATTTCAGTAATTGAGCGGAAAGTCCCCTTTTTGTTTTCAGCAAAAATTGAAACTTGTTTTAACATAAAATTAACCCTCCTTGATCGGTAAATTGGCCAGGATTTGCACGAAACCACGATGCGACTTCGTGCATAAAAGTGAGCAGTGGCGCACGAAACCACGATGCGACTTCGTGCATAAAAGTGAGCAGTGCCGCACGAATCCGCATCGCGGTTTCGTGCTCACGGGCTGTCGCCCTATGAAAAAAGTCATTTCAGAAAATATTTACGTACAAGTACGACATATTTTCTGAACTGGCTTTTTTCGCACTGCTCATTGCTTTCGGGCATATTATAGCATATCATTTTGTTTTTTCCAATAGCTTGCAAACTGCAGGCGGAGTGGTGTATATATAGTAATAGATGGGATTCGATGCGGCTGATGTTCCGGCAGCCGGAGAGCACGACAGAGGAATAAAAGACAGAGGGGGTACATTATGGATTTTTTATATGTTTTCAGTAAGATGGCGGAGCTTTTTCTGATTATCGTCATCGGTTATCTCACATGTAAACGGGGTATTTTCGGAAAAGAAGCGCGGATTCAGGTGACGAAACTGGTGCTGAATGTGGCAATTCCCGGCATTACGCTCTCGTCGGTCCTCAATCAGGACAGTCTGCCGGATGCGTCACAGATATTGGGACTGTTTGCAGTGGCTCTTTCCAGCTATTTTGTATTGGTGCTGGCAGCATTTGTCGTACCGCGGCTGATCGGAGCCAGCAGGCAGCAAAGGGGCATCTATCAGTTTATGGTAACATTTGCCAATGTCGGTTTTATCGGTTATCCGGTCACACAGGCAATTTTCGGAGACAGAGCCGTATTTTATACGTGTGTGTTTAATCTGCCGTTTAATTTTCTCGTCTATTCGATCGGCGCTATTTTTATTCAGAAGAGCGCGGCACTATCGGCCGGAAAGGATGGCGATACGATGGAGAGAGCCGCAATCTCGCTGAAAACCTTTCTGACACCCTGTCTGATTTCAGCGGTACTTGCTATTTTACTTGCTTTTACCGGCTGGAAGGCTCCGGCCATGATCGGAGAAACATGTGAAATGCTCGGCAATATCACGACGCCGGCAGCATTGATGATTATCGGTTCCTCCCTGGCGGAGATGCCTGTCCGGGAAATGTTCAGCAATGGCAGAGTCTATCTGTTTGCAGCCTTCCGGCTGCTTCTCCTTCCCCTGCTTGTCTATGTCATTTACCGAAACTTTGTGACGGATACGCTGCTTCTGGGCGTATGTGTAATCATCTCTGCCATGCCGGTGGCAACGAACGGAACAATGCTCTGTCTTCAGTATAAAGCTGACGAGAAACTGATGGCACAGGGGACCTTTATCACCACACTGGCGTCAATGGTGACGATTCCTCTGCTGGCGATGCTGTTTCAGTAATGAGAAAACGGAATAAACGTTATTCTCCATTCATATAGTTCCTGTAAGAGGGCAAGGCTGCCGATCATACGGGAGAATACATAAATGACAGAATTTTTAAGGCGGACAGACGCAGTCGTATGGGGACCGGGAATGCTTGGTTTTATGCTGGGCACCGGTCTGTATCTTCTCATACGTCTGCGTTTTTTGCCGATCCGCAATCTGGGATATGCGCTGCGATGTGTGATTGGCCGGGAGAAGGGGAGCGGGCAGTCCGGAGAAATTTCTCCTCTGGCTTCCCTGACAACGGAACTGGCCGCAACGATCGGAACGGGGAATATCGTTGGGGTGGCAACAGCCATGGTACTGGGCGGTCCGGGTGCACTGCTGTGGATGATCGCAGCAGCCGTCGCCGGATTATCCACAAAATTTGCGGAGAGTATGCTGTCGGTAAAGTACCGGGTGAGAAACGGAAGCGGCAGTCTGGTCGGCGGTCCTATGTATACACTGCAAAGAGCAATCCCCTGTAGATGGCTCGGAAGCCTGCTGGGCGGCTTGTTTGCAGTCTTTGCGGTGTTTGCCTCCTTTGGTATGGGTAATATGACGCAGTCAAATTCTATCGCTTCTTCCCTCAATGAGACATTTGGCATATCGAAGGCAAAAATTGGCCTGATTCTGACAATAGTGGTCATTTTGACAGTACTTGGAGGGATCCGTTCAATCTCTAAGTTTGCACTGTATCTGGTGCCCTGCATGGCGATTTTTTATATTGCGGGTTCCGGGGCAGTGATCATTTCCCATTGGGAACAGCTTCCGGGAGGGCTCATGGAAATTATACGTTCGGCCTTTTCCACAGAAGCGGCAGTGGGCGGCGCAGGCGGTACGGCAGTGATCACGATGCAGAGCGCCATACGGTGGGGCGTATCGCGGGGCGTGTTTTCCAATGAGGCAGGTCTTGGCGCCGGAGGGATCACCGCGGCAGCCGCGCATACGGACAGTCCGGTGCGACAGGGATATATCAGTATGACGGGAGTGTTTTTTGATACGATCGTCATCTGTACACTGACCGGACTGGCGATTGTCTGTTCGGGAGTGCTTGGAATGACAGATGATAAAGGGGTGATGCTCACAGGAACGGCGTTGACGATCGCCGCCTTTTCCACCGTATTTGGCAGGATGGGTGGATGTTTTGTCAGTGTCGGCATCACATTGTTTGCATTTGCCACAATTATTGCATGGGAATATCAGGGAGAGAGGGCATTTGAGTACCTTGTGAGAAAGAGGAAATACTGCCTTTGCTACCGGTTTATTTATGCGCTGATTACCTTTGCAGGCGCGGTCTGCACGCTTGAGGCAGTGTGGGATTTTTCGGATATTATGAATGCGCTGATGGCGGTTCCCAATCTGACAGGCGTTCTCTTATTGGCTGGTGTTGTGTGCGCAGATATGCGCTCCTATGAGGACAAAATAAGGAAAAATCAACAAAATTAGATAAAATCCATAAAAACATAATCGATAATAAAACAAAAATTATTCAAAATATCCATATTTATTTCGCCTTTTCATTGACTTTATTCGACAAAAGTGTATAATAAAAGAATCGAATTGTCAGAAAAATCGGAAGGTGGGATGAGGTGTGGAAACAGGGGCAACGAAAAGAACAGGGAAATTGAAGGGGTTTCGCAGTCTGACGGTCATGCTGATCATGATTATTTTTATTATGATCACCATTCCGGCGGTATGTTTGGGAGGGCTGGGAATTTATTTTCTGAACCAGTCGATGGAGACCTCTACAAAACAGTATGAAGAAGCGATGACAGAAGGCTATCATATGGAGATCAAATCTCAGGTACAGGCAGCGCTGGCGGCGGTACAGAGATATTATGATATGTGCCAGAACGGGGAACTGACGGAGGAAGAGGCGAAGGAACTCGCCAAAGAAGCCGTCCGCAGTATGCGTTACCGGGATGATGGCTCGGGCTATCTGTGGATTGACGGGGTGGATTATATTCTTGTAATGCATCCGATCCTGACAGAGCAGGAAGGCGACAACCGTTATGACATGACAGACCAGAATGGGGTCAAAGTCACGCAGAATGTTGTATCTGCTGCAAAGGCAGGCGGCGGATACAATTCTTTTTATTTTACAAAATCAGACGGTGTGACAGTGGCGCCGAAAGTGGCATATTCCGAGCTGTTTGAGCCGTGGGGATGGGCGATCGCCACCGGGAACTATGTGGATGATATGGAAGCGCAGATCGTCGTCGCGCAGGAAGAAATCCAGAGCCATTTCGATCAGATGGTTAAGGTCTATGGACTGACAGCCGTTGTAATTCTGGTGGTTGCGCTGGTAGTTGCTGCGCTGGGCGGCATCCGGATCACAGGCGGCATTAAGAAAGTGGAGGTCAATCTGCGGCAGGCGGCGACCGGAGACATGCGTTTTCAGGTTGACGGCAAACTGCTTAGGCGCGCCGATGAAATCGGAGCGATGGCCCGTTCGCTGGAGGATGTCAGAGCGGCGCTTACCGGTATGCTGGGCAATGTTGTTCATACCGGAGATGAGTTGAACCGGAGCAGTGAGCGGTTCAGTGAAAAATTTGAATATATTTCCGACAGTATCAGGAATGCCAATAAGGCGATTGAAGAACTGGCAGAGGGCGCTACCAATCAGGCCGGGGATACACAGACAGTGAACGAAAAAATCGTCGAGCTCGGCAATGTAATTGAGATAGAGCGTGGCGGTGTGTATAAACTGGAAGAGTCCGTGGGCGCCATGATGAAATATTCGACGGAGGCACTCCAACGGATCAAAGAACTGGATAAAATTACGGATGTCACGATTGACGCGATCGGCATTGTATCGGAACAGACAGGTAAAAATAATGAGTCTGCGGTAAGTATCAACAAAGCGGTGGAGATTATCAAAGGATTGGCGGCTCAGACAAATCTGTTATCGCTGAATGCCAGCATAGAGGCAGCCAGAGCCGGAGAAGCAGGCAGAGGCTTTGCCGTGGTAGCGGAAGAGATCAGAAGTCTTTCGGAAGAATCTTCCAGCAGTGCGCAGGAGATCGAGACGATTGTGAAGGAATTGACGAACAATGTGGCAATTTCAGTCAATAAAATGCAGCAGGTAACTTCCAATGTGAAGGAACAACGCCGACAGCTTGATGAAACGGGAACAGCGTTCAACAATCTGTACGGTGAGATCAGTTCCGTGGAGACGGTTTCCAAAGAGATTGGTGAGCAGACAGAGAAACTGGACTCTCTGAAGCAGATCGTGACGGACTCGGCCAACAGTCTGGCCAGTGTCGTGGAAGAGAACGCAGCTTCCACGGAAGAGACAAGTGCGAGCATGTCGCTGCTGTCGCAGACGATCAAGGAATGTACAAACGATACGATGCAGCTCGTGACATTGAGCCAGCGTCAGCATGAAGAGACGGAGAAATTCAAATTATAATCTGTAAGATGCCGCCTCCCGGCAGGGGGGCCGGAGGCGGCAAAAGTCATGAAAGATCAGTCACATTTACGGATACATGGATTTTTGCAGTCGCATTCCGTTTCTGATACACTGCCGCACTGTACTTTTGCGTGGTCGACTTTGACGGCGGCGCCAAAATGCAGAGGAAGTTTGATGCAGAGTTTCTGCGTGATCGTGAACTCACATACTTGGTCTATTTCGCCCTGACACGTATCGCCTGCGGTAATTACCGGGGAACCGCAGCAAACTGTCGTACAGGGGCCTGCTTTTGCAAAGGGCACTACTTTTACCGGTACACTTACAAGGTCAGTCTGATAAAATACGTTGCTGCATGCAGAGGGATCAAACCTGTTGTCACAGCAGTCGCAGTCTCTGCCGCAGACGTGGATTTCTTCCGCGCTGGTCATCTCATCCATTCTTTCCGTTTGTTCTATTGGTTGCTCAAAAAAACCTTCCATAATCGCTCCTAAATACATACTTTATTTATGATATGAAAAAGGTTTGACGGTGTGACGAAATATGGTTATACTGATAAGGAACATCGCGAAGAACAAAGGGTCTGGATACATACCCGACAGGAAAGAAAGGATGGATATTATGAAGCTCCAGAAACTGGCAAGAATGATTTCTCTGCTGACCGTAACGGCGACTGTGACAGCGCTGGTGCCGGCAGGAAAAGTACAGGCAGAAGAGATTCGAAGCGTATATACGAATGAGGTGATCTCGCAGGAACAGGCATTGACCCGCCCGATCGCTGTGATGATGCCGACCGACAAGGTAGCACAGCCCTCTTATGGTATCAGCCATGCAAAAATTTTATACGAGATTATGGAGGAAGGAGACATCTCCCGCCAGATGGCAGTCATTGATGACTGGCAGGGGCTTTCCAAGATCGGTAATATCAGAAGCTGTCGTGCTTACTATATCCCGCAGGCTACGGAGTGGGACCCGATTCTCATCCATTTCGGCGGTGTTGTCTATATGAAGGACCGTATCTCGTTGCCGGACATCAACAATATTTCCGGTACTTATGAGTATGGTGTGGGCGGTGCAGCGCCTGGCGCAGGTGCATTTTTCCGGACGTCTGACCGGAAAGCGCCTCATAATGCCTATATCAGCGGAAACGGTATTGTCAAAGCAGCTGGCCAGCAGGGATATTCACTGACGATCCGTCCTGAGTTTTATAATGCGAAGCATTTTACATTTGCGGAAGGCGTGAATACACTGGAGCAGTACGGTGAGGCGGCAGCTACAGCCAACAACATCGACCTCTCACAGATATTCCCGTATACGAAGAGCGCGTTTGCCTATGATCCTTCCACAGGATTGTATAATAAGACGATCCATGGAAAAGCACATGTGGATGGCGCAAATGGACAACAACTGGCATTTGCCAATGTGATCATTCAGAATACGAAGTGGGACAAGCTCGACAAGAAAGGGTATCTCAGCTTCCAGAATCTGGACAACACGGAGGATGGTTATTATTTCACAAAAGGAAAAGTGATCCATGTTACATGGGCAAAAGTAGCGGAATATTCGCCGACTGTATACTTTGATGACAATGGCAATGAGATTCAGTTAAATGAAGGAAAGACTTACATTGCGATTGCGCAGAAAGACAGAAAAGTAAACTTTTCATAAGGAAAACAAGGACAGGCAGGCATTCGTGTCTGCTTGTTTTATGCGCAGGGGCGCACAGAGGAAGGAGCCGCAAGGCGGCGTGCGCCCCGCGCGGCGGGCGGAATAGAAAAGAGTCATGCCGCCCGACAGGAAAGCAGAGGACGCACGGAGGAAGGAGCCGCAAGGCGGCGTGCGACAGGGGAAATATGAAGGCGAAAAGCGAGAAGGAAACGAAGATAGAATTGCTGGCGGCGCGGATCATGAAGCTGGCCCGTGACAGTATCATCATGCACCTGCGCTTTCTGGATACGGCAATGGCAGAACTGACTGCGCAGCCGGGAAAGGTACAGGGGTGTATGGCCTGTGACGGCAGACATCTGTATTATGATCCTGTGTTTGTATTGCAGAAGTATCAGGAAGAGCCAAACAGCATTACTCACATGTATCTGCATGTACTGCTACACTGTATTTTTTATCATGGATTTCAGTATGATAAATTAGAGCAGGAGTATTGGGATATGGCCGCAGATCTGGCAGTGGAGAATACGATACTGGAGATCGGCTTTCCGGATATTGCCCTGAGGCAGGACGAAGAAGCCCGGCGCAAGCTGCACTGGATGAAGATCGATGCCGGAGGACTGACGGCAGAAAAAATTTATCGTTATTTCCTGTTAAATGGGATGGGGCCGTTAGAACGTCAGGAGCTGACGGCATTGTTTTATAAAGACGCTCATAGTTACTGGCGGGGGCAGGAAGAACTGACGGTGACAATGGAGCAGTGGAAAAAGATCAGCGAGCGTGTCAAGACGGATCTGAAGACATTTTCTCAGGATAAAAACCGTTCCGAAAGTCTGGAGAAAAACCTGGCGGAGGCAACGAGGGAAAAGTACGATTATGGGGAACTGCTGCGCAGATTTACGGTAATGGGCGAGGATGTCCGTATCAACGAGGACGAGTTTGACTATGTCTATTACACGTATGGGTTATCTGTCTATGGCAATCTGCCGTTGGTGGAACCTTTGGAATATAAGGAAGAGCATAAAATAAAGGAATTTGTCATTGCCCTGGACACTTCCGCGTCCTGCCGGGGACCGGTAGTCAGAGGGTTTCTGCGAAAAACATATTCGATCCTGAAAGGAACGGAAAATTTTTTTCATAAAATCAATGTACACATCGTCCAGTGTGACAATGAGATCCAGAGTGACACAAAGATCACCTGTGACGAAGACTTTGATTTGTTTATGAGAGAGGGAAAGCTGCATGGATTCGGAGCTACGGATTTCCGGCCTGTGTTTTCGTACATCGATGAGCTGCGGCGGAAGGACGAGTTTGAGAATCTCAGGGGACTGATTTATTTTACGGACGGGTATGGGATATATCCGGAGAAAATGCCGGATTATGATGTGATCTTCGCCTTTCTTGACGAAGATGACAATCGCCAGGACCCGCCGCCATGGGCGATCGCTGTGACATTATATGACGATATGTTTGAGGAGGAGAAAGAGAATGAACATTAAGCAGGCAAAAGATTATATCAAGGCCTGTATCAGGATATATTTGAAGAAAGATGAGTTTGGGGAATACCGGATTCCGGTCGTCCGTCAGAGACCGGTCTTTCTGCTGGGCGCGCCGGGGATTGGCAAGACGGCGGTCATGGAGCAGATCGCACAGGAGCTGGGACTTGCCCTCGTGTCTTATTCGATGACGCATCATACGAGACAGTCGGCGCTCGGACTGCCGTTTATATGTAAAAAGGAATATGACGGTAAGAGCGTCGATGTGTCCGAGTATACGATGAGCGAGATTATTGCCTCGGTCTATGAGACAATGGAGGCGAGCGGTATCAGGGAGGGCATTCTTTTTCTTGACGAGATCAACTGTGTGTCCGAGACATTGGCTCCGTCTATGCTGCAATTTCTGCAGTACAAAGTGTTCGGCAGACATCAGGTGCCGGAAGGATGGGTCGTGGTGACAGCGGGAAATCCGCCGGAATACAATAAATCTGTCCGTGAATTTGATGTGGTCACTTTGGACAGACTGAAAGTACTGGATGTGGAGGCCGATTACCGCACATGGAAGGAATACGCGGGAGAGCAGGGAATCCACAGTGCGATTTTAAATTATCTGGAACTGAAGAAAGAACATTTCTACCGGATCGAAGCCAGTCTCAGGGGCAAGACTTATGTGACAGCCAGAGGATGGGAAGATCTGTCGCAAATATTGCAGATGTATGAAGAAGAGGCAATGGAGGTGGACGAGACACTCATCAGCCAGTATATCCGCAATGAGAAAATTGCCAGAGAATTTGCAGCCTATTACGATCTCTACAATAAATATAAGCGTGACTATCAGATTTACGAAATATTGGCGGGCAATGCGCCCGAATCTGCGAGAGTGCGGGCACAGGAGGCGCCCTTTGACGAAAGGCTGTCTCTTGTCGGTATGCTGCTCGACAAGATACAGAGCGAAATGCGTGAGGTCATGGAGACTGCCGATTATCTGAAAGAGCTGACGGTCTCTCTGAAAGCGGTAAAAGCGCTGCTGGCGAAAGAGGGAGGCGGCACGACTGCGGAGGCGCTTTTGGACGATCAGGCGGCCCGGCGGGAGAAAAAGATGGAAGCATTGCAGCGAGCCGGTGCATTGTCCCGGGCGGACCGCAGGAAAGAAAAGAGAGTGCTTGCGTTCCTGCTCGATGAGAAGAAAAGACAGATACAAAAAGAATCCGATGTGGAAGTTGGCTTTTCGGGAATTGAAGGACGGTTTCACAGGCAGGTGGCGGCGATGCGTGAGGAGACGGAGAATGTGGGCCGGAGGCTGCATTCGTTATTTGCCTTTATGGAAGAGGCATTTGCGGATGGCAATGAAATGTTGATCTTTGTCACAGAATTGACAGTCAATGAGCACAGTGCACGATTCATCGGTATGTTTGGCAGTGAGGATTATCACAGGCATAATGAAGAACTGATGATCACGGAGCGCAGACAGGAACTGCAGGCGGAGATCGCAGCGCTGGAGCTGTGATACGGAGAGACAGGTATGGTCAGGGAATGGGTAGAAGGAGAACAGGCGCTGCAATATGAAGAGACGGAGGCAGGGCTCAAAGTATTGCAGTGGAAGGGGACGGCAATTACGGCGCAGGTGCCGGCAGCGATCGACGGAGCTGCTGTCACCGCTATCGGCAGAAAGGCATTTTTGAGCAACAAACGGGTACAGGAAGTGTGGCTGCCGGACGCAGTCACGGAGATCGGCGACTGGGCATTTGCTTATTGTGACAGGCTTGTCAGTTTGTGCCTGCCGAAACGTCCCGTTGCTTTTGGCAGAGGGGTGTTTCTGCAATGCGAAAAACTGGAACGGATCATTTTACGGGAGCAGGAAGAAGAGGACGCTGTTCTGGGGACCGGGAGACCTTCGGGGGCTGCGGCGCCGGTTTCCGGCCGGGATGCGGATTTTGTCGACAGCCTGCTGGCCGCCGCAGTTCATAAGCTGGATGCGCCTTATCTGCTGGATCTTCCGGAGGCCGGCAGTGTGCAATGGCTGGAGAAGTGGGATGCCAGACTGCTGCATCTGTTATATGTGCCGGACCGCGAAGGATTCTCGAAGATGCTCCTGTGCGGGGAGGAAGACTACGGCAGCAAGGAAAATGACCCCGGCCATTATATGAGTCAGAAGCGCAGGGGAAAGGCAAGGCTGGCAATGCTGCGCCTGCTGCATGACAAAGGGCTGTCTGAGCAGATGCGCGGTATCCTGGTCCGTTACCTGTGTACCCATACAAAGGGCTGTGAGCACGAGGAGACATGGCAGGTCGTGAAGGAAGAATATGGACTGCGAAAGGAATATTATGATCTGTTGCTGGACATCGGGGCGCTGACAGAGCATAATTACGACGCGGCGCTCTGCGATATGGGGACAGAGCTGGCGGAAATGAAGGCTTATCTTCTGCGGGAAAAGGAAGAGAGATTTGGCAGCGGCGGTTTTTTTGATTCCCTGTCACTGGAATTATAAGGAGGAAAAGATATGACGTATGAAGAGGCGTACAAGAAGTTGGAAACATATGGACAGCTCCATGTTTTCCGGTATTATGATGAGCTGAGCGAAGAACAGAAGGCAGAGCTGCTTGCGCAGATAGAGGCTACGGATTTCTCCGTATTGTCCACGAGGGAGAAGGAGCAGGGCAGGCACGGGGAGCGGGGTGTGATCACACCGATGCCGGCGATGGAGCTGGATGAGATACGGAAGCGGGAAGAAGAGTTCCGGCAGATCGGTCTGGAGGCAATCAAAGCGGGCAAAATAGGCGCTGTCCTGCTTGCCGGCGGTATGGGGACGCGGCTCGGTTCCGATGCCCCGAAGGGGATGTATGACATCGGCCTTACGAAACCGGTCTATATCTTTGAGCGGATTATTGCAAATGTAATGGATGTTGTAAAAATGAGCGGTGTATGGATTCCGTTCTTCGTAATGACGAGTGACAAAAATCATGACACAACTGTCAGATTTTTTGAAGAGAAAAATTACTTTGGTTATCATAAAGACTTTGTCTTTTTCTTCCGGCAGGAGATGGCGCCCGCTTCGGATTACGACGGAAAAGTATATATGGAGGAAAAGGGAAAGATCTCTACTTCCCCGAATGGCAACGGCGGCTGGTATGTTTCTTTGGAGCGGAGCGGCGCGGGCAGGAAGATGCGGGAGCTTGGCGTGGAGTGGATGAATGTGTTTGCAGTGGACAATGTATTGCAGAGAATCGCTGATCCATGCTTTGTCGGCGCCGTCATCGCTTCGGACTGTGCGTCAGGTTCCAAAGTTGTCAGGAAAGCGGCGCCCGATGAAAAAGTAGGTGTCATGTGTCTGGAAGACGGCAGGCCCTCGATCGTGGAATATTATGAACTGACAGAGGAACTGATGAGTACGAAAGACGAAAAAGGTGATCCGGCCTATAATTTTGGCGTGATCTTAAACTATCTCTTCCGGGTAAAAGATCTGGATGCGATCATGAATCATCATCTGCCGCTGCATGTGGTTGAGAAGAAGATTTCCTATTTGGATGAGGAAGGACAGCCTGTCAGTCCGGGGCAGCCTAACGGCTACAAATATGAGCAGCTCGTGCTCGATATGATTCATGAGATGGACAGTTGTCTGCCATTCGAAGTTGTCCGGGAGAGAGAGTTTGCGCCGATTAAAAACAGGACAGGGACGGACTCTGTGGAGAGCGCCAGAGCGCTTTTGGAGAAAAACGGGGTCTCGCTGTAAAGCTGCTGCCGGTATCTTATGTTCCCGGAGGGCAGCATATAACATTTTCACAGGTTTCTGTAACATTCACATCTTGCGCGGACAGGCGGGCGGATTTAAACTGATGGCAGTAAATGAAAAAGGCAATGGAAAATACTTTCCGGAACAGGAGGAGCTATGACAATCTTGGTAACAGGCGGCGCCGGCTATATTGGAAGTCATACGGTGGTGGAGCTGCAGGAAGCAGGCTACGATGTCGTTGTCGTGGACAATTTGAGTAATTCCAGCGAGAAATCCCTGAAGCGTGTGGAGAAGATCACAGGGAAGCCGGTGACATTTTATCAGACAGATATTCTGGACAGAGAAGGACTGGAGCAGATCTTTGAGAAAGAGTCGATTGACTGCTGTATCCATTTTGCAGGATTAAAGGCGGTAGGTGAGTCGGTGGCCAAGCCATGGGAATATTATTACAATAATATCTCCGGCACGCTGGTGCTGGTAGATGTCATGAGGAAACATCAGGTGAAAAATATTATTTTCTCATCCTCCGCTACCGTATACGGGAATCCGGCCTTTATCCCGATCACGGAAGAGTGCCCGAAAGGCTGTATTACCAACCCGTATGGACAGACGAAAGGCATGCTGGAACAGATTCTTATGGACATGCAGAAGGCAGACCCGGAGTGGAATGTGATCCTTCTGCGTTATTTCAATCCGATCGGTGCGCATAAGAGCGGAACGATCGGAGAAAACCCGAATGGGATACCCAACAATCTGATGCCCTACATCACGCAGGTGGCAGTCGGCAAATTAAAAGAGCTGGGTGTTTTTGGAAATGACTATGATACGCCGGACGGCACGGGCGTCAGAGATTATATCCATGTTGTAGACTTGGCAAAGGGACATGTCAAGGCGGTAGAGAAGATCCGCCAGAATCCGGGCACCGAAATTTATAACCTGGGCACAGGAACCGGATACAGTGTGCTTGACATCGTCAAAAATTTTGAAGAGGCTTCCGGAGTGAAGATCCCTTATGTGATCAAAGAAAGACGTGCGGGAGACATTGCGACCTGTTATTCTGACGCTTCCAAAGCGGAAAAGGAGCTTGGCTGGAAAGCGGAATACGGCATCAAAGAGATGTGTGAGGACTCCTGGAGATGGCAGAAAAATAACCCTGACGGGTATGAGGAATAAGGCGGCAGAACTCAGAATTAAAAATAAGACAGGGAACGGATTTACATCCGGTTCCTGTCTTATTTTACTACGGGAAACTTCTTCTTTCTCAGTCTTTCAGGGTGTTTCTCCCTGATTGTATTGCAATACCTGATCGTTGAGTGACAACATACGGTCATCCAGCTCGGAAATGATCTTCGAACATTCGATCAGTTCGTTTTTGATAAATACGGGAGCGTTGCCTTCGAATTTATAGTTGATCTTATGCTCCAGGCTGGCCCAGAAGTCCATGGCTACCGTACGGATCTGGATCTCGACTTTGGCGTCCGCGCTTTTATCGGAGAGAAAGATTGGTACGGAGACGATCATATGATAGCTTCTGTAGCCGCTTGGCTTAGGTGTTTTAATATAGTCTTTGACGGAGAGTACCTTAATGTCGCTCTGGTTGGAGAGAATCTCTGCGATCCGGTAAATATCGGATGTAAAGGAGCAGATCACCCGTACGCCGGCTATATCGTTCACATAGCGCACCATATTTTCAATCGTCGACTCATATCCGTGTCTCTTTAATTTTTTGACAATACTTTCCGGAGCCTTTAACCGGGATTTGATATGCTCGATCGGGTTATATCTATGTACATGCTGAAATTCGTCGTTAAGGATTTCAAGTTTGGTTCCGATTTCCTTTAATGCGGAATGATAGATTAAAGTGACTTCCTTCCAAGAGTCAATCTCACTGTTGGTTGACGGTTTAAATTCCATTTGCATACCTCGTTTGTTTATGGCAGAATACTATTATTGTATGCGGCATACAGCCATAATATGCCTTTATGTATAGTATACCATAGAATGTTGAAAAATGTGCAATTTTCACAAAATATTAATAGTTTTTATGAATAATTATAGAAAAAATACAGGAGGATTTTATATGTTCCGTATGTGGTGCAAAATATGGAAGGACAGTCATATGCTCCGGGACACTGTCGTGGAGCGGCCGGAGGAAGATTCGCGCACGCATAAAGTATTTCATGCGCTGGAGGCCTGCTGTTATGAATTTGACCTCGAACAGCCGATCTGGCTGGATGCGGTCGTGGCGGAATTTAAGCGTCATGCAAAGGCCAGATTTACAAAAGACTGCTTTATGGAGGCGGTGGACTTTGACTATCTGGAAATACAGATCATTGAAGAAGACGGATGACAGATGTTTGTCGTGATGAATGCGTATTTCTTGTTGACATTGCATATAATATACAGTAATATTAAACATATAACAAGTAGTAATGAAAACTACATCATAAAACAAGGCGTATGATGTAAAGGCGGGAGGTATTATATGCAAATTACGATTAGAGAACCTGGAAGTGCAATCACACATTTCATCGGCATGATGCTGGCAGTATTTGCCTCGGTGCCTCTGCTTATAAAATCAGGAATCAGTACGGGAAGCAACAGCTTTGGGGCGATGGTGATCTTTATACTCAGTATGATCCTGCTGTATGGAGCCAGCGCCACATATCATACGGTCAACGTATCGGACCGGGCGTTGAAAATATTCCGCAAAGTTGACCATATGATGATATTTGTGATGATAGCAGGGTCCTATACACCGGTGTGCCTGCTTGTGCTGCAAGGTAAGACAGGTCTGACACTTCTGGGGCTTGTATGGGGGATTGCGATGCTGGGTATGGCAATCAACGTTCTCTGGATCACCTGCCCGAAGTGGTTCTCATCCATGATCTATATTGCCCTTGGCTGGGTGTGTGTACTCGTATTCAAACAGCTCTGGGCCGTGCTGTCTGTCAGCGGTTTCCTCTGGCTGCTTGCAGGCGGTATTGTCTATACGATCGGCGGCGTGATCTATGCGCTGAAACTGCCGCTCTTTAACGGAAAACATACGAATTTTGGTTCTCACGAAATTTTTCATTTATTCGTAATGGGTGGAAGTATCTGCCATTTTGTTTTTATGTATGGATATGTGATATAGGAAATCTGCTGCCTCGCCGTGACCGGCGGGGCTGTTGTTTTTCGGAATATTTGCATGATGTCGATCAATGGCGATAGAATGAGGAGTGCCCCGATACTCAATTAGAGTACCGGGGCTATTATGAAAAAATTTATCTGTTTATGTCATAGAAATAAATTAACTTTCCGATTTGAACTAAAATCAGTATAGCACTTAAATATGAATAAATTATGAATGAAGTGTAACGTTATGGTAAAATATTATAAGATAGACGAACACGTAAAATAATAATTATACATTATGCACAAAAATGGAATAATTATGCAAATATAGAAGATCGGGAACGCCCTGTATGGAGAAACCGGAAAACGGACTCGTTCTGTCGGCTGTTTTTTTACAAAAGCGCGATTGATTTGGCGTAATCCGCCGGTGACAACGGTTGTCATTTGTGTGTAAAAATGATAGAATGAACGAAATATATAGTTATGATACAGAAAGACAACGATCGCGTTCGGAGGAATATGGATGGACAATTTTATTGATAAGCTGGCGCAGCGCTTTAATGCTCAGGAGATCATCAAGGCAAATGCACAGGCGGAAGCGAAAGAGATGGACAGGCTGAGAGAGCAGATAAAGGCATACGATGAGTGTCTGGAGGAAATGCGCAGGCTGAATCTGAAAAATATAGAAGCGGCAGAGCAGGTGCGGGCTCTGGCAGACCAGGTGAATAATCTGACCAGGCAGGCGATCACGGAGATCGGCGAGAAAAAGGAGAAAGAGGACGAGCATGTTGGTCAGATAGAAGCCGTCAGAGAGGAAATAAAAGCAGTGCGGGAGGAGACGAGACAGGCCCAGCAGGAGGCAGAAAATGCCCGGGGTGAAATGAAAAATGTTCAGGGAGAAATCAGGAACGTCCGGGAAGAGACCAGCGGTATTCGTGAAGAAGTAAAAGACATTCATGAAGAGATGAGTATTGCTCTGGAAGAAGTGAAGTCCGTTCTGGCCAGGAATGGAGAGCTTGCGGAGGAAAGCCGGAAAAAGCTGGCAGCCGCAAATGAAGGACTGGAAGATTTCATGCACAAAGAAAGCGTCAAAGTGTATAGAAATGTGCAGGCAGTGCTGATGGAAGAACTGAAAAATCAGACAGAAATACTAAGCGGCAGAATAGACAATACGATCGGAGAGAGCAAAAAAGGGGACCGGACGCTGTGTATTTTTGTCATACTGACACTTCTGGCATCATTAGGCAGCCTGGGGGTCGTGATTGCACAGGCCTTTGGTCTGATGTGAGAGGGAAGGATTTTTTATGGGCACGATGGACAGACAGATCTGGAAACCGGGAAATATGCTCTATCCTCTGCCGGCGGTGCTGGTAAGCGTGTGTGCGAAGGACGGGCGGAAAAATGTGTTTACTGTGGCCTGGACGGGCACGATATGTTCCGATCCACCGATGGTATCGATCTCCGTGCGGCCGGAGCGCTATTCTTATTCCATGCTCTGTGAAAGCGGGGAGTTTGTGATCAATCTGACGACGCGGGAACTGGCGCTGGCCACGGACTATTGTGGTGTCAGAAGCGGCAGAGAGGTAGACAAGTGGAAGACTATGAACCTGACACCAGTGTCAGGGAAACATGTGGCAGCGCCGCTTATTCAGGAGAGTCCGGTCAATCTGGAGTGCAGAGTGACGGACAGACAGGAACTGGGAAGCCACCATATGTTTCTGGCTGAAGTGGTTGCTGTCCATGCCAGGGAAGACTATATGGACGAGAAGGGCAGATTTGACCTGGCGAAAGCGGAGCCGATCGTCTACTCACACGGGACTTATTATACGCTCGGCAGACCGCTGGGAACATTTGGCTACAGTGTGAGAAAGAAATAGAGCTCAATGCTTTTTGTAGGTATCCTTTTTTCCGAGCAGACTGCCACGCACAACTGAATTTTTTCCAAAACGTTTTCGAATATCGTCAATCGCTTCATCTAACCGATGCTGCTTTGGCGATATTTGTGTCTGATCGAGATCGAACAGGGAAAGCTGGGTAGGTTCCTCCGCGTCACACAGCTTTGCGGTGCGGATGCCAAGCAGTCTTACCGGCTTGTTGTTCCACGTTTCCTGAAACAGTTTACAGGCGGTCTCGTAGATCGTCCGGTCAGTGTCTACAGGCGACGGAAACGTGGTCTGATGAGAGACGGTCTGAAAATCCGCATACTTAATCTCGATCGCTTCGGTCAGAGCACACTGATTTTCTGTGCGCAGACGTGATGCCACCGATTCTGCGAGGAAGAGCAGCGCTGTCTTTGCATCCTCAAATGTCACGGCATCCTGCGCCAGGGTGATGGAATTGCCAATTCCCTTGGCTTTTTCCGGCCCTGCGAGAACAGCAGAGTCATCGATACCGTTTGCATACTCCCACAGCAGACGGCCATGACTTTTCAGATGCGCCTCTAAAATAAGGGGGTCGGCATGAGCGAGATCGCCGATTGTGATGATCTCCAGTTTTTTCAGCGCCTCGACGCTGGATCTTCCGCACATGTATAAGGAGGAGACAGGAAGAGGCCACATTTTCTTTTCTATCTCATCTCGAAACAAGGTATGTGTCAGATCCGGCTTTTTAAAATCAGAAGCCATCTTTGCCAGCACTTTACAGTCCGAGATCCCGATATTCACAGTAAACTGAAACAGGCGGAATATTTCCTGGCGCAGCCTGTCGGCACACGCCTGCGGCGAAGGGTATCTGTGAGAGACCGGTGTGAAATCCAGATAACATTCGTCAACGCTGACTTGCTCAATATCAGGGCAGACATCATATAAATAATCCATCAGCGCCTGAGAACATTTGGCGTACAGGCTGTGGTCCGGCGGAGCCATCACGAGAGAGGGGCACTTCCGAAATGCGTTTACGACCGGTTCACCTGTCTGGATGCCGTATTTTTTTGCGGGAATTGATTTGGCCAGCACCACACCGTGCCGCTTCTCCATGTCTCCACCGATAATGGCGGGAATCTGCCGCAGATCTGTCGGGTCCCCTGCTTTTAACCGTTCAAGGGCAGTCCAGCTTAAATATGCGGAATTTACATCAATATGAAAAATAATCCGATTCATGACATCTGCCTCCGACAACTATTTTACAAATTTGGAAATTTCTTTACAAGTAAAATATTAACTGTTAGAATAAATCTGTTACAAAAATGTTACACGACTTACGTGAAGAATACAATACGGAGGATTCCGGAAAGTTAACAGAATATGAAGACTTCAAAAAAGAACAGATGGGCGTTACTCAAAGGATGGGGACTGGCAATTATTGTCAGCGCATTCTTTCTGCCACATTATATGAAATTGGAAAGTACGGGAAATAATATATTTCACATATCATTGAACGGTGTGGCGGTCGGAAGCAGCGCAGCGGAAGATGTGGACGATTATGTGCGCAGGGCACGTCTGCAGATTGCCGGAGAGAGAGACAGCCTTGTGATGGTCGACGCACAGGTAGAGGTGCAGGGCGAGGAAGTATGGTTCGGAAAGGTGGATTCTGACAAAGCGATCATTGCCAATATGGCACAGGTGATGAGAGAGAACGAGAAGGAGACACTGCATCGGTCCTATACGGTCAAGATCAATGATTATACGATCAACCTGGCAAGCTCTCAGGAAGTGCTGGATCTGCTCGATGCGGTGCTGGACAAATATGACACAACGGGCAATTACAGCGCCCGGCTCGTCATGGACCCATCCAGAGAATTGAATGTGTTGACGACGCAAATCGTAGACCTGGATGAGGAACAGAAAAAAGAAGAGGAGGACAGAGACTTTCGCAAGGAAGTCGGTGCGGAGGCATGTCTGAATCAGGCGTTCGAAATGATAGAACCAGACCGGGAGAAGGAGTTTGGGGATTATGAGCTGGGACTTATCTCGCTGGCGTATGGCGATCTGGTGGAAGTGGTGGAGGCATATCTGCCGGCGGAGGAATTGACATCGCTTCCGGAAGCGATCGATCAGGTGACAAAAGAGCAGGAGAAGAATAAAATATACGAAGTAGTGGCGGGAGACACGCTTTCTCAGATCGCAGAAGACAACGGTCTGCGTATGGACAAGCTGATTGCCATGAATCCGACGATCGAGGATGAGAGTTCCACGATCCGCGTGGGCGACGAGATTATCGTTACCTCTCCGGAGCCGGAGCTGTCCGTCGTGCGTCAGGAACAGGAGTACTATGAAGAAGACTATGACGCGGAAGTGATCTATGTGGATAACGACGACTGGTACACGACGGATCAGGTGACGCGGCAGGAACCGTCCGCGGGGCACAGACAGGTCGTGGCGATTGTCTCTTACCGCAACGATACGGAAACCGGACGGGAGATACAGAAAGAAGAAGTGACGATGGCGGCGGTTCCCAAAATCGTTGAACGGGGAACAAAAATACCGCCTACCTATATCAAACCGATTTCGGGCGGGAGACTCTCATCCGGATTCGGCAGAAGAAAATCACCGACAAAAGGAGCCTCTTCCAATCACAAAGGCATCGACTGGGCGACGCCGATCGGAACTGCCGTTATGGCCTCTTGCAGCGGAACGGTCACGAAGGCGGGCTGGGGAAGCGGCTATGGTTATGTCGTCTATATCGATCACGGCGACGGCAGGCAGACCCGCTACGGACATCTGAGCAAGGTCCTTGTCAAGGCGGGGCAGAAGGTATCGCAGGGACAGAAGATCGCCCTCAGCGGAAATACCGGAAGGAGTACGGGGCCTCATGTCCACTTTGAAATATTGATCGGCGGTTCCCAGGTCAATCCGTTTAATTATTTGTCATAAACGATAAAAAGAAGCTGCCGGTGCTGATGATAAATTCTTCTGGCTTTACAAATATAAGAAATGTGGTATACTTTACTATAGTTTTTTAAATATTTCAGAGGTTGAATGATGGAACAATATGCGATTAAAGGCGGAAATCCGTTAGTTGGGGAAGTGGAGATCGGCGGGGCTAAGAATGCGGCGCTGGCGATTCTGGCGGCTTCCGTGATGACGGACGAGACGGTAGTGATAGAGAATATGCCCGATGTGCGCGATACGAACGTGCTGTTACAGGCGATTTCCAGTATCGGCGGACTGGTGGACCGGGTAGACAGGCATACAGTAAAGATCAATGGTTCCCAGATACACAATCTGATCATTGACGGCGATTATATTAAAAAGATCCGCGCTTCCTATTATCTTCTCGGCGCGCTTCTCGGCAAGCGCAGAAAAGCGGAAGTGGCGCTTCCGGGAGGATGTAATATCGGCAGCAGGCCGATCGACCAGCATATCAAAGGCTTTAAGGCTCTGGGGGCCAGTGTCAGCATTGCGCATGGTCTGATCATTGCTGAGGCGCAGCAGCTCAAAGGCAGCCATATTTACATGGATGTGGTGACGGTGGGCGCTACGATCAATGTAATGATGGCGGCAGTGATGGCAGAGGGGCAGACAATCATTGAGAATGCGGCGAAGGAGCCGCATGTCGTCGACCTGGCCAATTTCCTCAACAGTATGGGCGCCAATATCAAAGGCGCCGGTACGGATGTAATCCGCATCAAAGGGGTGTCCAGGCTGCACCGGACCGAATATACGATTATTCCGGATCAGATTGAAGCGGGTACGTTTATGTTTGCGGCGGCTGTGACGAAAGGTGATATTACTGTAAAGAATGTGATTCCCAAACATCTGGAGTCGATCAGCGCAAAACTTCTGGAGATCGGCTGCGAGATTGAGGAGTCAGATGATGCGGTGCGTGTGGTGGCGTCCAGAAGACTGAATCACACACATGTAAAGACACTGCCTTATCCGGGATTTCCGACGGATATGCAGCCGCAGATAGCGGTTGCGCTTGGGCTTTCAGGCGGCACAAGCATCGTGACCGAGAGTATTTTCGAAAATCGCTTTAAATATGTGGACGAGCTCACCCGTATGGGAGCCAGCATTAAGGTAGAAGGCAATACGGCGATCATCAATGGTGTGGACCGGTATACGGGAGCGGGCATCTCGGCTCCGGATCTTCGTGCCGGCGCAGCGCTTGTTCTGGCAGGACTGGCGGCGGAAGGCGTGACGACGATCGACGAGATCCGTTATATCGAGAGAGGGTATGAGGATTTCCCGCAGAAACTGACAAGCCTCGGCGCACAGATCGAGATGATAGACACGGAGAAGGCATTGCAGAAATTCCGTCTGCGAGTCGGATAGCTATTGACAATCCATATACACAGGTGTATGCTGATGTTGATATAAAAATTCCATATTGGTTATTTCTCTTATTCAGAGTGGTGGAGGTACATAGGACCTGAGAAGCCACGGCAACCCCGTAAGGAAGGTGCCAACCTGAGCGAGTAGATCGAACAATAAGAGGATTTGCATATCACAAACTGACAAGTCCGCTTATCCAGCGGGCTTTTTTATTTCATAGATCAGTGCATTCTATGAAATAAAGAAAATACACAGCGCGCAGAGTGAAAATAACTGCCTGGCAGCCCGCTCGCGTGCACAACTTAATTTCAGGAGGAAAAACAGATGGAAAAACTTTTATTTACTTCAGAATCTGTCACAGAGGGCCATCCCGATAAAATGTGTGACGCCATATCCGACGCCATCCTTGATGCGCTGATGGAAAAGGATCCGATGAGCCGTGTAGCCTGTGAGACAGCGACATGTACGGGTTTCGTACTTGTCACAGGAGAGATCACGACCAACGCATATGTGGACATCCAGAGGATTGTACGCGATACGGTAAAGGAGATTGGCTACGACAGGTCGGAGTATGGATTTGACGGCAATACCTGCGCTGTAATGGTGGCGATCGACGAGCAGTCTTCGGATATTGCCATGGGTGTCGATAAGGCGCTGGAAGCAAAGGAGAACAGAATGTCCGATGCCGAGATCGAGGCAATCGGAGCCGGCGATCAGGGCATGATGTTTGGATATGCCACAAATGAGACACCGGAGTATATGCCATATCCGATCTCGCTTGCTCATAAACTTGCACTGCAGCTTACAAAAGTGAGAAAAGACGGCACATTAAAATATCTGCGTCCGGACGGAAAGAGCCAGGTTTCCGTGGAATACGACGAAAACGGAAAACCGAAACGGCTGGAGGCAGTCGTTCTCTCCACGCAGCATGACGCGGATGTGACACAGGAACAGATCCATGAGGACATCAAAAAGTATGTGTTTGACCCGATCCTGCCGCAGGAGCTGATTGACAGTGAAACAAAATTCTTTATCAATCCTACGGGACGCTTCGTCATCGGCGGACCTCACGGTGATGCCGGCCTTACGGGACGTAAAATTATCGTGGATACTTATGGCGGCTATGCACGTCACGGCGGCGGCGCTTTCTCCGGTAAAGACTGCACAAAGGTAGACCGTTCTGCGGCTTATGCGGCGCGTTACGTGGCAAAAAATATCGTGGCGGCAGGACTTGCCGAGAGATGTGAGATCCAGTTGTCTTATGCGATTGGCGTGGCACAGCCGACTTCCGTGATGGTGGATTCCTTTGGCACAGGTAAGGTATCCGATGAAAAGCTGGTAGAGATCGTACGCAGCAATTTTGATCTGCGTCCGGCAGGCATCATCAAAATGCTTGATCTGCGCCGTCCGCTCTATAAGCAGACAGCGGCCTATGGACATTTCGGACGTAACGATCTGGATCTTCCGTGGGAGAAAACGGATAAGGCTGATGAGTTAAAGAAATATATGTAAACTGATGCTTTGGGCGGACCGCCGCCCGGAGAAACAGTTCAGATGAGGACACCGTCTTTTGTCTGGCATGGATTATGTGCAGACAAAAGGCGGTGTTTTGCCTGAAGACTTAAGTTTTCAGGCGACTTGTGATATAATATCGATAGCTATTATACCTGCCGGATGGCGTCAGCTATCATGTCCGCAGGGCATAGTATCATATTCACGAAAGCATAGCGGATGCGGGCCGGACTGTACGTCTAGCGCACGCATCAATGACACGATCACCATACAGGAGACACAGACCATGGCATTTGCACATTTACACGTTCATACGGAATATTCGCTGCTGGACGGTTCCAATAAAATAAAAGAATATGTGAAACGGGTAAAGGAGCTGGGTATGGACAGCGCTGCCATCACCGATCATGGAGTTATGTATGGCGTCGTAGACTTTTACCGCGCAGCGAAGGAGGCGGGTATCAGGCCGATTCTTGGCTGTGAAGTGTACGTGGCACCAAATTCCCGCTTTGACAAGGAGCTGACGGGTGGTGAGGACCGCTATTATCATCTTGTGCTTTTGGCGGAGAATCAGACGGGCTATGCCAATCTGGTCAAGCTCGTGAGCAGAGGGTTTACGGAAGGGTATTATTACAGGCCCCGGGTGGATATGGAAGTGCTGCAGGAGTTTCATGAGGGGATCATAGCGCTCTCGGCCTGTCTGGCGGGAGAAGTACAGCGGTATATTTCCAAGGGACTGATCGGGGAGGCGAAGAAGGCTGCCCGGAAGTATGAGGACTGCTTCGGAAAAGGCAATTATTTCCTGGAGCTTCAGGATCATGGGATTCCCGAGCAGCGGACGGTCAATACCGCACTCATGCAGATCAGCAAGGAGCTGGAGATTCCGCTGGTTGTTACAAACGATGTCCATTATACCTATGCGGAGGACGAGAAGCCGCATGATATACTTCTGTGCATTCAGACAGGTAAGAAGCTGGCCGATGAAGACAGAATGCGCTATGAAGGAGGGCAGTACTACGTAAAAAGTGAAGAAGAGATGAAAAGTCTGTTTCCCTATGCCTGGGAAGCAGTGGAAAATACGCAGAGGATTGCGGACCGCTGTCATGTGGAGATCGAATTCGGGGTGACGAAGCTGCCGAAATTCGAAGTTCCGGAAGGCTTTACTTCCTGGACATATCTGAATGATCTGTGCTATAGAGGACTGGAGGCACGATACGGCGGACAGGATGAGGAAGAGATCAAGGCGAAGACCGGAATGACCCTGAAGGAGCGCCTGGATTATGAGCTCGGTGTCATAAAGAACATGGGGTATGTGGATTATTTCCTGATCGTCTGGGACTTTATTAATTATGCGAAGAGTAACAGTATCGCGGTAGGGCCGGGCAGAGGGAGCGCCGCGGGCAGTATCGTCTCGTACTGTCTGCGCATCACGGACATTGATCCGATCCGTTATAATCTGCTGTTTGAGCGTTTTCTCAATCCGGAGCGGGTGTCGATGCCGGATATTGATATTGACTTCTGCTATGAGCGCCGTCAGGAAGTCATCGACTATGTGGGAGAGAAGTACGGAAAAGATAAGGTTGTACAGATTGTCACGTTTGGTACGCTGGCGGCCAAAGGTGTGATTCGCGACGTGGGGCGCGTGATGGATTTGCCGTATTCCTATGTGGATACCATCGCCCGGATGGTGCCCAATGAGCTGAATATTACGATCGACCGGGCGCTGGAGATCAACCCGGAGTTTCGCAGCCTGCTCGAAAGCGATGCGCAGGTCAGTGAGCTGATCGCGATGTGCAAGAGACTGGAAGGTCTGCCCCGGCATACGTCGATGCACGCGGCAGGTGTCGTCATCTGTCCGGAGAGCGCGGACGAGTTCGTACCGCTCTCCAGAGGATCTGACGGTTCGGTGACGACACAGTTTACGATGACGACGCTGGAGGAACTTGGGCTTTTAAAGATGGATTTTCTGGGACTGCGCACGCTGACAGTCATTCAGAATACGATCGACAACATACGAAACAACAAGGGGATCACGATTGATGCCGGGGGTATAGACTTTAATGACAAAGCGGTGCTGGACGCTCTCGGGACAGGCAGAAATGAAGGCGTGTTCCAGCTTGAAAGCGGCGGCATGAAAAGTTTCATGAAAGAGCTGAAGCCTCAGAACCTGGAGGACATCATCGCAGGCATTTCTCTATACCGTCCGGGACCGATGGACTTTATCCCCAAATATATCAAGGGGAAAAATAATAAGGACGACATTGCCTATTCCTGCCCGCAGCTGGAACCGATCCTGCAGCCTACATATGGCTGTATCGTCTACCAGGAGCAGGTGATGCAGATCGTCCGCGATCTCGGCGGATATACGCTGGGGCGCAGTGATCTGGTGCGCAGGGCCATGAGTAAGAAAAAACAGGCTGTGATGGAGAAGGAGCGGGCCAATTTTATATACGGCAATCCGCAGGAAGGTGTGCCCGGCTGTATCGCGAACGGGATACCCGAACAGATTGCCAGCCGGATCTATGACGATATGATGGATTTTGCCAAATATGCGTTCAATAAGTCTCACGCCGCCTGTTACGCGGTTGTCTCCTATCAGACCGCCTGGCTGAAACATTATTATCCGCTGGAATTTATGGCGGCGCTGCTGACATCTGTGATCGACAATCCGCGAAAAGTATCGGAATATATTATGACATGCCGCAGCATGGGGATCTCTATCCTGCCGCCGGACATCAATGCCGGTGAGGCAGCCTTTTCCGTATCGGGCAATGCGATCCGCTATGCGCTGACTGCGATCAAAAGTATCGGCAAGGGCGTGATCAGTGTGATCGTCGATGAGCGGAAGGAGAGAGGGCCGTATAAAAATCTCAAAGATTTTATCACACGTGTAACGGGGACCGATCTCAATAAAAGAGGGATTGAAAATCTGATCAAGGCCGGCGCTTTTGACAGTCTCGATGGGACGAGAAAGCAGCTCATGAGTATTTATATACGGGTACTGGAGAACATTCAGCATGACAGGAAAAATAATATGGCCGGACAGCTGACGCTGTTTGATCTGGCAGAGGAAGAGGAGAAGGAGAGCTATGACATTCAGCTGCCGGATGTGGGAGAGTATTCGAAAGAGATGATGCTGGCTTTTGAAAAAGAAGTGCTGGGCATTTATATCAGCGGACATCCGCTTGAAGAATATGAGGCAATCTGGAAGAAGCATATAACTGCCATGACTTCTTCGTTCCAACTGGACGAGGAAAGCGGCGCCGTACCTTTGCAGGATGGCAGCAGCGCGACGATCGGCGGTATCATTACGGAGAAAAAAATAAAATATACGAAAAATGACAAGGTAATGGCATTTTTACAGGTGGAGGATCTGGCAGGCAGTGTGGAAGTCATTGTATTCCCGAGAGATTATGAGAAAAACTCTGCCGCGCTCGTTGTGGATAATAAAGTGTTCATCAAAGGCCGGGTTTCCGTTGATGACGAGAGAGATGGCAAACTGATCTGTGAACAGATCACTACTTTTGATGAGGTTCCAAAGACGCTGTGGGTGAAGTTTGCATCGATGGAGGACTATACGGAGGGTGAGAAACGATTGCTTTCGATGCTGCAGGAGTCCGATGGCAAAGACCGGGTGACGATTTACATTGAAAATCCGAAATCGATCAAAAAACTGCCGGCGAATATGGGCGTGCGGGCGGATGCGCTGCTCTTGCGGGCGCTTGTCGATGTCTGGGGTGAAGAGAATGTAAAAGTCGTATAAATTGTGATAAATACGATTGAAATCGCGGAAAAAAACGTTTAGAATAAAAGAAATTGCAGCATATTTTGAGAAAACGGCAGGAGGAGGAATCGGCATGGCAAAGGAAATTAAAACCGTTGGTGTGTTGACCAGCGGCGGCGATGCGCCGGGAATGAATGCGGCTATTCGTGCGGTCGTCCGGAAAGCGCTCAGCAACGGAGTGAAAGTAAAAGGGATCAAAAAGGGCTATCAGGGTCTTTTGAATGAAGAAATCATAGATATGGAAGCATGCAATGTTTCCGACACGATCCAGCGGGGCGGTACGGTGCTGGGTACGGCCAGATGTCATGAATTCCGCACGGAGGAAGGACAGGAAAAGGGCGCGGAGATATGCAAAAAGCACGGGATCGACGGGTTGGTCGTGATCGGCGGCGACGGTTCTTACCGGGGCGCACAGGCGCTTGCGCGGCATGGGATCAATACGATCGGTGTGCCGGGAACAATCGATCTGGATATTGCCTGTACGGAATATACGATCGGATTTGATACGGCTGTCAATACGGCCATGAATGCGATTGACAAAGTGCGGGATACTTCTTCTTCGCATGAGAGATGCAGCATTATTGAAGTCATGGGGCGGAATGCAGGTTATATCGCGCTCTGGTGCGGCGTGGCAAACGGCGCGGAAGATATTCTTCTCCCGGAAAAGTATGATTACAATGAACAGGAAATTATCAATAACATTATCCGCAACAGGAAAAAGGGCAAGAAGCATCATATTATCATCAACGCGGAGGGGATCGGACATTCCACTTCCATGGCCCGCAGGATCGAGGCGGCGACCGGCGTAGAGACGCGTGCGACCATTCTCGGATACATGCAAAGAGGCGGCAGCCCTACATGTAAAGACCGGTTTTATGCATCTATCATGGGAGCGTATGCGGCGGATATACTGTGTGAAGGGAAGACCAACCGGGTAGTCGGTTATCAGCACGGTGAGTTTTTGGATTTTGATATTGAAGAAGCACTGGCGATGCAGAAAGATATTAATGAATATCAGTTTGAAGTCAGCCGTGTGTTATCTGTATAGAGGGAGCTGTAAGATGATTACAAGTCCGGGAAACGCAAGGATAAAAACGGTTGTACGGATGCAGCAGAGAGCAAAAGCGCGCAGGGAAGAAGATGCCTTTCTGACAGAAGGTGTCAAAATGTTTCTCGAGGCGCCAACGGAGCAGATTCGGGAAGTTTATATTTCCGAATCTTTTTCCTGTTCGGACCGGAAAATAAAAAGCGCCGTAGCAGAAAAACTGAAATCGGTACACTGTGAGACCGTATCGGCGGAAGTGTTCAGGAAAATATCCGATACCTGTTCGCCGCAGGGCATTCTCTGTGTGGTCAGGTCTTTTCATTATCAGCTGTCCGACCTGCTGCATGAGGAACATCCGCTGCTGCTCATTCTGGAGGATATTCAGGACCCGGGGAATCTGGGGACGATCGTACGGGCGGGCGAAGGAGCAGGCATTGATGGTCTGATTCTTTCCAGAGAAACGGCAGATATTTATAATCCAAAGACGGTGCGCGGAACGATGGGTTCCGTATACCGTGTGCCTTTTTATTATGCTGATGATCTGAGTGAGATCATAAAAAGATTGAAAGAGAAACACATTCTGGTCTATGCGACCGCTCCGGATGCGGGTCAGGATTATGATACGTGGGATTATTGCCGGGGCAGTGCATTTCTGATCGGCAATGAGGGGAACGGTCTGAAAAAAGAGACGGCGGATTTGGCGGACTGCCGCATGAAAATCCCCATGATGGGAGCGGTGGAATCATTAAATGCGGGCGTAGCCTCGGCGGTTCTGTTATATGAGGCGGCAAGACAGAGGAGAGTGAAGAGATGAAGACAGGAATCATCGGGCTTGGCAATATGGCAGACGCTGTCATAAATGGTATGCTCCGTAAAGAAATCGTAACAAACAAAGAAATATTTGGCAGTGCGGCGTCTGCGGGAACGATCAGCCGCATGGCGGAGAAATACGGGATACGGACGACGCTTGATAACAGAGCGGTTGCGGAAAGCGCTGAAGTGCTGATACTGGCGGTAAAACCGCAATTTCTGGAAACTGTGATCGGGGAAATCAGAGACAGTATCCGGGAAGAGACACTGATGATTACAATCGCCGCGGGAAAGAGCCTTGGCTGGTATGAAGAGAAATTCGGGAAAAAGATCCGTCTTGTGCGTTGTATGCCTAATACGCCGGCAATGGTGGGAGAGGGGTGTACGGCAGTCTGCGCGAACGAAAATGTGACAGAAGAGCAGCTGGAAGCGGCGCTGGATCTGCTGGGAAGTTTCGGGCATACGTGTGTCATACGGGAGCAGCAGATGGATGCGTTTTCCGCTGTGGCAGGCAGCTCGCCGGCCTATGTGTTTCTGTTTATCGAGGCGCTGGCTGACGGGGCGGTGGCCGCGGGAATGCCGAGATCCCAGGCGTATGAGGCGGCGGCGCAGGCCGTGCTCGGCAGTGCGAAACTGCTGCTTGAGAGTGGCAGACATCCGGGAGACTTAAAGGACATGGTCTGTTCGCCGGGCGGCACTACGATCCAGGGGCTGCGGGTGCTTGAGGAACGGGGAATGAGGGGCGCAGTGATCGATGCCATCGGAGCCTGTGTGGAGAAAGCGGGACAATTATAGGAGAAAGCTGAAAAAATAATAAAAAAACCGGTATAAAAATCTCTAAACATGTTAAAACTTGACAAAAGGTAATGTTTTTGCTATGATTTACCAAAAGTTAATAAAATTGTAACACTTTTTCACAAAAATGTTACAAACATTTTGGAGGTTACTATGAAGGGAAAAGGCAGAAGGCTGCTGCGTCGTTTGTCCGGTATGCTCATGGGAGTGACCGCACTGGGACTTTTGCAGCTAACCGCTGCAGCCGGTAATACGGACAGTTTTCAAAAGCTGAACGCTGGTGCGGCTGTAGTCCTGGAAGCTGATCTGACCGACGTTGTTACGGAAGGGCCGGAGGAAGCATCCGCTTCACGTAATGTGGAAGAGAAAGAAGAGAGAGACAGTAAAGGCGCCGCCGAAGAGGATGACGCCGAGGAGTCCAACCTTGTTATGGCAAATGTTCAAAATGCGGTGAACGTGAGGAAAGAAGCCGATGAAGATTCTGAGAGAGTCGGCAAACTTTACAGTGACTGCGGCGGCGAGGTATTAGAGAGACGTAATGGTTGGACGAAACTGAAATCAGGAAATGTTACGGGATGGACGAAAGACGAGTATCTTTTGTTCGGAAAAGAAGCCGAGGAAATGGCGGAGGACGTGGGAAATCTGATCGCGAAAGTGGATGCGGACGCCCTGCGGATCAGGAAGGAACCGGAAGAAGATGCCGATGTGTACGGCATGGCCGGCAAAGATGAAAAGATGGACGCACTGGAAGTCATTGATGATGACTGGATCAGTGTGGAATACGAAGGAGAGATCGGGTATGTCTCCGCAAAATATACGACGATAGAGTTTATTATCGATTCCGGCGAGACGATGGATGAAATTCACAAGCGGGAAGAGAAAGAACAGGAAGAGAAGCGCAAAGCGGATGAGGCGAAAGCCAAACAAAAGGAAAACCGCGGCGCAGTCGCGGTGGAAGCGGCGGACGATATATTGCTGGCGGCGCTTATTCAGTGTGAAGCGGGCAATCAGTCCTATGAGGGTCAGCTGGCGGTAGGCGCGGTCGTTATGAACCGTGTTCGCAGCGGCGGATACCCGAATACGATTTCCGGTGTGATCTACGCTTCCGGACAGTTTACCCCGGCGCTGAACGGCAAGGTGGCAAAACGTGTGGAGGCGGGCGTGAGGGACAGTTGTCTGCAGGCAGCCCGGGAGGCGATTGCCGGAGTTTCCAACGTGGGAGGAGCCACACATTTCCGGAGAGCAGGCAACCATGAAGGCCAGATCATTGGCAGCCATGTGTTCTGGTAAACATCGGTAAATAGACAGGTAAGAAAAGGAAGGTCATTGTGACCTTCCTTTTTTGTTGGATCAGATACGGGTGTCAGACGATACATGAACGGTAGATGATATGTTGTCCGTATGATCGTGTGCGAGGTCATTCTCCGAAACATTATATGGTAAATCCCTGTTTTTACTTGAAGGAAAATGCGTAATATAGTAAGATAAAAGAGCGAAATTCTACGAAAGGAGAAATGCGCATGTTTAATTGGAATATGGCTGTGGTATGGCTGGTGATCCTTGTGGCCTGTCTGGCTGTGGAGATCGCAACGCTGGGACTGACTTCGATATGGTTTGCAATCGGAGCGCTGGCAGCGACAGTGGCGGCTCTTCTGGATCTTCCGCTCTGGTTTCAAAACACGCTGTTTGTCGTAGTTTCCCTCGTATTCCTGTTTTGCACCCGTCCGATCGCGGTGAAATATTTTAACAAGGACAGAGTCAAAACGAATGCGGAGAGTCTGATCGGCAAGCAGGCGATCGTGATCAGCGAGATTGATAATCTGCAGGGAATAGGGCAGATAATGATCAGTGGTCAGGAGTGGAGCGCCAGAACGGCCGATGAGGGGGAAAAAGTTTCTGTCGGCGCGATCGTGGAAGTGACCGCCATACAGGGCGTAAAGTTGATTGTAAGAGAAAGGAAAGGGGAAAATTAAATGGGTGGAATTATTGTACTGATTTTATTTCTGATTTTGCTTGGAACAGTAGCTTCCTGCATCAGGATTGTCCCGCAGGCGCATGCCTACGTTGTGGAGAGACTTGGCGCATATCAGGGCACATGGGCGGTTGGAATCCATTTCAAAGTGCCTTTTATCGATAAGGTTGCAAAGAAAGTGATCTTGAAGGAGCAGGTTGTGGATTTTGCTCCGCAGCCGGTGATCACGAAGGATAATGTCACGATGCAGATTGACACAGTTGTGTTTTTCCAGATCACGGACCCGAAGCTGTTTGCCTATGGTGTGGAAAATCCGATCATGGCAATCGAGAATCTGACGGCGACAACGCTGCGTAACATCATCGGTGAGATGGAGCTCGATCAGACGCTGACTTCCAGAGAGACGATCAATACAAAGATGCGTTCTTCCCTGGATATTGCGACCGACCCCTGGGGTATTAAGGTCAATCGTGTGGAGCTGAAAAATATCATTCCGCCGTCTGCAATCCGCGATGCGATGGAGAAGCAGATGAAAGCAGAGCGGGAACGCCGTGAAGCGATTCTGCGTGCGGAAGGTGAAAAGAAATCCACTGTCCTTGTTGCGGAAGGTAAGAAAGAATCTGCAATTCTGGAAGCAGAGGCAGAAAAGCAGTCTGCGATCCTGCGTGCGGAGGCACAGAAGGAGAAGATGATCCGTGAGGCAGAAGGTGAGGCGGAAGCAATCCTCAAAGTGCAGAAGGCGACGGCAGACGGACTTCGTTTCATCAGAGAGGCAGGAGCCGATGAATCCGTGCTCAGACTGAAGAGTCTGGAGGCATTTGAGAGAGCGGCAGACGGCAGAGCGACGAAGATTATCATTCCTTCTGAGATTCAGGGTGTTGCAGGGCTTGTTTCCTCTCTGAAGGAAGTTATGGCCGATAAGTAAGGGAAAGTAACATGAATTTAAAAGGACGTCATTTTTTAAAACTGTTGGATTACAGGCAGGAAGAGATTCTCTTCCTGCTTGATCTGGCAGCAGAGCTGAAAGAAAAAAAGAAAAAGGGCCAGCCCGTCGATTGTCTCAGAGGACGGAATGTGGCTCTTATTTTTGAAAAGACAAGTACAAGAACCCGCTGTTCTTTTGAAGTGGCAGCGCACGATCTGGGAATGGGTACGACTTATCTCGACCCGTCCGGTTCGCAGATTGGCAAAAAGGAAAGCATTGCCGACACGGCGAGAGTACTCGGCAGAATGTATGAAGGCATTGAATACCGGGGCTTTGGTCAGGAGATTGTGGAAGAGCTGGCCAGGCATGCAGGTGTGCCTGTATGGAATGGACTGACTGACGAATTCCACCCGACACAGATGCTGGCCGATATGCTGACGATCCGGGAACATATTGGAAGGCTGAAGGGCGTGCGGCTGGTCTATCTGGGAGATGCCCGTTTTAATATGGGCAATTCCTATATGGTAGTCTGTGCGAAACTCGGACTGCATTTCACGGCTTGTGCGCCGGAAAAATATTTTCCGGATGCAGCTCTGACGGAGACCTGCCGGGAAATCGCCAGGGAGACGGGAGCGACGATTACTTTTACTGAGAATCCACAGGAGGCCGTAAGGAATGCAGACGTAATCTGTACGGACGTATGGGTTTCCATGGGAGAACCGGACGCGGTGTGGGAGGAACGGATCAGAGAATTGTCTCCCTATCAGGTAAACCGGAAACTGATGGAGCAGGCTGGGCCGCAGGCGATCTTCCTGCACTGTCTGCCGGCATTTCATGACCTGAATACAAAGATTGGCAGGGAAATGGGAGAGCGGTTCGGTATCACGGAGATGGAAGTGACGGATGAAGTGTTTGAATCTGCGCAGTCTGTCGTGTTTGACGAGGCGGAAAACCGGATGCACACGATCAAGGCTGTGATGGCGGCTACGTTAGGAGCGAATGTGTGAGAACGGAAATATTGACGATGCTCCGGCAGGCGGACGATTATGTGTCGGGACAGGAATTATGTGAGCGGTTTGGGGTTTCCCGGACGGCCATATGGAAAGTAATCAACGGACTGAAAGAACAGGGGTATGAGATCGAATCTCAGACCAATAAGGGGTATCGGCTGAAAGCAGCGCCGGACATCTTATCAGAGAGTGAGATCGCCAGCCGGATGACAACGAAATGGCTGGGGAGAAACGTCGTCTACTTTCAGGAGACCGATTCCACGAACACGCAGGCCAAACGTCTGGCGGAAGAGGGAGCCGTTTCCGGAACTCTCGTCGTGGCTGATATGCAGAATGCGGGAAAGGGCCGGAGAGGCCGTTCCTGGCAGCAGGCCCCGGGAACTATGATTTCGATGACACTGATTCTCAAACCGGAGTTTGCACCGGAGCTGGCATCAATGCTGACGCTGATCGCGGCGCACAGTGTATCAAAAGCGATTGAAAATATGACAGGACTGTCAGCGCTGATCAAATGGCCGAATGATATTGTGATTCATAATAAGAAGACTGTGGGTATTCTCACAGAGATGAGCCTTTCTCTGGAGCAGGACAGCATTCATTATGTGGTTGTGGGGATTGGAATCAATACCAATATCCGTACGTTTTCGGACGAAATTAAGGATATAGCTACCTCACTTTATCTGGAGACAGGGAAAAAGGTAAACCGCAGCGGAATGATTGCCGAAGTTATGAAATGCTTTGAGGAAGATTATGAAACATTTTTACAGAAGGAAGACTTGTCAGAGATCCTGGAAGATTACAATGCACATCTGGCAGGCAGAGACAGAGAAGTGAGAGTGTTGGACCCGAAGGGCGAATATACAGGAATTTCCAGAGGTGTGAACAGGACGGGGGAATTGCTTGTGCAGAGAGCGGATGGCAGTGTGACGAACGTGTATGCCGGGGAAGTGTCTGTGAGAGGATTATATGGCTATGTCTGAAGAGCGGATCATATTATGCGGCGCTAGCGCCTATGACAAAAAGTATTATTTTAATCAAAGATTCCGGCAGATTCCCGAGTCAATTCAGGATGAGCTGCATATCATATGTGTATTGTTCACGGAAGAGGCGGGCGGTGTGTTTACGATCGTATTTGAACCGGACGGCGGTGTATCGCTGGAGACAGACGCTGATGAAAATGATATTTATTATGATGAGATCAGCAGCGGGCTCCTTGTACGGGAGATACAGCGCAAACGACGGGAACTGCTGCAGTCTTTGAGCCTGTACTACCGGGCGCTGATTCTAAACGAAGATTTGTCTGAAATGTCAGAGGAGGAGATGTGACGAAACCTGCCGGAATTCCGTATGGCAGGCACACATCACAGAATAATTATGTTATTGGTTGTGGATGTAGGCAATACAAATATTACGTTTGGTGTGTTTGAGGGGAAGAAGCTGCGCAACAGTTTCCGCATCACTACCAAAATATCAAGAACTTCCGATGAGTTTGGCATCGCTATCATGGAGCTGCTGCGAATCAACGGCATTTCCGTTGAGGACATCAATGGTATCAGTATGGCCAGTGTCGTACCGAATATTATGCACTCACTGACAGGAGCGATGCACAAATATATTCATCAGAAACCGCTGATCGTGGGACCGGGTATCAAGACGGGCATCAAGATTGCCGGAGAAAATCCCCGTGCCGTTGGTGCGGACAGGATCGTCGATGCGGTTGCGGCCTATGAGAAATATGGAGGGCCGATTCTGGTGCTTGATTTCGGAACTGCGACTACGTATGATCTGGTGAGGGAAGACGGCAGTTTCAATGAAGGCGTGACTGCGCCCGGACTGCGAATCTCTCTGATGGCGCTTTCTCAGGAGGCTGCGAAGCTGCCTGAAGTGGAGATCAGAAAACCCAAATCGATTCTGGCGCAGGAGACGATCTCCAGTATGCAGGCCGGACTTGTGTACGGACAGATCGGTCAGACGGAATATATCATCAAACAGGTAAAAAAAGAGACCGGCTACAGTGATTTGAAAGTAGTGGCAACGGGCGGTCTGGGACGGATGATTTCCGAGGAAACGGATTCGATCGACATCTATGACAGCGCTCTGACATTGGACGGGCTGCGCATCATTTACGAGAAAAATGTAGACAATATGGGAAAGAAGAAATGAAAGAGAAGCAGATCAGAGAGCTGCGGATAGGGAATGTGACCCTTGCGAACAATATCATATTGGCTCCTATGGCAGGTGTGTCGGACCTGCCATTTCGTTTGCTCTGTGCCGAACAGGGTGCAGGGCTTGTGTGTATGGAGATGATCAGTGCCAAGGCGATCTTATATCACAATAAAAATACGGAAAAGCTGCTGGAGATCGATCCGCGGGAAGGCGCCGTGTCATTGCAGTTATTCGGTTCGGACCCGGAAATCGTGAGCGAGATGGCGAAAAAGATTGAGGACAGGCCGTTCTCAATATTGGACATTAATATGGGATGTCCGGTGCCGAAAGTCGTAGGTAATGGAGAGGGTTCGGCGCTGATGAAAGATCCTCTTCTGGCGGGAAAAATCATTGAGAAGACAGTAAAGGCGATCAGTAAACCTGTGACGGTAAAGATCAGAAAGGGCTTTGACGCAGAGCATATCAATGCGCCGGAGATGGCACATGTCGCGCAGGAATCGGGTGCAGCGGCGATCGCTGTACATGGACGGACGCGGGAGGAATATTACAGGGGAAAAGCGGACTGGAATATTATCAGGAAGGTCAAAGAAGCGGTGCGGATTCCGGTCATCGGCAATGGGGATGTGGTGGATGGTCCCACTGCGGAGCGTTTGTTTCAGGAGACAGGCTGTGACGGAATCATGGTGGGCCGCGCTGCTCAGGGAAACCCCTGGATTTTCCGCCGGATAGCGGACTATCTGGAAGATGGCAGGATCACGGAAAAGCCTTCGCCCCAGGGGGTAAAAGAGATGATCTTCAGACATGCCTCCATGCAGCTTGCCTGCAAGGGAGAATATATCGGCATCCGCGAGATGAGAAAACATGTATCCTGGTACACGACCGGTTATCCTCACGGCGCCAGAATCAGGCAGAAGGTCAATGAGACACAGACAATGCAGCAGTTGGCGGAAGTTCTGGAAGAACTGTGGCCGCAGGGACAGGAAAGCTAAGGAGCGTGCATGGCTGGCCGGTATCGGTCATATACTGGAGTATGGAAAAAATCATTTATCTCTACACAGTCAAAGAGGAAGAAAACAAAAAAGGAATATGGCGCCGGATGCAGAATGTGCTGGGACTCAGTTATCCGGTCAGGGAAAAGAACGGGGTTTTTGCAGGCTGCCCGTTGGAAGCATATGCAATCACAAGCCCATGCACAGAGGGGCGGAGATTTCGCCGGACTCTTAGAAAAATAAAGAAACGGATACAAAGGAGAGAGATGCAAAGAGTGGCAAGAACGTCACAAAGTGCATTTCTTTTTTGTCAATGGGAAGACTGTGTCTTTCCGGCAGAACTGCTTGTGAATTTTTACAGACAATGTCAGGAGGAAAATGTTTTTGTCTTTCGCGCGGAGCAGCTCATATTCATAGACGGATGGGAGAGGCCGGAAGGGGAGGAAGAAAGCAGAAGCATTGCATGGGATGGAAACGACGGCGAGGAAATGACATTTATGTCAGAAATATACTCGACGTATAATTATGTGACGATCGTGACACAGAGATGGGAGGTGTGGCGGGGGTTTGTAGAGACTGCCTATGAGGAGTATGGACTCTCGGTGCGGTGCGTCGCTGACAGTGCCAGGCTGACTTTCCGCGACAAGGCGACACTCATTATCGACCTGTATCATGGCGGACAGGATTGCTACCGGTGTTTCCCGGGAAACAGCGTTTACATGGACCTGCGGGAGGGTAGCGGGAAACAGCGTATAATCTCAGCAAAATGCGGGGAAATTCCCTATATATCACTGCGCAATTCCCTTGACACTACGCTGAAAGATACGGTATAATACACGAGTTGTCGAGCATACAATGATTGCGGGACAAGGGGAATGAAAGATGTAATTATGGAGAGGTAGCGTCATGGAAGAAAAGAAAAATATATTAACGTATGAGGGTTTGAGAAAATATGAAGACGAGCTTCATGAGTTGAAGGTCGTCAAGCGGCAGGAAGTAGCTCAGAAGATCAAAGAGGCGAGAGAGCAGGGCGATTTGTCTGAGAATGCGGAATACGATGCGGCAAAGGACGAACAGCGTGATATAGAAGCAAGAATCGAAGAGCTGGAGAAGATCTTAAAAAATGCGGAGGTCGTGGTCGAGGATGAAGTTGATCTGGACAAGATCAATATTGGCTGCCGCGTGAAGATTCTTGATCTGGAATACAATGAGGAACTGGAATATAAAATCGTCGGCTCTACGGAGGCTAACAGTCTCAAAGGAAAGATCTCGAATGAGTCGCCGGTGGGAAAGGCGCTGATCGGAAAGAAGATCGGTGATCTCATTCAGGTAGAGACACAGGCAGGTATTCTGGAATACGAGGTTTTGGAGATTCAGAGGAGCAACTAGGAAGAAATACAGAGCAGTGAAGAGGAGTGGCAGACGTGGGAGAGACACAGAGCAGACCACAGGAGCAGGATATTCATCAGCTTTTGAAGGTAAGAAGAGAGAAACTGGCGGCGCTTCAGGAAAAGGGAAAAGACCCATTCCAGATCATGAAATATGATGTGACCCATCACAGCATGGACGTGAAAGAGCATTTTGAGGAGATGGAGGGGAAAGAAGTCTCTCTGGCAGGGCGTATTATGTCCAAACGTGTCATGGGAAAGGCTTCTTTTTGCAACATTCAGGATTTGAAAGGAAACATTCAATCTTATGTGGCGAGAGACAGCGTCGGAGAAGAGTCCTACGCAGAGTTCAAGAAATATGATGTCGGCGATATTGTAGGGATTGAGGGAGAAGTTTTCAAGACAAAAACCGGGGAAATTTCCATTCATGCGGCAAAAGTGACACTGCTGTCAAAAAGTTTACAGATATTGCCGGAGAAATATCATGGGCTGGTCAATACCGATCTCCGTTACCGGCAGCGCTATACCGATCTGATTATGAATGAGGAGGTAAAAGATACCTTTATCAAGCGTTCCCAGATCATCAGCGCGATCCGCAGATTTCTCGACAGCCAGGGATTTATGGAAGTGGAGACTCCCATGTTGGTATCGAATGCAGGCGGTGCGGCAGCAAGACCGTTTGAGACACATTTCAATGCGCTGGATGAGGATCTGAAGCTGCGCATTTCTCTGGAACTCTATTTAAAACGTCTGATTGTTGGCGGCCTCGAACGGGTCTATGAGATCGGTCGTGTGTTCCGCAATGAGGGACTTGACACAAGACACAATCCGGAGTTTACATTGATGGAACTGTATCAGGCCTATACCGACTATAACGGCATGATGGATTTGACAGAAAAGCTGTACCGGTATGTGGCTCAGGAAGTATTGGGTACAACAGTCATCACTTATAAGGGTACGGAAATGGATCTGGGCAAGCCTTTTGAACGGATTACGATGGTGGATGCCGTCAAAAAATATGCCGGAGTGGACTTTCATGAGATTCACACACTGGAAGAGGCGAGAAACGCTGCAAAGCAAAAGGGCGTAGAATACGAAGAACGTCATAAAAAAGGTGATATTTTAAATCTGTTCTTTGAACAGTTTGTGGAAGAACATCTGATCCAGCCGACGTTCCTCATGGATCACCCGGTGGAGATTTCTCCGCTGACGAAGAGAAAGCCGGATGATCCGGATTATGTGGAGCGTTTTGAATTTTTTATGAACGGCTGGGAGATGGCAAACGCTTATTCGGAGTTGAATGACCCGATCGATCAGCGGGAGCGTTTCAAAGCGCAGGAGGAACAGTTTGCCCAGGGAGACGAGGAGGCAAACCATACAGATGAAGACTTCCTGAATGCACTGGAGATCGGTATGCCACCCACAGGCGGCATTGGCTACGGCATTGACCGTATGGTTATGCTGCTCACAGACTCTCCGGCGATCCGGGACGTACTGCTGTTCCCGACGATGAAGTCATTAGATAAAAAAGACCAATAAAATCAAGGGTTTGCGGACTTCCAACTTGTATGGTACGACAGGAGTACGACAAAATAACCTATCTTAAAGGGTTAAAACAAACGATTTTAAATTAAAATCGAGTCAGTTCAAGTTCATATTTTGTACTATAAGGACATTTTTCTAAAAGAAATTTTAGAGGAATGTCCTTTTTTGTTATGGTCAACGGAACAAAATAAGAAAATGGAGGAAGTCAGTATGAACAGTACAGCGTTAGGAGCAGAAAAAGAAAATATTAACTTTATCAGTGAAGCACATGAGAAATTCTACTATGAAAAAATTCAGAAAGTTAGAGAAGCAGATGTATATCACAAGGCACTTTGCTATTGCATTGGAATGAACGAAGATACACGAAGAAATGTGGATAGAATTTATAATTTCAAGACTGGATGTGTAAAACCGGAGTGCCTGCATGAAGGCTGGCAGACCAGTGGAAGTGCAAAGGTTGTCAGAATGGCATTTAATCTGTATTGCAATGGTACACCGAGCGTGGATGATGAACAGGACACAGAGGAGCAGGTGGATGAGTGCCGGAGATATTCAGTAGAGGATTTGTTCTGCTGTTGCTATGCACCATATTTCTGGCAGGCAATACAGATTCGCTATCCGGAGTATGCCACATACAATAAAAATTTGTATGCAATGTTTGGAGGAAATGATTGATGTTAAAGATTCGGTTGATGGGAACAAAAAATGATATTACATGGTTCAAAAAAATCATGCAGAGACACCCAAAGGTAGAGGTTCTGGAAATGTCAGACCTCTATCCCAACAAGGGAACAGATAAATATTACAGATCGTATGTAGAAGTAAAAAAGAGCAATGTAAAAGAATAATAGTAGAATTTGGAGGAATTTCATCATGTGTAAAATTATAGTAATCGGAAACCAGAAAGGTGGAGTTGGAAAGACCACCACAACGAGTAATTTAGGTATTGGACTTGCAAAAAAAGGGAAAAAGGTGCTTCTGATAGATGCGGATGCACAGGGAAGTCTGACAGCAAGTTTAGGCTTTCAGGAGCCGGATAAACTGGATGTATCTCTTGCAACCATTATGGCGAATATCATCAATGAAGAAGATATGGAGCCGGATTATGGCATCCTAAAGCATGACGAGGGTGTAGACCTTATGCCCGGCAATATAGAGTTGTCGGGATTGGAAGTATCACTGGTAAATGTCATGAGCAGGGAGCTTGTGCTTCGGACTTATATAGAACAGCAGAAAGAAAGGTATGATTACATTCTGATTGATTGTATGCCTTCCCTTGGCATGATTACCATAAATGCCTTTGCAAGTGCCGACAGCATCCTTATTCCGGTGCAGGCAGCATATCTGCCGGTAAAAGGTCTGGAACAGCTTATAAAGACCATAGGAAAGGTAAAAAGGCAGATCAATCCAAAATTGGAGATTGAAGGTATTCTGCTTACTATGGTTGATAACAGAACGAATTATGCAAAAGACATCAGTGCATTGGTTGTGGAGAATTATGGTAGCAAGGTAAGAATATTTGAAAACAGTATTCCGATGTCGGTAAGAGCTGCGGAGATTTCTGCTGAAGGTGTCAGCATTTATGAGCATGATCCAAATGGAAAAGTAGCGAGTGCCTATCAGTCATTGACAGAGGAGGTGCTTGCAGATGAATAAAACAGGAAGTGCCGCAAAGGTAAAACTGAACAGCTTCGATGATTTATTCGGAGATGGACAGCCACAGGCAGGAATAGAGCAGGTACAGGAAATTGCATTATCAGAACTGCATGAGTTCAAAGGTCACCCATTTAAGGTACTGGACGATGAAAAGATGCAGGAGACGGTGGAGAGTGTCAGAGAGCATGGCGTGCTGATGCCGGGTATTGCAAGACCAAGAGCTGAGGGCGGCTATGAAATTATTGCAGGACACCGAAGGAGACATGCGTGTGAGCTTGTAGGACTTGATACAATGCCGATGTTTATTCGTAATTATACGGACGATGAAGCCACGATTATCATGGTGGACAGCAATATTCAAAGAGAAGATATTCTTCCAAGCGAAAAAGCGAAGGCATATCGCATGAAATACGAAGCCATGAAGCATCAGGGAAGCAGAGCAGGTGGACTTACGCTGGACGAACTGGGAGGAGCTGCAGGAGAGAGTGCAAAAACTGTTCAAAGATATATATGGATTTCACGATTATCGGAACCGTTGCTTGATATGGTGGATTCGGGGAAAATAGGCATTATGCAGGCGGTGGACATCTCGTTTTTATCAGAGGATGCACAGCAATGGGTATTGGTTGCCATACAGGACACCAATGCTGTCATAACCAAACAGCAGAGTGCCATGCTGAAGGAAAGTGACAAAAAAGGAGAGTTGACCTTTCCAATGGTGCGTATGCTTCTGGAGAAAGAAAAGCCAGTAGAGCGTAAGGTTGTTATAAAAACAGAACGCATTAACAGTTATTTCCCGGATACATACAGCACAGATGATATAGAAAAAATAATATTTCAGCTATTAGATAACTGGAAAAATACGCAGTAGGAAGGAGGAGACGAGAATGGGAGAAATTTTGCAGCTAGACTATTATTACGGAATAGAAGCGGAACAGTTCTCATTCTATCGTGTTCCACGCCTGCTGATAAAGGACGAGAGATTTAAGAAGCTGTCCAGTGATGCAAAATTATTGTATGGACTTATGCTTGATCGTATGTCGCTGTCTATGAAAAATGAATGGTTTGACGATGAAAATCGTGCATACATCATTTATACCATAGACAGCATTATGGAGGATTTGGGATGCGCTAAGGAAAAAGCTGTTAAGGTATTGGCAGAGCTTGATTCTGTAAAAGGAATTGGTCTGGTAGAAAAGGTGCGCAGAGGACTTGGAAAACCGGATATAATTTATGTGAAAAATTTTGCTTCAATTTCAGAGCAGATGGACGAAAAAGAGCCTGCTAATGCTGATGAAATCACAGAAGTCGGAAAATCGAACTTCAAGAAGTCAGAAAATCGAACTTCTGGAAGTCAGAAAATCAAACTTCAAGAAGTCAGAAAATCGAACTTCCGGAAGTCAGAAAATCAAACCTCTGGAAGTTCGGAAATCGAACCTCAAGAAGTCGGAGAATCGAACCCTAATTATACTAACTATAATCAGACTTATATGAATCAGACTAATTATAACCATACTGAGGAGAGTTATAACAATCCTATCAATCAATCTGCAACAGAAAAGCCACAAGATGATGTGATTGATTCGATGGATGATGCACAGGCATACATAGAACTGATTAAAGAAAATATCAATTATGATCATCACATGAAGTATGATGGTTATGGTGAAAAAGAACTTTATGACGAATTATTTGGGATAATCTGCGAAGTAGTGTGCGTAAAGAGAAAATCAATCCGAGTTGCAGGTGAGGATTATCCGTATGAGCTTGTAAAATCCAGATTCTTGAAACTGAACAGCAGTCATCTGGAATATGTGATTGGTTGCATGAAAGAGACAACGACAAAGATTACAAATATCAAAGCGTATATGATAACAGCACTTTATAATGCACCAACTACGATAAATCATTTCTATCAGCAGGAAGTGCAGCATGATATGTATGGAGGTGGATGGCATGAAAAGGGTATTATTTAAGGTGATTTTGCCGCTGGCATTTGTTGCAGTATGGCTGAATATGTGTTACTGGATATGTCTGGGAGAGAACGGAGTAAACTGGTTTCAATTCTGGATTATGAGTGGATTTCCATTCGGCATACAAAAGATGCTCGTACTGCTGATACCTCGCAATTTTGGAATTGCAGGGAGCATTGGAGTGTTGGCACTTGACGCAGTCATAGGCGGCATGATCGGAGTGATTGTCCTTGCAATAAAAATTATTGCAATCATTAGGGAAGTAATCAATATCATAATGGAACTTGCAGGAAAGAGAATTTCTTGCTGAACAGGAGCAGGTATGAAATGAAAGTTTTTATACCTGCTTATTTTATAACTTCTGGTCACAGCGTCCAGAAGTGGAAAGGAACTGATATGGAATCAATGAGAGACACCAAGCGTATCATGGAGCGTGAAATCAAAAAAGGAAGCACACCATTATCTTTTGAACAAATGGAGATTGATACAAATAATTATCAAGAGATTACTTCTGTGGAGAAGCTGACACAGGTATTGCAGTACCTTCACAGGGTAGGCAATTACAAGTCTTTAGCGGGAAAAACGGTGATCAATAATGTTTACACTTTTATGCGTGGAAGGACACCTGATTTTACCAGAGCAAGAAGTATATTTGACCGGGAAAAGATATATCATCAGATGCTCCGGCAGGAAAGGAAGATGAAGCCTACTTATGAGGGAGACTGCTATATCGAAACAGCAAAGTGCTATTTTTCATTGCCGGAGGAATGGGAAAAGCATAAAATGATATATCTGAATAATGATGCGTATGGTTTTATCCTGTCGAATAAGTATATCTTGGGATTGTATAAGTATTGCAGGGAAGCAAGGCGGGATATTGCAATGGAAGCTCATGAAATACCGGAGAATACAAATACTGTTGTTCAACGGCTGATAAACATGGAAAATCTGGAAGTGTTATCACATTGTCTGCTGCTCGATGATGTATGGATAGAAGATAATCTGATCGGTGCAAAGATGTACACGATTTTCAAGTTAGGAATTTCTTCTCAAAGCACAGCTTTTCTGCTATAATGGGCATTAGCTTATTATGTCTGGAGGAAATGAATATGTGCGATGAAAATATGAATTTAGAAGAACAGGTTACTGAGCCTGTTGAGCCAAAGGTGGAAACAGAACCATTATTTGAGGAAATGGTGGATTTTGATACATTCAGCAAGTCAGATTTCCGTGTTGTAAAAGTAAAAGAATGTAGTGCTGTGAAGAAAAGCAAAAAGCTGTTACATTTTGTTTTAGATGATGGCACAGGAACAGACAGAATTATTCTCTCTGGAATCCATGCATATTATGAACCGGAGGAACTGGTCGGAAAGACATTACTTGCAATTACAAATTTACCACCTAGAAGTATGATGGGAATTGATTCCTGTGGTATGCTTTTATCCGCTGTTCATACAGTAAATGGAGAGGAAAAGCTTAATTTAGTTATGCTGGATGATGCAATTCCGGCAGGTGCAAAGCTCTACTAATCAAAAAGAATATAGAAAAATATACAGCGTTAAGGCAGATATGAGATCGAAAGATTTTGTATCTGTTTTTTTATTGCAACAACTTCTGGTCACGGCGTCCAGAAGTGGAAAGGAAAAGGAAATGAACAGAAAAGATGTGAAGAAATTATTGCTTGCTGTTATTGCTGTGGTAATTGTGGCAAAAATAGCAAGAGACATTATGAAAGCGAGAAAGCAGAAAGAAAATATTCCTGCTGATATATTCGAGGATTTTTATGAGGAAGAAATGAACTGGTGGGATAAAGACCTTGAGGAAGGGGAGGAGCAGTAAGTATGGCAATGAAAACACAGCTTCACAGGCTGTTGGTTCCACCCTAAATCAAGTTGGTGCAGATAAGGAAGGAGGTACACCGTGCAGGAGGAAACAACACAGAAAACCATTGCTCTTGCAATCAAGACTTCCAAACTGACCGCAAGCGTGTTACAGAAGGCGATGAAGATGTATCTGGAACACCAGAAGCATAAGGAGCCTTCCCATGGGAAAATCCCGGTAAAAAAGCTGGTCGGTCAGGGAGAGGGTGCAAAGTCCATTGAGGTTACGGATAGCAATATTAAATCCTTTGAGCGTGTTGCAAGGAAATACAATGTCGATTTCGCAGTAAAAAAGGATAAGACCATGGAACCACCCAAGTATCTTGTATTTTTCAAGGGCAAGGATGCCGATGTGATTGCACAGGCATTCAAGGAATTTGTCAAAGTTAATGAGAAAAAACAGCAGCGTCCGTCACTCAGACAGAAACTGAAAGGACTTCAGAAGATTGTTGCACAGAATAAAAATAAGGAGCGCAGCAGAGAGAAAAATAAGGACAAGGGACAGAGCTTATAAGCAAGGTCATTGACGGGATTGTGAAAGATTTGCAGTCAATTCCGAAAACTCTCAAAGAAAAAACAAAAGGGGTAAATAAAAAGCAGCTTGCCCTGAAATGTGCTCCCTATGTGATCTTCGGGTATGTTCTGAATAAGGTTTCATGGCTGTATGGACAGCAGGCAGGTGATAACACCTTACAGAAGGTGTTGGACACAATCAATGGGATTGGAGGTGCGTTCCATAATCCGCTACCAAGTTTTCTGCCGAGGGATTTACTGGTAGGAGTGGGTTGCGGAATTGGATTTCGTATGGTAGTTTATTATAAAGCGAAAAATGCAAAGAAATTCCGGCAGGGAGTGGAGTACGGTTCAGCAAGGTGGGGAACCGCCAAGGATATTGAACCGTATGTTGATCCTGTATTCGAGAACAACGTATTATTAACTGCAACGGAGAGACTTATGATGTCGGGCAGACCAAAACAGCCGAAGTATGCGAGAAATAAAAACATACTTGTAATCGGTGGTTCCGGTTCCGGCAAGACCAGATTTTTTGTTAAGCCGAACCTCATGCAGATGCACAGTTCCTACGTTGTGACTGATCCCAAAGGCACAGTCCTCGTGGAATGTGGCAAAATGCTGTCTAAGAATAATTACCGGATCAAGGTGCTGAACACGATTAACTTTGCAAAATCAATGCATTACAATCCTTTCGCTTATATCCGTAGCGAAAAGGATATTCTGAAACTCGTAAACACAATCATTGTAAATACCAAAGGGGAAGGACAGCAAGCCTCTGAGGATTTCTGGGTGAAAGCGGAAAAGCTCTATTATACAGCCCTGATCGCATATATCTGGTACGAAGCACCGGAGGAGGAACAGAATTTTTCCATGCTGATTGATCTGGTAGATGCCAGTGAAGCAAGGGAAGATGATGAGAATTTCAAAAATGCGGTTGATCTGCTGTTTGAGGAGTTGGAACAGGAGAACCCGAACCACTTTGCAGTCAGACAGTATAAAAAATACAAGCTGGCGGCAGGAAAGACAGCAAAATCCATTCTGATTAGCTGTGGTGCAAGGTTAGCACCATTTGATATTAAGGAGCTGCGTGACCTGACTTCTTATGATGAACTGGAGCTTGATACTCTGGGAGAAAAAAAGACAGCATTGTTTGTTATTATCTCGGATACCGATGCAACATTCAATTTTATTGTAAGCATCATGTATTCGCAGTTATTCAATCTGCTTTGTGACAAGGCAGATGATGTATATAACGGGAGATTGCCGATTCACGTCCGATGCTTACTGGACGAGTTTGCGAACATCGGTCAGATTCCACAGTTTGAGAAGCTGATTGCTACCATTCGTAGCAGGGAAATATCAGCTTCTATTATTTTGCAGTCAAAGTCACAGCTAAAGGCTCTGTACCGGGATAACGCTTCCACGATTGAAGGAAACTGCGACACTACCCTGTTTTTGGGAGGAAAAGAGAAAGATACTTTAAAAGATCTGGCAGAAATCCTTGGAAAAGAAACGATTGACCTTTACAATACCTCAGATACAAGAGGTACGAGCCAGTCCTACGGTCTGAATTATCAAAAGACCGGAAAGGAACTGATGAGTCAGGACGAGATTGCGGTCATGGATGGCAGCAAATGTATCATGCAGCTTAGAGGTGTGAGACCATTTTTCTCAGATAAGTTTGATATAACGAAGCATAAGCAGTACCCGCTGTTATCCGATTATGACAAAAAGAATGAATTTGACATTGAAAAATACGTTAAAAACCTTAACAAGCTGCGGTTCAAGCAGAATGATGTGGTCGATGAGGTATGCGATGTCGGAGAAATCACAGCTTAACTTCTGGTCACAGCGTCCAGAAGTGACTTTACAACTAAATATTGGAACTATTGTTATGGGAGTTTTTCTGAAAAATCATAAATCAGAACAGCTCCCTTTTTTAATTCATTTTTCAGAAAAAGGAGACAAAAGAATGAGCTTTTTTACAACATCAGTAACAGGACTTAAAACAGTAGTAACCGCTATCGGCGCAGGTGTAGGTGTGTGGGGAGTTATCAATCTTCTCGAAGGATATGGAAACGATAATCCCGGTGCAAAATCACAGGGCATCAAGCAGGTCATGGCTAATTAGAGGTAATCAAAAGAGGAAAGGAAAAGCACAATCCAGACGGAACCGGCGATATCGTCAAGAAATATTTGTGGATTAGCAAGAAACCTGATATAATGGGGGCAAGCGCCCATCCGGGGCAGAAAGGCAGGGAGAAAAATGCACATCAGCTACAAACCGCTCTGGCACACGCTGATAGAGCGAAACATGAGGAAAGAAGATTTAAGGCTTGCCGCTGGCCTAACCACAAATATGATTGCCAATATGGGCAAAGAAGGAAAACACATCAGCATGGACACGCTGGCACGAATCTGCGAAACGCTGGATTGTGGCATTATGGACGTGATTGAACTGGCCAGTGACGAGCCTTCCGCCACAAGAGGGAACGATAATGGAAAAACTGAAAGAAAGAATCACAGAGAACGGCATTGATTATATTCTGGTAGGCGATTATTATATCCCGGACTTGAAGCTGCCGGAGGAAAACCGCCCTATCGGATATTATGGGCGGCTGCACCGGGAATATCTGAAACAGGAACATCCGGCATGGTACAGTTCCCTTATCCTAACAGGGAAATTATGGACGTACCTTGCCGACCTGAACGAGCAGGCGGAGGAACGGCTTGACTTAATCATAGAGCAGATGAAAGCCACCGAGGGAGTGACCGAGGAACTGAAAGCCCGGAACCAGCTTGAATGGGTAGGGCGGATGAACAATATCCGAAACCGGGCAGAGGAAATCATAAAAAGCGAATTGATTTATATTTGATTGGATATGCAAAGGCCAGCCGATTACCGGCTGGTCTTTCTAATCTTCCCTGCGCTCCAATACCGCCCGAATCATGGCAGCGGCGATTTCCTGCTGGCTGGGCGAAGTGCTTTCCCACAACTCTGCCAGTTCCCGTATATCACTGACCTCATTATCTCCCAGCGCATCCCGCAGCAGATAATCCGGGGAAATTTTCAGTGCGTTGCAGATATTGATAAATACAGGCAGGCTGGGAACCTTTGTCCCGCCTTCAATCTGCCGGAGATAGGTTGCGTTTATACTGCATAATTCTGAAAGCCTGTCAGCCGTGAATCCCCGGTCTTTCCTCACCATGTTGATACGTTTGCCCAATCCTTTTGTTTCCATAATGCCCACCCATTTCATAAGCTATTAGCATTTATTTTGTTCACTTTTAGACTACATCACACATAGGGATTGCAATAGCTTCTAAAAGACTATATAATATTAGCCAATAGACTATAAGCTATGAAAGGGGAACAACAGAATGAAACTGAATTATTTTAGGGACAAACTTTTTGATTTACTGAACGACAGCGAAGGGATGGGGATTGCCGACCTGAACGCAGACGAGCAGAACAGCCTGCTCACTGTCAGGACAGAGGATGGGGATGTATTTGAAATCGTATGCCGGCAGGCGGCGGGGAAGGAGGACGGATGGACGACCGCAAACTGACCGTTTATAATGGGCGAGGTGCTTTCAAAAAATCGCCGCCGCAGATTCTTTTACAGGGAAACTGGCTGGAACAGGCCGGTTTTTCCGCTGGGGATAAAATTACCGTGAAATGCCAGCAAGGGCGGCTTGTTATCACGAAGAATGAGCCGGAATCAGATACCAAAGCGGAAAGTTGACAAACATAGAGGTTTTGAATGAATTTTTGAGGAAGCCTATTCCATCTGGAAGGACATTGTAATATAATAAAGCCAGAAAAATCGGGAGTTGTGGAGGTAATTATCAATGAGAAATGTTTACGATAATAGTGAATTTTTTGCCGCATATGCGGAAATGGGAAGAAGCAAAGACGGTCTGAAAGCTGCTGGAGAGTGGCATCAGTTGCAACCGTTATTCCCTAAATTACAGGGAAAAAAAGTTTTGGATTTAGGATGTGGTTACGGTTGGCATTGCAAATATGCCGCACAAATGGGAGCTACTGAAATTCTTGGTATTGATAGTAGTCAAAAAATGATTGCAAAAGCAGTAGCTGATAACTCTGATGACAAAATCAAGTATAAAGTTTGCGGTGTTGAAGAATACATTTATCCTGAAAATACTTATGACCTAGTTGTTTCTAACCTGGTACTGCACTATATCGAAAATTTAGCTAATGTTTATCAAAAGGTGTATTGCACATTAAAAGTAGGTGGGTATTTCCTATTCAATATTGAACATCCGACTTTCACCGCAGGTGTTAATGAGGATTGGATTTATGATGAAAATGGGAAACCTAAATATTGGCCAATCGACAATTACTATTACACAGGCGAAAGAGAAACCAATTTTCTTGGTCAACGAGTAATTAAACAGCACCACACATTAACGCAGATATTGAATCCACTTATAAAATGTGGTTTTCAAATTGAGGCTATTGAGGAAGCAATGCCTCCGGCAGATATGATGGATATGCCGGGAATGTGTGATGAAATGCGTAGACCTATGATGTTGTTGGTTAAGGTTAAAAAGGTTTAATAAACAACTTCCAGTTTATCAAGCCACGTTCTCAACTAAATACCACCAGCACAAAACCGCTGCCACATGGAAACATACACAACCATGCAACAGCGGTTTTTTATTTCCGTTTTTTTCTCTGGCCGACATAGCTTTTGAAGAATTTCGATTTTTCAAGGATATGTACAAGTTGCCGGAACTCCACATCAGACAGCTTGTTATAATTGATACCCAGCCGCTTGCAGTAAAGCGCAGCCTGTTTTTCAAGAGGGCTTCCCTTGAAATTTGCAACATCCTCTAAGTCCTGTTTCAATTCTTCGGCAATGGTAGTCGGTGGCGCACTCTCACTGTCAGACTTGTGTGCAGCACGAATATCATGGACGATTACGCTTATATCATCCTGTATCATGTGGCTGAAATATTCGTCATCCTCAATGTGTGCGGCCTGTAAAATCCGCAGGTACGGGTCATCTTCTCCGGGGCGGTAGCGTTCTATAATTTCATGCCGGACAGTATCGACAAGGGAGTTGAGGTTCTGAATCTGCATGGAAGCAATCCCATCCACATAAACCTCAATATCAGCCAAAAACTTTATAAAGTCCTTGTGGGTGGCAAGTTCGCACAGCAGACGGTTGTTAATCCGGCCACTTTTCAGAAGCGCAACCATTTCGTCATTCAAATGCAATTCTGTTAAAGGCGTGTTGACCTGCTCCCTGTTTTCTGTCCGGCATAACAGATAATCAATGGACACTCCATAGAAATCCGCCAGCGTGATAAGGTTGCCATGATTGATTTCTTTATTGTCCTTAGATTCATAGCTGGCAAGGGCAGATTTTGAAATCTTTGTCAGTTGTGCCAGTTCTTCCAGATTTAATCCTTTTTCCTTGCGTAAATCCCAAAGGCGTTCCTGTATGGTAGTCGCTCCTTTCATGTGCGCACGCTCCTTTCCAGCGGCTGCTTCCCTGCCGCCTGACTGGATTATACCATACTTTCCACAATCGTGGAAATTTCCGATATTTGCCCTTAATTCCTTTTTTGTGGACATACGGCACAAGGCTCAAAAATGTTCTATGATACAGGTAGTTCATCGATGGATTATTCCAATCGAATGACCGGCCTGTATGGGATATGCTCCCCGGCGATGTAGCGCAACGACTTCCGGCAGGGAAACGGAGGAACCCTGACCGCAACGAGCGTACCAAGGAGAGCGAAACGCCGCCAAAGACGGGGGCAGGAACGACAGCAGAGGGAACCGGCAAAATGAACACCGAAACGATACCGAAACACAACAATTTCACGGGGCATAGTCTGCCCTGCCCGTAATACTAAGGGGGATTTTGGGGCGGCTCTGCGGCTGTATTTCCCCTGAAAATCGCCCCGAAACGATACACAAAAAACCACTATCCGCCCATTCCGGCTGTTACTGCTGAATCGGGCGGTTTTTCTATGAAGGAGGCATTATGCCGAGAATGTCAAAAAAACGGAAGAAAGAGCTTGCTTTCTTCCTGAATGACCGGGGGCGCAGAAGCTACAACGGACTCTGCCGGAAATGCCAGCATGAGTGCAAGCAGAGTTTCCGGGCTGTCATGATTGACTGCCCCCGTTACCTATCCAAACGAGCCAAAAGGAGGACACCACCCAATGAATTGTGAATTTATGATAGCCAGTACACCCCTGCCGCCCTGTATGCCGCTCCCAAAGGCAATGCTCCGACTTCCGGTCAGCAATACAGCAAAAGTCATGTACGCCCGCCTGCTGGATGAAATTCTGACAAGGGGAACCGAGGACAGCAACGGGATTCTGTTTATCCGCTTCCCCGTCATGGAGATAGCGGCTGCGCTTTCCCGAAGCCCTCAGACCTGCAAGCGTTCCCTGAACGAGCTGGAACAGGCCGGGATGATCATGCGTGTCCGTCAGGGAATCGGGGAGGTCAGCCACATCTATATCCTGCTCCCCAGGGAGGATGCTGCCCATGAATGAGAAGCTGGAAAAACTGAATCAGGAGATTGAAAAGACCGAAGCAAGGCTGCGGCGGGCGCAGCATAAGGAGAAAATGCTGGAACACCAGATAAAGACACTGAACCGGAAGGAACGGACGCACCGGCTCTGCACCAGAGGGGCAATGCTGGAAAGCCATCTCCCCCACCCGGAATCCGTGACGGACGAGCAGGTCAGCACCATCTTGAAGGTACTGTTCCACCGGGGCGACACGAAGCGGCTTGTGGCACAGGTTCTTACCGAAAACCGGAAGGAGGACACGGAATGAAATTTTCAAAAAGCGAGCTGGATATTATCTACCAGTATGCCGCACCGACCAAGGCGGAAACCCTTGCGGGCATGAAAGAAATCGTGCCGGTGATAAAGGACTTACTGACAAAGGCAATCGTGGAGAACGCCATCCGAAAACTGGAAAAGATACCGGAGCCGGAGTGCAGCCGGTTTGTTGCCGCCACAAAAGCCCGGTTCCTTGCAGAGCGTGACAATTCCATCCGCCAGCGGCTTGCGGCGGCAAAGGCACAGGAGCCGATTTTGCAGGGGCATGACCTGTCAGGAAAGGAACGGTTCCACCCGGAAACCCGGCACATGATTACGCTGGAAGTACAGAAGCAGTGCTTTGTCGGTTTTAAGGGGGAGCGGTTCCGTTTCTTCCTTTCCGATGAAGGCTACCGGAACGCAAAGCGCAGCGAGCAGGAAGGGGAAATCAAGATAAAAAGCCATGCCGCCGTTGTCGCCGGGAAGCTCTATCCTGACAAGAAGCCCCGACAGCAGGAACGATAAAAAAGACTGTTCCAGAATCAAAGTGCGCCGGGCGCGTCTTGATTTTTGAAGGGAAGTTTTAACGTGGACGAGCTGGGCGCGTTCACGTTGACAGCTTCCGAAGTGACAAGCTGGAAAATCCCCCTCTGAAAGAGGGCGCAATTATACACCACTTCGGGAAGTGGTGCATTGCGCCCTGCCGGGGGCGTCCTGCGGACAGCAGATGATTTCCGTAGATTTTCAATCTGCTCCAATCATCACAGGGGAAGTTACCCTTCCCCTGCGCTGGCTTACGCCAGCTACCCCTTTGTGGACTTGCCGCCCGGAATTATCTTGCGTTGCAAGTTGTTTCCATCTGACAAGTTTGCTGAAATTCGGCTATACTTTTTTTATGAGATAGCGTATAATGGAGCCGGTGACAAATCGGAGTTTGGAGGTGAGAATATGACAGCGCATATGAGATTAAGATAACACCGCGGGTTATGTTGCGGTGAATCTGTATTGCATAGCTCGCTTATTGGGCAAGTAATGTAATAACGGAGGGAATAATGAATAAAATACTTAGATTTAGTGACAGTGAAAAAGTTTTTCAATGTCCTATATGTAAAACAGATTTAAAATTGAAACAAAAAAGTTTATTTTGTTCTAATCATCATTGTTTCGATATTTCAAAAACGGGTTATGTGAACTTTGCTGTAGGAACAAAATCTTCAAAACATTATAGCAGAGAGACTTTTCAAATTAGGCGGGAGGTTTTAGAAAAAGGCTATTATTCACATATCCTGAATGAAGTGGTGCAGCTTATAAAAAGCTTTAGCAGCATTGATACAATACTTGATATTGGCTGCGGTGAAGGATATTATTCAAAGCAGATAAAAGAAGTATCAGGTGATAAAGAAATTATTGCATTTGATATTTCTAAAGATGCTGTTCAGCTTGCAGCAAAAAGTGATTTCAGTAATTCTATCAAATGGTTTGTGGGAAATTTGGAAGAAATGCCCATAAAAGACAAAAGGATAGATTGCATATTAGATATTTTTACTCCTGCTAACTATTCCGAATTTAACAGAGTTTTGAAAGAAGGCGGTTATGTAATTAAGGTAATTCCGGGAAATGCTCATCTTAAGGAGCTTCGAGAGACGGCAAAAGAACAATTGAAAAGCAATCAATATTCTAATGCGGCTGTCGTAGATTATTTCCAAAAGAAGTATTCCGTTGTTTATCACAAGAAAGTTTCAGCAACGTATACAATGACATCCGAGGAAATAAAAACCTTTGCGGATATGACTCCACTACTGTTTTGTGTAAATAAAGATGGAATAGATTTAAAAAAAACAAAAGAAATCACTATTGATGCAGAGATATTTGCAGGGAAATTATAAATTCAATTTCAATTTGTCGAATTGACAAACTATTAAAAAATTAAATAACCCGCCGCCCATCAACGGCACACCCAAGCAGGAAATCTGAAAAGGTATCCTGCTATTTTTTTGCCCCGAATCCGGGAGAAAGGAGGACGTACTCTTGCCATGCCCGCATTGTAAAATCACCATCATCAAGCGGAGCAACAATGAATCCGCTGTTTCTGCCGCCGCCTACCAGAGCGGCGAGAAGCTGTTCTCTGAATATGACCAGGAACAGAAATACTATCCCTACAAGAACGAAGTCACCCACAAAGAAATCATGCTCCCGCCCCATGTGCCGCCGGAGTTTGCAGACCGCAATACTTTATGGAACTCAGCCGAAGCGCAGGAAAAACAATGGAACTCCCAGCTTGCCCGGAGATTCGTGCTTGCCATCCCAAGGGAAATCCCGCCGGGACAGTACGCCGACCTTATCCGTGACTACTGCCGGGAGTTTTTTGTTTCCAAAGGCATGATTGCCGACTTTGCCATCCATGACAAGGGGGACGGCAACCCACACGCCCATATCCTGCTCACCATGCGGGCGATGGACGAAAAAGGCAAATGGCTCCCCAAGAGCCGTAAAGTGTACGACCTTGACAAGAACGGGGAGCGCATCCGGCTTGCGTCCGGCAGATGGAAAAGCCATAAGGAGAACACAGTAGACTGGAACAACCGGAAGTACGCCGAAATCTGGCGGCAGGGATGGGCGGACACGGCCAACCGCTATCTGGAAGCCAATGACCGCCCGGAACGGCTTGACCTGCGCTCCTATGCCCGACAGGGGATTGACCAAATCCCTACCGTCCACATGGGAGCGGCCGCCTGCCAGATGGAGAAGAAAGGAATCCAGACCAACATCGGCAATCTGAACCGGGACATCAAAACCGCCAACCGGCTCATGCAGTCCATCCGGCAGATGGTACGGAGCCTAAAGGGATGGCTGTCTGACTTAAAAGAGAAAAAGGCTGTATTACTGGAAGCATTGGAGCAGGCGAAGGAGCCGACACTCCCGGAACTGTTATTCCGGTATCTGGAACAGCGGAGTGGGGAACGTGCCGACTGGACTTCCAGAGGGAAGCTGAAAGGAACCGTTGCCGATTACAATAAAGTGCAGGCGGCGATGGACTTCCTGCGGAAAAAGGGAATCTCCACCGTGGAGAGCCTTGACACCCGGCTGGACGAAATCAGCCAGACCGCCGTTTCCGTCATGGGGAGCATGAAAAAAAGCGAGAAGCGGATAAAGGCCATCAATACCATGCTCTCCTACATTGACAAGTACGAAGCCGCCAAGCCAGTCCATGCGGAGTATGCCGCCATCGGCTGGAAAAAGAAAAAGGAGAAGTTTGCGGAGAGCCACCGGGAGGAACTGGACGCTTACAACGCCGCTGTCCGGTATTTGAAAGCCAACCTGAAAGGCAATTCCTACTCCCGTAAAGATTTGGAATCCGAACGGGAACAGCTTGCCGCCGCCCTGCCCGGACAGAGGAAGGAACTGGAAGCGGTTCAGGCAGACGTGAAGGTACTCCGTGACGTGCGCCACTGGCTGAATCAGGTTTTGCCATCCGAGCAGTACCGCCAGACCGCCGAGCCGGGGAAGAAACCATCCGTACAGGAGAGCCTGAAAGGGCGGCAGGAACGCATCCGGCAGGAGCAGGCAGGGAAACAGAAGCCGCCCCGGACACAGAAACAACAGAATATGGAACTTTAAACAGGCACTTGTTTTGTGATTTGAAATCGCTGGCAGGTGCCTTTTTCATTATCAGGAGGGAACGCCTATTGAACGTATTTGAAGCCGTGAAGCAGTCCGTCACCACAAGGCAGGCTGCGGAGCGTTATGGAATCAAAGTAAACCGGAACGGGATGTGCGTCTGCCCGTTCCACAACGATAAGAACCCAAGCATGAAGGTTGACCGCCGCTTTTACTGTTTCGGCTGCGGAGCCACCGGGGACGTGATAGATTTTGTTTCCCGGCTCCATGGTATCAGCAGCAAAGAAGCCGCCCTTATGCTGGCACAGGACTTCTCTATCCCTTATGAGGATGGGAGGAACGGCAAAAAGCAGCCCATAAGGCCACGCTTGCGAAAAGAAACGGAGGAACAGAAATTCAGGCACATGGAGCGGCACTGCTTCCGGGTGCTGTCCGACTATTACCATCTCCTGCGCCGCTGGAAGGAGGAATACGCCCCACGCCAGCCGGATGAAGCGTGGAACCCCCGGTTTGTGGAAGCCCTGCAGAACATGAGCCGGGTGGAATACCTGATGGACGTGCTTCTCTCCGGGGACATTCAGGAGCGGGCAGCCCTTATCACAGGACACGGAAAGGAAGTGAGGAACCTTGAAAGACGGATGGCAGAATTTACCGCCCCAGATACGGCAGGAAACAGCGAACATGGCAGACAGCGCAGAGCCGCCCCGGAGCGTTGAGGAAGTGAAGGCCATGCTGGAAACCACCGAAAAAGGCGGCTTCCGCAACAGCATGAGCAACTGCCTGACCGTGTTCCAGTGCGACCCGCTCCTTTCCGGGGCGGTTGCCTACAACCTGCTGACCGACCGCACCGATATTTTAAAGCCAATCGGCTACAAAAGAACTGCCGGAAGCCCCATGACCGACACGGACATGAAATATATCCGGCTGTATCTGGAAAAGACCTATGGCCTGACAAGCGAGAAAAAGATACAGGACGCCGCCGCCCTTGCCGCCGATGAGAACAGCTACCACCCTGTCCGGGATTATTTAAACGGCCTGACATGGGACGGAACCGAACGGATACGCTCCTGCCTGCGTCACTTTCTGGGAGCCGGTGAGGACGAGTATACTTTCCAATCCCTGCGCCTGTTTTTGTTGGGAGCCATCCACCGGGCATTTTCCCCCGGCTGCAAGTTTGAAGTCATGCTCTGTCTGGTGGGCGGGCAGGGAGCCGGGAAGTCCACCTTCTTCCGCCTGCTGGCAGTCAAAGACGAGTGGTTCTCCGATGACCTGCGGAAGCTGGACGATGACAACGTATACCGCAAACTCCAAGGCCACTGGATAATCGAGATGTCGGAGATGATTGCCACCGCAAACGCCAGGAGCATAGAGGAAATCAAGTCATTTTTGAGCCGCCAGAAGGAAGTCTACAAGATACCCTATGAAACCCACCCGGCAGACCGTCCAAGGCAGTGCGTGTTCGGCGGGACATCCAACGCCCTTGACTTCCTGCCCCTTGACCGTTCAGGAAACCGCCGCTTCATTCCTATACAGGTATGCCCGGAACAGGCGGAAACACACATTTTAGAGGACGAAGCCGCTTCCAGAGCCTATCTGAATCAGGTATGGGCGGAAGCGATGGAGATTTACAGGAGCGGCAGGTGGAAGCTGACATTCAGCCCGGAAATGGTGCGCCATTTAAAGGAACACCAGCGGGACTTCATGCCGGAGGACACCAAGGCCGGTATGATACAGGCTTTCCTTGACAGCTACCCCGGCGATACCGTCTGCTCCAAACAGCTTTACAAAGAAGCCCTGAACCATGACTTTGACGAGCCGAAACAATGGGAGATACGGGAAATCAACGAGATAATGAACCAGTGCATCACCGGCTGGAATTATTTCTCCAACCCCCGGATGTTTGCCGGGTACGGCAGGCAGAAAGGATGGGAACGGGAAAACGCACGGACAGAACCGGCAACGGACAGCGGCAACGGGACGGAAAAAATCCCGGAAGGATTTACGCCGGTGCCGGAACAGATGGAGCTTCCATTCTGAAAAAATCCGGGCAGGGACAGCCCGTTGCACACTCCGTTGCTATCCCGTTGCCGACCCGGTTGCCGGGAAAAATCCCGTAACTGCGGGCTTTTCTCCCCTTTAACAACCAAAGCAACAGAAAAATAAAAGAAAAAGTATAAAATAACCCAACTGCCAGACAAGGATTAGCTCCAAGGTTTTTTGAAGCCCGTTGCCGGACTTCGTTGCCGCTATCCCCTGTCTGGCTTATTTCATGTATGGAGGACAACTGCCTATGGCGAAAAATAAAACAGAGATTCATGTCACCACAGTATTTGACGGCGAACTGGACGCTACGGACGTTTTCGTGAGCCTTATCGCACAGAAACACACCAGAAAAACAGATAAAGAATATCTTGCTAAAACGCAAGAAATGAGATATAATAAAGACGAGGTTCATAGTGACCGTGTTCCGTCTGGATTGTGTGGGTAAACGGTTATGATGAACGGATTAGATTATGACGTGATTGGCACGGCGCTTGCCGGGGGATTCCGGGCAGCTATCTATTGCAGGCTCTCGAAAGACGATGACCTTCAGGGCGAGAGTGCCAGCATCGCAAACCAGCGGGATATGCTGGAAAAGTTCTGTGAAAAGCAGGGATGGGAGGTTGCGGCAGTCTATCAGGACGACGGCTTCACCGGCCTGAACATGGAACGCCCCGACCTGAAACGGATGTTGAAGGCCATTGAGCGGAAGCAGATAAACCTTGTCATTACGAAAGATTTATCAAGGTTAGGGCGGAACTACTTGCAGACCGGGCAGCTTATCGAGGACTTCTTCCCAAGGAACGGCGTGCGCTATATCGCCATGAATGACGGTATCGACACCATGCGGGACAACAACGACATTGCGCCCTTCAAAAATATCCTGAATGAGATGTACAGCAAGGATATTTCCAAGAAAGTCCATTCTTCCTATGTGCTGAAAGCCCAGAAAGGCCAGTTCACCGGCTGCCTTGCCCCCTTCGGCTACAAAAAAGACCCGGAGGACAGGAACCGCCTGCTGGTAGACGAGGAAACCGCCCCGGTTGTCCGGCTGATTTTCGGGTATGCGCTGGACGGGCACGGCCCCAACTACATCCGGCGCAGGCTGGAGGAAGAAAAGCACCCCTGCCCCACATGGTGGAACCGGCAGCGTGGGCACAGGAACATCCGCACCAAATGGGAGAAGAAAGACCCGGAGAATGGGCGGTACATCTGGGATTTTACAGTGATTAAGGAAATCCTGATGAACCCCGTCTACACCGGCGCAATCGCTTCCCAAAAGACCGAGTACCGCTTTAAAATCGGCACTATCCGGGACAAGAAGCCGGAGGACTGGATTGTGGTGGAAGGGACGCATGAGCCGCTGGTGGACAAAAAGAGTTTTGCCATCGTGCAGGAGAAGCTGAAATCCCGCCAGCGGCCGGGGCAGTCCGGGGAGCCGAGCCTGTTTGCCGGACTTCTCAAATGTGGTGAGTGCGGAAAGTCCCTGACTGTCCGCTACACCAATGCCAAGCACCCCCAGAGGATTTATTCCTGCAAGACTTACAATGCCTTTGGGAAACAGCACTGCACCCAGCACCGGATTGATTATGACACGCTCTATGCCCTTGTGCTGAATAAAATCCGGGAGTGCGCCGCCGCTGCCCTGACCGACAGTGAAGCGGTGGCCGGGCGGCTGACCGACACCTGCGAAGCCGAGCAGAAAGGCCAGAGGGAAGCGATGGAGCGCACCCTTGCCAAAGACGAGGAACGGATTGAAGTGTTGGAAAAGATGGTGCTGCGGCTCTATGAGGACATGGTTGCCGGACGAATCACAGACGCAAACTTCAATCTCCTGCTGGAAAAGACGCAGAAGGAACAGGCGGAATTAAAGGCAAAAGTCGAGAAAGGCAGGAAGCACCTTGCCGATGAAATCCGGCTTGCCGTGGACGCAAGGCAGTGGGTGGAATCCATACAGGAATACCGGGACATCACCGAACTGGACGCTTCCACCTTAAACCGCCTGATTAAAGAAATCGTTGTCCATGAAACCATAGGCAGCGATAAGACAAGACACATTTCTATCGAAATTCATTTTAATCTCAAACCCATACCGGAAGTGGAGCAGGTCACAGGCTGACCGCTCCCCGCTCCGGGGAGGTTCTTTAAAAACTCCATATATATTTCTTGACGTGCCGCCGCCCGCCAGAAAGCTGTATTGTTCCTACTAATTGGGGATAACACAGCTTATGAGTGGCGGTGGCATCATCATTGTGGCACAGACGGTAATTCCACAGCTTACCACTCTGTTCTCATAATTCATGGGCGGAATCATTGATAAGATTACTGAATTCATAAAGGAACTGTTGCAGGGGTGGGTTCTGACCAACTTTGAAACCATGTTTACCGATGTCAATGACAAAGTAGGTACGATTGCAGGGGAGGTCAGCAAAACTCCCAGCACATGGAACTCCGGTATTTTTGATATGATAAAAACCTTGTCCGACAATGTGATGATTCCCATAGCGGGAATGATCATCAGTTTTGTACTCGTCTATGAGCTTATTTCCATGGTCATTGACAAAAATAACCTGCATGACTTCAATACAGCCATTTTTATCCGCTTTTTTATGAAAGCGTGTATTGCAGTCATGCTTCTTAGCAAGACTTTTGACATTGTAATGGCAGTATTTGATGTGGGAAGCCATATCGTAAATTCTGCCGCATCAGCGATTACCGGAAGCACCAGTATTGATGTGGCAAGTACGCTGCAGACGATGTTCAATGAGCAGTTTTCGGAAATGAGCATAGGAGAGCTGTTGGGACTGGGAATGGAGACCATGATCGTCAGTTTATGTATGAAAATCATGTCAGTCCTTATCACCGTCATTCTTTATGGGCGAATGATTGAAATATATCTTTATGTATCAGTAGCACCAGTTCCCTGTGCAACCGTAACAAACCGGGAATGGGGAACGATAGGAACGAATTATTTTAAGGGGCTTTGTGCTCTAGCATTTCAGGGATTTTTTATGATGGTATGCGTTGCAATCTATGCAGTGCTTGTGGCTGGTGTGGCAGTATCCGACAACCTGCATACGGCACTCTGGTCGGTGGCAGCATATACCGTTATTTTATGCTTTTCACTCTTTAAGACTGGTTCATTATCGAAATCTATCTGGAATGCGCACTAAGGGAGGAACGATATGGCAATATCCGTGCAGGTGCCGAAGGATTTGTCCGGTATCAAGACAAAAGTGGCACTGAACTTAACAAAGAGACAGATCATCTGTTTCAGCGGTGCGGCAGTAGCCGGGATACCCTTGTATTTTTTAACCAAGGGACTGATCGGAACATCAGCCGCATCACTTCTTATGATGGGAGCAATGCTTCCATTCTTCTTTTTTGCAATGTATGAGAAAAACGGATTTCCGGCAGAGAAGATTTTGTATTTTATGCTCCGGCAGAAGATACTCACACCGGGCATAAGACCATACCGGTCAGAGAACTTATACAAGCAGTTGGAAGAAAAAGAAAAATTACGAAGGGAGGTTCGTTATCTTGAAGAAAAAGCAAAAGGCAGAACCGGAAAGCCGCAGAAAAAGCAGCTATAAGGGCAATAGCAGGAATAACAGCAAATGCGGTGGACTTACCTTTTCAGAGAAGAAGCGTCTTATACAGTTGAAACATATTTTATCGGGAAAGAGCAATGAGAAAGAAAAGCCGACTACCGCACAAAAGACGATTACTTTTGAAAAGATGTTCCGTGACGGTATCTGTCAGGTCAGCCACCGTTATTATACAAAGATGGTGGAATTTTTTGATATAAACTATTCGCTTCTGGAAGTGGACGAGCAGGCGGACATACTGGCACAGTACAGCAAGCTCATCAATTATTTTGATCCGTCTGTGAGGTTTGAACTGGTGCTTTTCAACAGGCAGGTCAACGAACAGATGCTTACAGAACAGTTTGACATTCCGTGGCAGGAGGATGATTTTAACGACATTCGTGAAGAATATACGGAGATGTTAAAGAAGCAGGCGGCAAAGGGAAACAATGGCATCATCAAATCAAAATATCTGATTTTTGGTGTGGAGAGCAATGGCTACAAGGAAGCCAAGAGCCGCCTTAACAACATTGAAAAAGATGTCATACGGAACTTAAACAACATAGGAACCCTTGCGAGGGGACTGGACGGAAAGGAAAGACTGCGTATCCTGCATGAATATTTTAATCAGGATACCATGGAGCCTTTCCGCTTTTCGTTTAAGGATCTGGCAGAATCCGGTAAGTCGGTCAAGGACTATATTGCACCGCCGGGGTTTGATTTCCGCTATCCGAACCGCTTCAAGTCGGGAAATATGTATGGCTGTGTGTCCTATCTGGATATTATCGCACCGAAGTTTACGGACGAGCTGATCAAGCAGCTTCTTGATATTGATGCCAACCTTACGATTTCTATGCACATGCAGACGGAAGATCCGGTAAAGGCAATCAAGAAGTTAAAAGCGGTCATTTCCAATATCCAGAAAATGAAGATTGAGGAGCAGAAAAAGGCAGTCCGAAGCGGTTACGATATGGATATTCTTCCAACGGATATTGTGACCTATGAAAAGGATACGCTGGAATTTCTGGATGATTTGAATACGAGCAATCAGAAGATGATCAACATGACATTCCTTATTACCTGTTATGGCAGAACCAAGCGGGAACTGGAGAGCTTAATGCAGAGAGTGTCCGGTATCATTCAGCAGGCAAACTGTGACCTCAGATGTTTACAGTATTTGCAGGAACAGGGACTTATGGCATCCGCACCGATTGGATGCAATGAGACAGGCATTGAGCGTACTCTTTCCACAAAAAGCACCGCAATCTTAGTACCATTCTGCACACAGGAGTTATTTATGCCTGCACCGGCAATCTATTACGGATTAAATGCACTTAGCAACAACATGATCATGGCAGACAGAAAAAGGCTCCGTACACCAAACGGGGTTATCTTAGGTACTCCCGGAAGTGGTAAGAGTTTTAGTGCAAAGCGTGAGATTTTAAGCTGTTTCCTTATCACGAAGGACGATATTATCATCTGCGATCCGGAGGGAGAGTATTTTGCACTTGTAGCGGCACTGCATGGACAGGTGGTAAAACTTGCTACAAATTCCAAGGACTATCTGAATCCGATGGATATTCAGCTAAGCCATAAGGGGGATAAGGAAGCATTAAAACTGAAATCGGATTTTATCATAACATTATGTGATCTGATTGCAGGTGGCAAGGACGGTCTGGAGAACGATGAGAAAGGTATCATCGACGAATGTATCCGCCATATTTACGATAAGTATTTTGAAAATCCGGTGCCGGAAAATATGCCGCTGTTGGAAGATTTGTATGATGCCTTGTTAACACACAAAAATCCAAAGGCAGAGCGTATCGCAAACAGCCTTGTGCTGTATGTGCATGGTTCCCAGAATTACTTCAACCACCATACCAATGTGGACAGCGGCAACCGTATCATGTGCTTTGACATCAGAGACTTGGGAAATCAGTTAAAGGAGCTTGGAATGTTGATCGTGCAGGATGCGGTTTGGAACAGGGTATCGCAGAACAGGGAGCGAAAGATTGCTACCCGTTATTACTGTGATGAGTTTCACCTTCTTCTGAAGGAGAAGCAGACCGCTATCTACTCTGTGGAAATCTGGAAGCGTTTCAGAAAATGGGGCGGAATACCGACAGGTTTGACGCAGAACGTGGGCGATTTCCTCCGTTCTGAGGAGATTGAAGGTATTTTGGGTAACAGCGATTTTGTGTATCTGTTAAATCAGAATGCCAAAGATCAGGCAATCCTCGCTGATAAGTTGGGATTATCGGATAAGCAGTTATCTTATGTCACCAACTCCGAGCCGGGAAGCGGTCTTATCTTGTTTGATAATGTCGTAATTCCTTTCGTGGACAAATATCCGACAGACACCAAGACCTACAGAATTATGAATACCAAGCCGGAGGAATCGGTGCAGAAGGAGGACGCAGTGTAAATGGCAGAAAAGAGACAGAAGAAGCAGGCGGCAAAGGCATTTGAAAAAGAGGCATTTTCCAAAGACAAGGAAGTGACTGGAGCAAAACATACAGAACACAGGCAGGATAACACCTTTTCTGCGGAAAATCAGTTTAGTGCCAATGAGAAGCCTGTAAGCAATCTGCCACGGGACGCAAACTATGGCAGTCATACAAGAAAAGAAGGCGATAAAAGGAAGCATTATCGTCAACAGAAGCAGGACACTTCTGGTCACAATGTCCAGAAGTCGGAAGCCGAAGCGGAAAAGGCATTCTTAAAGGAAAACAGCTTCATGCAGGAGGATCAATCAGAAGAATTTGACACGGGTTCTGACAGCACGATTGAAAACAAGGTTCATGTCAGGGACACCTACCAACGGTCTGAGGAAAAAGGAAAATATCACAAAAGGCGTGTGCAGAGAGAACACGCACACAGAGAGCGTGCGAAGTCAGAAAATACAAAGCAGTCCGATTATGGAGATTTCCAGACAAAGGATGCCACATTTTCGCAGGGGCAGGCGGAAGAATTTACCGACAGAAAAGTACAGAAGGCTTTTGATAAGTCGGAAAAGAGTCGTCAGAAGTTGCAGAAAGTAAAGGACAAGATGCCGAAAAAGCGGCAGTATGAGATGAAACGTGTCTTTGATGAACAGAACGGAAAAGCAAAATATATCGTAGTTCCGGTGGATGTGGAGAAGCCATTTAAGCAGGATGGTCTGGGAAAGACTGCGGTTCATAAACTGCAAACGGAAAATATGTATTTTGTGCATCGTAAGATTGCAGAAACAGAAAAGGACAATTCTGCGGTTGAGGGTGCACACAAGACGGAACAGCGTGCCGAGGACATTTATCACTATATGAAGTATCACCGCAAGAGCAAGGCACAGAGAAAGCGTGACCGCCTAGAGCGATTGCAGAAAAAGCAGGTCACAGCAGATATGAAGCTGGAGTATGAGAAATTCATCAGTGAAAATCCACACTTAAAGGGTAATAGTCCAAAGAAGCAGTTGCAAAGGCAGCTACAGAAACAGCGTATCAAACGTGAGTATGCTAAAGCAAGGAGGGCAGGAGCAGAAGCCAAGATTGCAAAGGAAGCATTTACAAAGACAGCCAATGCCGCAACAGGGATTGCAAAGAAGTTACAGGAGATTGCCACGAAAAACAAAACACTCATTATCACAGTCGGTATTTTTGCACTTCTGTTAATTATGATCATGTCGGCATTATCAAGCTGTGGTTCCATGTTTACCGGAACTGTGACAACAACGATGGCAAGCACCTATTTAAGCCTTCCGGCAGAGATTGATGCGGCAGATTTATCTTTTACAGAAAAGGAAATGGAGCTGCAAAACAAGATTGACCGGATTGAAAGTGATTATCCGGGATACGATGAATACGATTATAACCTTGGTGCAATCGGGCATGATCCATATACGCTGATTAGTTATCTTTCCGCAGTCCATACGGAATTTACTGCCGAGGGGATGGAGAGTGAGATTCAGGAATTATTTGATGCCATGTATTCCCTTACTACTGAGGAAGTGGAGGAGACACGGACAAGGACAGTCACAAAGACCGGAACCAGAACAGTAACAAATCCGGACGGGACTACCCATACCGAGGAATATGAGTACGAGGAGGAAGAAGAATATACCGTAACAATTCTTCGTGTCACACTTACGGTCACACCGCTTGAGAGCATTGTAGCCGGACGCATGGACAGTGAGCAGACGGAAATCTTTGGAGCTTATACGGAGACAAAGGGCGGCTTACAGGTTTTCGCTTCTCCGGTTGATTATTACTGGTATTACTATATCAGCAGTTATTACGGATACCGGAAAAATCCAAACACCGGAGCTGAGGAGCTTCATAGGGGTGTGGACATAGCAGTACCGACAGGAACGCTCGTGTATGCAGCCCATGACGGAACGGTTACGGAAGCGGCTTACGATTCATACTATGGGAATTATGTGGTGATTACGGACAGCAAGGGATATACCACAAAATATGCCCACATGGACAGCTTAAATGTATCCGCAGGGCAGAGTATAAAAAAGGGTGACAATATAGGCAAAAGCGGAAATACAGGAAGCAGTACCGGAAGCCACCTTCATATTGAATGTCTGTATAACGGGGTGTATTATAACCCGTTATTTTATTTTGAAGCAGGAGAACAGACCATTTATGGGGAAACAACGGGCGGTACCGGAGGAGGAACCGGCAATGTGATACCACCGGAGTCCTATGACGATGCAACGGTGCAGACGCTTATGCGGGAAGCAAACAGGTATCTGGGAATGCCATACACCTTTGGAGGAACAGCTCCGGCAAGTTTTGATTGTTCAGGCTTTGTATGTTGGGTATTTACAAACAGCGGCGTACATAACCTGCCAAGAACCACCGCACAGGGCATTTATGACCAGTGTACTCCGGTATCAGCGGCAGACGCAAAGGCAGGGGATATTATCTTTTTTACCGGAACTTATAATGCGGGACGTCCGGTTACACACGTTGGCATTTACTGCGGAAACGGTACGATGGTGCATTGTGGCGATCCAATCCAGTACACCTCAATCAATACCTCTTACTGGCAGAGCCATTTTTATGGTTTTGGAAGATTGAATTAGCGAAGGGAGGAATTATTTTTGTCAGTAGAGCGAATCAATTCACAGCTTAAAAAGGTCAGGGAGCAGATAGCACAGCTACAGGCAAAGGAAAAAGACCTTGCAGAGCAGAAACAGATGGCGGAGGATGCCGAAGCCATGAAGATCATACGAAAATATAAAATCTCATCCGAGCGATTGCAGATGCTTAATAAGCTCAGTGAGGATGAAGTCAGAAATTTATTACAGAAACGGGAACAGGAAAAGGAGGATTCGACCAATGAAAATGAAGAAGTTATCCGTTAAGGCACTAATGTCCCTGATACTGTCGGCAATACTTTTTTGTATGCCGGTCGGGGCATTTTTTGCAAACAGGGCAAATACTGTGGAGGTTCATGCGGAGGATACAGCAGAGCAGAAAACAGAAAGTGCGGCAGAGGAAAGCAGTGCAGAAAGCACAGCGTCCGGTAATGATAACAAGGACAGTTCCGGTAGTGGAGAAAATCACACAGAGCAGTCCACAGAGAATACAACTGAAAATTCCACAGAAGGCACAACTGAGGAGACACAGCCTGCCGCAAAATGCACCTGCAAGGAAAAATGCAGTCAGTATGCAGTAGATGAAGATTGTGAGGTGTGTGCAAAGGATTACAAGGAATGTGCCTATATCAATCCAAGTGTAAAAATCACAATCAATACACCGTCTGGATGGCATAATGATACCACGAAAGTAACGGTCAAGGTAGAAGATACGGTAGTGTCCGGCAATTTTACCATTCAGAAAGTACAGGCGAAAGTCGGACAGAATGGAAGTTGGACGGATATTACCGAGGATATGTACATAGAGATTTCCGAGAACAGCACCATTTATGTGCAGGTCACAGACCAGAAGGGCAAGACCTACGAGAAAAACCGTTATATCAAGTGTTTTGATTTTACCAAGCCTACCTTAAATGCGGCAGTCAGCGACGGTCTTTTGAGCATTCAGGCACATGATACGGATTCCGGTATCAAGGCAATCTATGTCAATGGCTATGAGTTTACAGAGCATACGAATGGAGCCTTGAATATCCGTCTGCAACAGTTCGATGCAGGGTATCAGTATTTCACGATTTCTGCCATGGATAATGCAGGAAATACCTCTGAAATCTATAAAACAGCCAATCCGTATTACACCGATCCGGAGAATAAGGACAGCAGTGAAAAAGATCCGGCACAGCAGCTTCCGGTGGATGCGTCGGCAACCAAGCCAAGCTCTGCAACCGCACAGGTCACAGAGCATACAAAAACGGATGTGAATGGAAATACAGTTTCCCAGGCAGGCAGTGGAACAACTTCAAGCAGTTCCGCAACAGCAAAGCAATCTCCAAGTACGGGAGATACTTCTAAGGATGCAGACCAGAGCAGTGACAGCCAGACCACAGAAAAAGGCAAGGAATTTTACACAATCCAGACTGCATCAGAAAAGATATTTTATCTTGTGATTGACCGTGATGGGGAAGATGAAAAGGTGTATTTCCTTACAGAAGTCAGTGAAAACGACCTGCTGAATACCACAACGGATAACAGCGAGACACTTCCGAAAAATTCAGCGGCATTGGAATCTGCAATCCCTACCAAAGACAGCGCATTATCAAACAATAATGCTGATACCACAGGAGATAAAACACAGGGAGCAGAAAGTGTTGAGGACAGCACCGAAGATAGCACGGAAGATACAAGTGAGCCGAAAGAGGATACCGCAAAAGCAGATGGTTCCGGCTTTACATATATTTTAATAGGCATTGCTGCGGTAGCTGTGATCGGAGTGGTATATGTTGTGAAGTCTAAGAAGAAAAAGGAAAACTTCATTGATGAGGATGAGGACGAGCTTGACGAGGACTATGATTATGAGGACGAGGACGAAGCCGAGCAGGATTCAGACGAAGCATTCTTAAATGGTGGCGATGATACAGAATCAGAGGACACAGGCGAGAATGACAGTGAAGATAACAGTGACAACGATAATGATGAAGAAAACGGGGAGGAATAGAGATGGAGCTTGTAATTGCAGAGAAGCCGAGCGTGGCACAGAGCATTGCGGCAGTTCTTGGTGCCACACAGCGTAAGGACGGTTATTTGGAAGGCAATGACTATCTGGTATCATGGTGTGTGGGACATCTGGTAGAACTGGTACAGCCGGAAAGCTATGAGGAAGCATGGAAGAAATGGAGTTATGACAATCTTCCGATCATCCCACAGGAATGGCAGCATGAAGTGAAAAGTGATACGAAAGCACAGTATCAGATTTTGAAAAAACTTATGCATGATGACAGGGTGGATGCAGTCGTGTGTGCTACCGATGTTGGATAGTGCGGAGGGGTGACAAGCAAATACAAATAAAAAGGGACTTCCTCAATCCTTAAAAGACTATGACAGCAACGGTTATAGTCTTTTTTCATGCGGTTATTACCGTAGGAAATGAAAGTGTATTCTCCAAAACAGAGAAATACCCACCCACAATATTCCGCAATCCAAATATCCGACAACTAACGGACAAAAATCAAAAACAGCTACTTTCATAAGTGGCATTTTGTTTATATTCATTATTTGGCAGATATATCTATCAATCATATCAATCAATATTTATACATCTAACTTTTGATGTACCACAGGGAGGGAAAAGACCATGAACAAAGAGCAGGAACAGCAGATTTTGGACTATTACAGCACCACAGACAAATATATCCACAGCAAGTTACATTCTAATGCGCATCAGAGCGTATTTACCAAAGAAAATGATAAATACCAGTGGCTTGTATTGGAGCAGAAAAGCCAGTGCGAAGTTGAGGTAAGGCAGACCGACAGGCATGGAACAATCACAGCGAGGGATAACTACGAACTTACAAGAAATATTCCTAAGTGCGTGGGCGTGGAACGCTTATGTGAGGGGACAAATATACAGATACCCTTTAATGCTGATGAAATCAATCTGATTTATCAGTTCGGGGAACAGAGCAAGGCGGAAACGTGCGCCAGTTTATCCGCAATCCTGCCACAGATAAAGGACAGTGACACCAAGCAGATTGTAAGCACCACTTTGAAGAAATTAAATTCCCTGTCAGAAGAAAGCTGTATGGAACTAACAGCCACCACCAAAAGACGGAAATTGACCGAGCGTGACCATTCCATAAAGAAAAGATTAGCCAAAGCAAAGGAACAGTCAAAACAGCCGACAGTTGCCGAGGGGAAAATGCACAGAACCCACAGCAAGGGAAAGGGGGATATGGCATTATGAAACTGTCACGATATGAGCAGGAAACGATTGTCAATTACAATGCAGGAGAACAGACAGCTACAGTCTATACAAGGGATAAGGCAGTTATGAGGAAACTTGACACGCTTGTTGCCGATTTTCCCGATACATACAAGCTGGTGAATAAGGACGAAATATCTAAGACTTATTCTTTTCCGAAATCATACGTCAGCTACCGTAAGCCGAGGATATTAAGTGAGCAACAGAGAGAACAGGCAAGGAAACATATGCAGGAAATCAATTCAAGTGAATTTTAATGTGTGTGGCAATATTGCCAATATCCGAAAACCATTTGCCTTTAGTTAGAGAATATGCTATAATGTCATAAAATTTGTTTTTGGAGGGAAAAAGTGGACGACGACTCAGACGGTGATGCGGATTCAATTCCAAATTTGATAGTATGCAATCTAAAATTAAGAGCATGGTTATGTGCAGAACAGCATATAGCTATGCTTTTTGTTATCTTTTTTACGGGGGAGGAAAAACATAAATATGTGAAAGCGGTGATTTGGTAAGAAAATGAATTGATATTATAGATATAGAAAGATAAGAGGTAAAAAATGGAAAACGAGACAATTTCACTTATAATAATAATCACGGGCATTATTATGTCCGCATATTTTTCAGCAACAGAAACAGCATTTTCTTCATTAAACAGGATACGCATTAAAAATATGGCAGAAAAGGGAGATAAAAAAGCCTGTTTGGTAATGCGTTTATCCGAGAATTATGACAGCCTGTTGTCAACTATTCTTATTGGAAATAATATTGTAAACATTGCGAGCGCATCTTTAACAACAGTATTATTTGTTAAAATGTTGGGTGATGAAATCGGTCCGAGTGTATCTACTGCTGTTACTACAATCGTAGTGTTGATTTTCGGAGAAGTGTCACCAAAAAGCATTGCCAAAGAATCACCAGAAAAGTTTGCTAGGTTTTCAGCACCTTTCTTAAATATGCTCATGGTATTGCTTACCCCATTTAACTTTTTGTTTGGACAGTGGAAAAAGTTGTTATCCATAATAATTAAATCAACTGATGAAAGTGGAATTACAGAAGAAGAACTATTATCCATAGTAGAAGAAGCAAAGCAGGACGGAGGCATTGATGAGCAGGAAAATATGCTCATTCGGAGTGTGCTTGAATTTACTGAACAGGAAGCTGTTGACATATTAACTCCAAGGATTGATATTACTGCTGTTTCAACAGAAACAACAAAAGAAGAAATTGCTACTGTTTTTGCTGATACAGCTTATTCAAGACTTCCCATATTTGAAGATACGATAGACCATATAGTTGGAATAATCTATCAAAAAGATTTTTACAATTATGTATATCGTGCCGATAAGGAAATATCCGAAATTATCCGACCAGCCTTATTTGTTCCACAGAATAAAAAAATAGGCATATTATTGAAAGAATTGCAGAATAAAAAAATACATATTGCAGTTGTATTAGATGAATATGGCGGAACAGTGGGGATAATCACATTGGAAGATATTTTAGAGGAACTTGTAGGAGAAATTTGGGACGAATATGATGAAGTCAGTTCAGAAATTGAAAAGAAATCAGAAACGGAGTATATAGTTTTAGGCAATGCAGACATTGATAAAGTATTTGAGGTATTAAATATTGAAGTTGCTGATGAAGAAGTACAATCAGGAATTATAAATGGTTGGATAATGAATGAGTTAGGGCGAGTGCCCGAAAAAGAGGATTGTTTTGAATATAAAGGGTATCAAATAACTGTATTGGAAATGAATGAGAAACGAGTAGAGAAAGTTTTATTTGTTAAAAAGAAAAATGAATGATACGTTATAAACTTTTTTGGTATGTGTATGACAAAATTTTTTTGACCAGCGGAAAAAGGACGTATAAAACTGAATATTGTTTACTTATGGTAGCGATTTATCCTAACAGAAAATCAGCTACCTTTTTTATTTTCAAAATCATAAACACAACAAAGAAAGAATGAGGTATTAAAAATGATTGAGAGCAAAAACGAAGCAAACAGAAATTTAGAAAAGGCTTTACAAGCATTGGAACAGGCAAAACAGCGTGTAGCCAATGAAAAGAAAAAGCAGAACGAGAAAAAGCGGAAAGCCGAGAACCACCATAAGTACATCATGGGCGGCATTATCGTGAAGTATTTCCCCGACTGTTACAGCTATGACGAGGACGAGTTAAACCGTATCTTATCAGCGGCATTACAGACAAAGGAGTGTCAGCAGGTTATCGCTAAAATCAAGTCGGAAAGCCGAGAAACCACTCCCCCACAATCCACTATCCCCAATGCCGAAAATGAAAGAGAGGGCGATACGGAATGACAAGAGCCGAGAAATCGAAAAGCCGAGGTAACATATTCACCCCGTTTACGGGGTGCGCACAGATATACCACCAGAGGTGGTATGTGCGCTCTCCGAGGGGCAAGTTTCACTTGCATGGACTCCTGCGGAGGGCGTTGTCTGCCTTGCGGCAGCCAAAAGGGGAAACGACAATTCCCCTTCGCAAGCTGCGCTTGCTACCCTTTAGTGAACTTTGCGTTCAGATAAAGGCTAAAGAACAGCCTTTATCTGCCCACAAAGTCTATGAGTGCGCCCCTATACCCTGTCGGCAGAATGTAGGTGTTGCGCATGGCTAATGTTACGAAACAGGCAAGCACACGTTTTTCCATTGTCAGGCGGAGCAAGGGGCAGTCGGCAGTCGAGAAAGCATCATACATCAGCAGGAGCATTCTTGTCAGCGAGTTTGACGGGCAGACCTACCGCCCGAAATACCATGAAGATTTAGTCCACAGTGAAATCACTCTCCCGCCCAATGCGCCCAAAGAATATGCAGACCGAGCCACCTTATGGAACGCTGTTGAACTGGCAGAGAAAGGACAGAAATCACAGCTTGCGAGAATGTTGAAAGCGTCACTCCCCAACGAATGGAGTTATGAACTTGCGGAGGAAGTCGTGAGGGATTATGTGCAGAGGAATTTTGTTGACAAAGGAATGTGTGCTGACTGGGCAATCCATGACAGCGAGAACGACAAAGGACAGCGCAATCTCCATATCCATGTAATGCTTACCCTGCGCCCTCTTACGGAAAAAGGGGAATGGGGAGCGAAACAGAAAAAGGTGTATGACCTTGACGAAAACGGGGAGCGTATTCCCATCATTGACAAAAAGACAGGACAGCAGAAAGTTGACAAGCGCAACCGCAAACAGTGGAAATGCCACACCGCCGACAGCACAGACTGGAACAGCCAAGAAAACGCCAAGATGTGGCGAAAAGATTTAGCCGACACAATCAATGCCACCAATGAGCAGTTGGGGATTGCGCTACATTGGGAACACCGCTCTTTTAAGGAACAGGGGATTGACAGAGAGCCGACAATCCATATCGGTGCGGTTGCCAACGCTTTAGAACGCAAGGGCATACAGACCGAGAGGGGCAACATCAATCGGGAAATCATCAGGAACAATATGCTGTTGGAACAGGCGAAAGAAATGCTCATGTTTGCCAAGCAGGAAGTACACAGCGCACAGTACGAAAAGATTAAAAATACAGCGGTCAGCGTGAAGAATGAAGTCATGGAGATGATTGCAAAAGTGAGGGGGCGCAAAGGCAGATTAGACTTGCCCATTGTCAGCGGAAAACATCTAAGAAAAATAGCCGACAGAACCGCCTTGCAGTCAGCCGACAATGCGGAGAAATTCATCACGACAAGGAAGATAGACAGCTTTGAAAGCCTTGTGAACTTTACAGCGGATAGGGAACAGAAATACAGTCAGCTTGAAACAGTGCATTTGTCAAAGGGGCAGAAACTAAACCGATTAAAGGAACTGTCAAAAATGTATGCCCTCTATGCACCAATCCAAGCCACCTATAAGGAGAGCCAGTCACTCAAAGGATTTGCGAAAATGAAATACGATAAGGAGCATAAGGACAGCTTATCAAAGTACCCCGAATTAAAGGAGCGTATGCAGAGCCTTTTACAGAACGGCGAGAAGATAACGCCGAAACAGTGGAAAGCAGAGATACAGTCTTTGCAGTCTGAATATGACAGTATCGGCAAAGAGCAGACCAAGACCGCCACAGAATTAGCGTATGCCGAGGTAATCAGCTATAACAGGAAGAACCTTGAGAGGGAACTTCAGAACGAGAACCGACAGCATAACAGGCAACAGAGCAGAACGAAACGGAGGGAGGAAGAAATTTAATGGAAATATGAGTGTGATTATGGTATTCTGTTAGAGGTAAAAATCAAAAGTTGCAAAGGGAGTGAAATTGAAATGTGCATGGAATGTTATATTAGTGAAAATAGAATAACACCACTATTAAATCCATTGGATTGCTTAGCAAATCATACACAATACATTTGTGGGACTTGTGGGCGGTGCATTTGTATTGAACATGACCCCAAGCGTGGGTTGCAACGGTGGAATTTCCCTTTTAAGTCGTTAGAGATTGCAAAATTATATTTGCGCACTGCTGATTACAGTATGAAGAAACCATGCGGTATTTATGAGATAAAAAGTGAAAACGGCAGACTTTCATACAAAATCTTTGCGGACAGTGAGGACTTGCTATTATATCTAAAAAAGAACAAAGGAAAAACTTGTGATAAAATGAAACCTATTTTCATTGTTGAAAAATACAAAGAATATGCAAACACGCAAGTAAGAAAACTAACATCTGATGAAATACAGAAATATATGTCAGAGAGATAAATTTCATATTCTCTAAACAACCATTATCACAATCACAACTGAATAAGTAACACAGCGTCAGAGCGTATAGAAAACAAATCTATGCGCTCTATTTTATTGTAAAGGAGCAGATTTATGAGCAAAGACAGCAATACACAGCATAGAGCCACCCGACAGCACCCACCCACAAAAATTATCGTGGAAAGGCACTATGTAGGTACTGAAAAAATGGAAACGGTATTCAAGCGGATAGCCGAGGAACAGATAACAAAAAGGGTTAAGGAGATAGCGGAAAACAGCGTAAATTAGCACTGGAAACGGAAAAGGGAATATAGTATAATAGGAGTTGAGAGGAAGTCCCTTTTCATCAAGGAGGACAAAATGAAAAGGGCAAAACTGAATAACGACAAAATCACTGCTTTATATTGCAGGCTTTCCAAAGACGACGGCACGAACAACGAGAGCATGAGCATCAGCACACAGAAAACCATGCTGAAAGATTATGCAAAGCGCAACGGTTTTCTGAACTGCCAGTTCTATGTTGATGACGGTTACAGCGGTACAAACTACGACCGCCCCGCATTCCGACAGCTTATCGAGGACATACAGGACGGGGAAGTGTCAACGCTCATCACAAAAGACCTGTCACGTTTGGGGAGGAATTACCTTGAAACAGGTACTTATATCGAGGTGTTTTTCCCCAACCATAACGTGCGGTATATTGCAATCAATGACGGCGTGGACTCCATAGACAACGCACAAATGGACATTACACCGTTCCGCAACATCATCAATGAAATGTACGCAAAGGACACGTCAAGGAAAATCAAGAGCGCACTCCACGCAAGGAAAATGCAGGGCAAGTATATGGCTACTACCGCCCCATTCGGTTATCAAAAAGACGAGAAAGACCATAACCACCTTGTCATTGATGAAGTGACCGCCCCCATTGTGGAACTGATTTTCTCAATCGCCGAGGAGGGCGTGGGGCTTCACACTATCTGTAACCGCTTGCGCAAGGCAAAGGTCATAAAGCCGAGTTTCTACAAAAAAGAAATGTTTGAGCGGTACACTGATGAGGAAAAGATGTATGACTGGGACACCGCCTATGTCAGCAAGATATTGCATGACCCCGTTTATGCAGGAAACCTTACCGTAGCGGAAAGACCGACCAAGACCATGCGTTCCAAGAAAAGACAGTATATCCCGTATGCGGAGCGTGAAGTTATCTATGGCACACATGAACCGATTATCGAGCAGAGCCGTTGGAACACCGTACAGAAGATTTTGGAGAGCAGACCGCCCGTTATCGGGGAAAGTTCAAGCGGATATGACAACATTTTCCGAGGGGTTATCAAATGCGCCGATTGTGGGAGTGCCATGCTTGCCAAAGTCGAGCAGAAAAGAAAGCGTAACAACGTACTGGACAAGACTTTCTACTGCTGTACCAAGTACCGCAAGTTTGGGAAAGAGGGTTGTTCATCACACACCATTGAGGCGAGGACGGTTCACGAAGTTGTGCTTGCAGACATTCAGAAACACGCAGGACAGGCACTGGCGGACAGGAAAGCTATGGTAACGGAGATTGCCGAGCGTCTTAATCTCCAACTGTCAGCGGATAAGGAACAGCAGAAAAAGGAACTAAGGCAATGTAAACAGCGAGTGTCGGAAATAGAAAACCTGTATGCCAAACTGTATGAGGACTTGACAAGGGAACTGATAACAGAAAAGCGTTTCCAAATGCTGTCGGCACGATTTGACAGCGAGCAGGAAGAACTGACAGCCAAGATAAAGGAACTTGAAAAAAGTGCCATAGCGGACAAAGAACAGTTATCTTCCATTGAGCATTTTGCAGAGCAGATAAGCGGTTATGCAGGAATAACGGAACTCAATTTTAAGATAATCAACCAACTTATAGAAAAAATTCTTGTTTCTGAACCCGTAGAAGTTGACGGGCAGAAAATTCAACGACTTACTATCCATTACAAGTTCATAGGGGCACTGGAAACCCTTGAATAATGGATATTTTCTAAGTCACCTATTCCAACTATCCAACAGATGCCGGAAGGGAGGGAGAGCTGATCTTTCGCCTGACCTACAACATGGCAGGGTGCAGAAAACCGATGAAACGATTATGGATTTCTTCCATGGAGGAGAGTGCTATCCGTGACGGCTTCCATAATCTTCGTCCAGGCAGTGATTATGACAATCTGTACAAGTCAGCACTATGCAGGCAGGAAGCAGACTGGCTTGTGGGTATCAATGGCACTAGGCTTTTTACGGTATTGTATGGTGGCAAGGCATTAAAGGTCGGCAGAGTGCAGACACCGACACTTGCCATGCTGGTAGACCGTGAAAGTAAAATCATGAATTTCAAGAAAGAAGCCTATTATATGGCTCATATCATGGAAAATGGTCTGGATGCTGTATCGGAGCATATCAGTGATAAAACGGAAGCAGAGAGGATTGCAGGAGCCTGTGAAAACGGACAGGCTCTTGTCACTTCTGTGATAAAGGAAGAAAAGTGGGTGGCACCACCGAAACTCTATGACCTTACCACACTCCAGAGGGATGCAAACCGTCTGTTTGGCTTTACTGCCAAGCAGACATTGGAATATACGCAGAGCCTTTATGAGAAAAAGTTAGTAACATATCCGAGAACAGACAGCCAGTACCTTTCCGATGACATGGAGGGAACAGCGAAAAATGTGATTGAAGCAATTTTCAATTCGCTGTTATTTGAGCAGAATATCATGTTCAATCCAGATATTAAAAGAATTTTGAATAGCAAGAAAGTGACAGACCACCATGCAATCATTCCGACCATGGAGATCATCAAACAGGACTTAAAGGTGATTCCTGAGAGTGAAATGAAGATCCTTTCATTATGTGCGAACCGTCTGTTGTGTGCAACCGGGGAGAAGCACATTTATAATTCCACAAAGGCAGAGCTTACCTGCAACGAGATTGTGTTTAAGGTATCCGGTAAGGAAGTATGGAAAAATGGATGGAAGGAATTTGATGATTTCTTCAAAAATTCCTATAAGACCACAGAGGATAAATCAGATGCCGAGGAAGAAAAGAAGCTGCCGGAGCTTCGTGAGGGCATGACGATTGCAGTGGAGCAGACAAAGGTTTCCGAGCATTTCACACAGCCACCGAAGCATTATACTGAAGATTCCCTTTTGTCGGCAATGGAGCGAGCCGGAGCAGAGGATATGGGTGATGAGGTGGAGAGAAAAGGACTTGGCACACCTGCCACCAGAGCCGATATCATAGAAAAGTTGGTAAAAGACGGATTTGTGAAACGTGAGAAAAAGCAGATGATCCCGACAGAGGACGGAATGAAGCTGATCACGATACTTCCAGATGTAGTAAAATCTCCGAAACTGACCGCTGACTGGGAGAATGAGCTTACTCTTGTATCCAAAGGAGAAGTTGCTGCAGAACAGTTTATGTCAGGTATTGAAGCAATGGTAACTGATCTTGTAAAGACCTATCACAGCGTTAGTGATGAACATAAAGCCATGTTTGGCACAGGCAAGGGTGGACAAGAAGTGCTAGGCAAATGCCCGAAGTGTGGTGCTGATGTAGTCAAGGGAAAATTCGGAGCGTATTGTACCGGGAAATGTGGCATGAATGTTGGCAAGGCACTTGGGGTAACACTTTCCGATACACAGGTCAAGAGCCTGCTTCAAGGGAAAAAGATACTTGTAAAAGGTCTGAAGGGCAAGAAAGGCAGCTACGATGCTTATTTGATTCCAGAGAGGATAGAGGAGTTTTCTTACACGAAGGACGGTAAAGAAATCAAGGGATTACAGTATAAATTTAAGATGGAATTTCCAAAGACGAAAGGAAAGCAGGGGTAGGAAAGAGCTTTTTGGCGTGGTATAATTTATAAGACGATGTAGAGTTGAAAAATGCATAGGAGTGATTAAATGAAAGCACATAAAGTACCAGCGACATATTATGCCTCATGGAAGATTCCGGGAAAGAACCATAGTTTTTATGTTTTTTATAAAGATAAATTGTATAATGAAGGACAAAGCAAGAGTTATAAGGAAGTTGACAAGATAACTCAGGAGCATTCATTTTTCATGGAAGAAAATTTTTACTATTTAGATATTAAGAATGTGCCGGGATTGACATATAAACTGCAAAATGAAATAGAAGAATTTTTAACTAATGGTGCATATAGTATTAAGTGTCAGGATACTTTGGATGAAGATTGTGCTCCCGATTATCCAGTTATTGAAATTAGAGATTATAGTCAATTTATGTATTGGCGTGATCGTATGGATTCATGGATAATTAAAGATTCTGATGGAAACAATGTTACAGTTGATGCTTTCAAAAATGATTTAGGTACATATTTGTTTGGTAAAGTAGGAAAAATTATTGAAGAAAACTACTTTGCAAATGAATTAGAATCTAAGTGGAATGTAATAAAGTCGGAAATTGAAATTCAAAGAAATTCGGGTGATGATTTTGCTTTAGTACATCAAGATGATTTGTTAGAGTTTTTTATTGTCCAATATCTTAGGCTAGAGGGGGTTATAGAAGAATATATTAAGCCGACGCTGGGGATTTTTAGGGATGTGTTTTCATCTATGGGATATGAAGATTCTGAATTAGATAAAATGAAAAATGAGGGACTATTAGCACCTGAATCATATTTTTATGGGGCATTGTTAGATGCTGCACGAGGTGACAAAAAAAGACTCCAGAAGCATATGGATTCAATTAAACAAAATTATGTTATTGATTTATTAAAGGCTGAAGAAGGAATTTCATTTATAACATCGACAAAACCATGTGTAGTAATGAAAATGGAAGGAACATTTAAAGCTGAAATGATTTTCCCGGTAACTCCGCAATATTGTATTAGATTTATAGGAAACAAGTTGGCAGGAAATAGAAGTGGAAAATTTTATGAAATTAAATCAAGTGATGTGAAGGTTATAAATCGAAAGATTATTTCAGAATCGAAAAATATTGTTATGAGTGATTCAAAAATAATATCGGACAGAATATGATAGTTATCTGTAATGAATAAAATTTATCAACACAGCGTCAGAGCGTATGGGAAAACCTGTACGCTCTAATTTTTATCAAAAAATGGAGGAAAACCACATGGAAGAAACAAATGTAACAATGACAGCAGCGGAAATGCAGGGCGAGCCTGCAGCAAAGGAAAATGAAACAAAGGCGGAGAAGTTTATCCGCATTGGCGAGTACCGCATGAATAAAGCGGTGGATGCCATTGGCAGACTGGAAAATCTTGCGAACCGCAGTTCCTATGAATATACACAGGAACAGGTGGATGCTATGTTTCAGGCATTAGAGGGGAGGGTTGCGGAAGTAAAATCAAGATTTGCACCGAAAAAAGCACCGGAAGGCAAGAGTTTCAGCTTTGGTGCAATCGAATAATTGCAACAATCAATCATGGAAAGGCAGTCATGTAGTTTATGTGGCTGCCTTTTTGTCGTATCTATGACAGGAAGGAGAACTGTGTGAGAAAATATGATTTTATATCGGCTCTGGCAAAAGAGACAGCAGCCGAGGTTGTCAAAAATCGTGAGGAATGGATGAAATACCTGACCACAGCGGCAAGATTGTATAAGTATCCGTTCCGGGAACAGCTTTTGATCTATGCACAAAGACCAGACGCAACAGCTTGTGCTTCCATAGAACTGTGGAATGAGCGTATGCACTGTTGGGTAAATAAAGGTGCAAAAGGTATCGCACTTTTGGATGAGGATGACGCACATGGAAAGCGTCTGAAATATGTATTTGATGTGTCAGATGTCCATGCGGCAAGGAGAATCGGACGGTATCCGGAACTATGGGAATTACATGAGGAACATAAGGAAGATGTAATTAAGCGTCTGGAGCAGACTTATGGTGCTACCGATGATAAGAAGCTATTTGAAGAAAGACTTATGGAGTTAGCTGACAGGATTGCAGCAGATTATTATGAGGAATTGTTGCCGGATTTGCAGTACATGATCGAGGGCAGCTTCCTAGAAGGACTGGACGAGCAGAATGTCGGTATCCGTTTAAGAGATACTTTATCTGAGAGTATTTCTTTTACACTTTTATCTGCCTGCGGTGCAGATATGCAGGAGTATGGTTCGGAGTTTGCTTTCGATTTTATCCATGAATTTAATTCCATGGATACCCTTGCGGTACTTGGAGATGCAGCTAATGAACTTGCAAAACCGGTACTTTTAGAAATTGGAAGAACCATAAGGGCATATAACAGAAGCCACGAACAGGAACAAACAGAAAATTTAACGCAGAAAGGACTTGCAAATACTTCTGAAATAGAATACAATGCGTTAAAGCGTGAAAGCGAGAGCGGACATGAGGAATATATTGACAACAATCAAAACAGCGTAGAAAGGGGCAATAGCAATGAATCTGACATACGAGAAGAATGGGGATTATCTGATCCCGACATTACAGGCGGACAGTCAGCCGGAGGGAACCGTAACGAAGTACGGAATGATGAGGGAGACTTATCTGAAGGAGAACCACAGGGGCGTGTACTCAGCGTTTCTTCTGAAAGGGACATTGAAAGAACACCTGCTGACCATTCAGAAGCAGGCAGAGGAGAGAATGGAGAAGCTGACAAGCCAGATGGCGGCAACCGAGGGAGTGACAGAACAGCTCAAGGAAGCCGATCAGATGCTTTGGGTAGCGAAGATGAACAGCATTCGGAACCGAGCAGAGGAAGTGGTTCTGGGAGAACTGGTTTACAGTCTGTAACAGATACCGATGATCTTCTCCGGGGAGACGCAGCGGAACCCACCTTTACACAACTCAGCCTGTTTCCTTCTTTTGAGGAGCAGGTCGGAACAGTCGCAGCAGCGGAAGCAAGTATGAAATATACCATGCCCGCTGCTTTTTCTTTGCCACAGAATGAGCTTGAAACCATTCTTCGCAGTGGTGGAGGAAAACAGCACAGCAGAAAGCGTATCTTTGCAAAGTACACAGAGGGCAGAAATGCCGAGCAGATGGTGGATTTTCTGAAAAATGAGTACGGACAGACCGGAAAAGGTTTTGAAATCAATGGAAATCCAGTATCAGTGTGGTTCGATGAGCATGGTATGAGTGTCGGCTATGGAACACAGGCAAGGGAAACACCGATTGTCACGATGGATTGGGAAGATGTGGAGAGCCATATCCGTTCCATGATCGAAAATGGTACTTATATGAGTGCCAGTGAAGCATTTCTTGTAGATACACAGGAGAGAAATCGTGTTGCCAATCAGATCTATTTCTTCCTGCGAGATGGAATGGATGAAATGCCGGAGGAGCTTGGCTTAAAAGCAGGAAATTATCCGGAAAGTGAAGCAAAACTCATGGAGCTTCTTTCCACCCATGAGGGCAGGGAACAGCTTAAAAATGTCTTGGAGGATGCGGCAGAGCGACTTGCATCGGGTGAAGCCGAATTAAAATGGCGGCATGTGAAATCACCGGAATATCTGTTATCGGAGATAGCAGACCTTGACAGGGAGAGACTGGAATTTCCATTGCCGGATGCGGTGGAGGTAGCACAGGAAGATTTTATCACGCAGGATGAAATTGACTATGCACTTGGCAGAGGAAGCGGCTATGAGCATGGAGCTTTCCGCATTTATGAGTATTTCATGGAAGGACATGACCAGAAGGAAACAGTTGCCTTTCTGAAAAATGAATATGGTATTGGCGGCGGTTCCGGTGGACTTCCAGGCAACGATGATTCCCATAATGAACATGATGGAAAAGGTATCCGTCTGGAGAAGGGCAGCTATGGAAATCCGTATGCAAAAGTGCTTCTGAACTGGAATGTAGTCGAGAAAAGGCTACGTGAGCTGATCCATGAGGATAAATATTTATCTCCACAGGGGAAAGAAAACTACAAGGCATACAAGGAAGAACAGGCAGAGAAAGCAAGACAGCGAGAGCTTTCCCGTCTGGAGCATGGACAGCGACTTGAATGTAAGAAGGACATCGAAGCCTTGATTGCCGAGAAATTCAATGGTTTTGTGCTTCCGAGGAATACCGCAGATGAAATCATAGATAAATATGGCATTGACTGTGTGGAATTTGTTCTTGCAAATACCGTCACGCATTTTGATTATGATGGGCGGTTTTCGCAGAACAATAAGGAATGGGCAAAAGGCATTGTTGCGGAAAATGAGTGGGAGAACAACGATCTGATTCTAAGCTCACATCCGGCAGTGCTGGACGGATTTACTAATCAGGCGAGAAGATATATCAATGTGATTCGGGAAAAAGAAAAGGAAGCACAGCAAAAGATCACGATTGATGGATATGAGTGTGTTCTGGTTGATGAGTGGGGCAGTGAAAAAGAGAAATATCTGCTTGGAAATGACATTGAGGACAGCAGTTTTTATTATGCACAGGTCAATGGGAAATCCTTTGAATACGACCATAAGCCGGAGCGTAGCGAGGTAGAGGACGATTATATCAATGCCATTGCAGAGGAAGATATTGACCGACACGAAGCAGAGGTGTTTTCAAGGTTTGAGGGGACGGATGGTATCGCAGAGCCGGATGAAACTGAGCCACAACAAGAATTTTCACAAGAGGAATCGCAGAAATTATCATGGCATGTGGTACATGATGCAGATGATGAATATGGCAATCCGACACAGTGGAGTGCAACCTTATCAGAGGGAATATTCCTTTGGATTGATAAGGAAGTGGACGGATATGCTATTTATGATACGGCAGACACCACCCGTCCGGCATTGGAGACATTTTCGACTTTGCAGGAAGCAATGGATTGGGGGAATGAGCTTGCAGAAAGTGGCAGGGAAGCAGAAGCGGAGTTTTCTGACGAAAAGGAACAGAATGTTGTTACAAAACAGACAGAAGATGAACTGGACAGTATAGATACGCAGTCTGCCCGTGAGCGTCTGGAGAATGGTGAAGCAGACCGACAGACAGAGGAAATGCTGTCGCAGGTGCTTACCGGAGATTGGGAGCCGCTTACACCTTCGTCAGAGGAAAAACAGCCTGCATCAGAAAGGCAATCAGCACAAGAAAGGTCGGTATCAGCACCAGATAAAAGTAACGCTGTCAATTTCCATATCAGCGATGACCGATTGGGTGAAGGCTCTCCAAAAGAAAAATTCCATACAAATATTGCAGCAATCAAGCTGTTGGAGCAGATTGAGGGCGAAAACCGTTATGCTACACCGGAAGAACAGCAGATTTTGTCACAATATGTCGGCTGGGGTGGTCTTGCTGATGCGTTTGACGAGAGCAAATCAAACTGGTCAGCAGAATATCACCAGTTAAAGGAACTGCTATCGTCGGAGGAGTACCGCATGGCAAGGGAGAGTACCTTGAATGCCCATTATACAAGTCCGGTCATTATCCGCCAGATGTACGAAACATTGGAGAAAATGGGATTTTCCAATGGAAATGTACTGGAGCCTTCCATGGGAATCGGCAACTTTTTTGGTATGATGCCGGATTCCATGAAAGAGAGCAGGCTTTACGGAGTAGAGCTGGACAGCATTACCGGACGCATTGCAAGGCAGCTTTATCCGCAGGCAGATGTGCAGATCAAAGGCTTTGAAAAGACTGATTATCCGAATGATTTCTTTGATGTGGCAATCGGAAATGTGCCTTTTGGTCAGTATAAGGTGGCAGATAAGCAGTATGATAAAAATAATTTCCTGATACACGATTATTTCTTTGCAAAGACGTTGGATAAAGTGCGTCCCGGTGGTGTGGTTGCTTTTATCACAAGCAAGGGAACCATGGACAAGGCAAGTCCGGAAGTCAGAAGATACCTTGCACAGCGGGCAGACCTGCTTGGTGCGGTGAGACTTCCGAACACCGCATTTAAGGCAAATGCAGGAACAGAAGTGACTTCGGATATTTTATTTTTTCAGAAGCGTGACCGCATGGTGGAGCGTGAGCCGGACTGGGTACATCTAGGAGAGGATGCAGATGGCATTGCAATGAACGCTTACTTTGCAGAGCACCCGGAGCAGATCGTAGGAAAGATGGAAATGGTATCCGGTCCTTATGGCATGGAAAGCACCTGTAAGGCAGATGACAGCAGCCCATTTGAGGAGCAGTTAGCGAAAGCACTTCAAAATATTACAGGACAGATTGATACGATTGATCTGGATGAGGAGCTTGCGGATGACATGAGCAGGCAGAGTATTCCTGCTGATCCGTCCGTTAAAAATTTCAGCTATACCGTAGTTGAGAATGAAGTGTATTACCGTGAAAATTCTGTCATGAAGCCTGTGGAAGTATCAGACACCGCAAAAGAACGTATCAAGGGAATGGTGGCAATCCGTAACTGTACGCAGGAGCTGATTGATATGCAGCTTGAGGAATATTCCGATGCGGCAATCAAGGGAAAACAGGCGGAATTAAACACATTATACGATTCCTTCTCGAAAAAATATGGTCTGATCAATTCGCAGACGAATAAGAGAGCCTTTAATCAGGACAGCAGTTATTGCCTGTTGTGTTCTTTGGAAAAACTTGATGATGAGGGCAATTTCAAGGGCAAAGCGGATATGTTCACGAAGCGTACCATTAAAAGGGCAGAGGTGGTCACAAGTGTGGATACTGCAAGTGAAGCATTAGCAGTATCTTTAGCAGAGAAAGCTAAAATCGACCTTGATTATATGGCAGAGCTGACTGAAAAGGACAAGGATACGCTGATTGAGGAGCTTCGTGGTGTTATTTTCCAGAACCCGCTTACCGATGTCTGGGAGACAGCAGACCAGTATCTCAGCGGAAATGTGCGTGAGAAACTTGCCATTGCAGCAACCTATGCAGAAAATCATCCGGAATATGCTCCAAATGTGCAGGCTCTTACGCAGGTACAGCCGAGGGAGCTGGACGCATCGGAGATTGAGGTGCGTATTGGTGCCACATGGATTGATCCAAAATATATCAATGATTTCATGCGTGATACGTTCCAGACACCGGAGCATTTATTCCGCAGAGATACGATTGGGGTGCAGTTTTCGGGTGTGACCGGAGAGTGGAACATTAAAGGGAAAAACGCTGACTTTGGAAATACGCTTGTCAACATGACCTATGGTACAAGCCGGGTAAATGCCTATAAGATACTGGAAGATTCCTTAAATCTGAAAGACACAAGAGTTTATGATACCATTGAGGAAGATGGAAAGGAAAAAAGAGTTCTTAATAAAAAGGAAACCATGATTGCAAGCCAGAAGCAGGAAGCGATAAGGGAAGCATTTAAGGACTGGGTATTCCGTGATCCGGAGCGCAGGCAGACACTTGTGGCAAAATATAATGAGCTTTTCAATTCCACCAGACCAAGAGAATATGACGGTTCGCATCTGAAATTTCCGGGCATGACACCGGATATTGAATTAAAGCCGCATCAGAAAAATGCGGTTGCCCATGTGCTGTATGGGGATAATACCCTGCTTGCACACTGCGTTGGTGCCGGAAAGACCTTTGAAATGACAGCGGCGGCAATGGAAAGCAAGCGTCTGGGACTATGCCAAAAGTCATTATTCGTGGTGCCGAACCACCTGACTGAACAATGGGCAAGTGATTTCTTACGGTTATATCCAGGAGCAAATATCCTTGCGGCAACGAAAAAGGATTTTGAACCCGCCAACCGTAAGAAATTTTGTTCCCGTATTGCAACAGGTGATTATGATGCCGTTATTATCGGGCATAGTCAGTTTGAAAAAATCCCGTTATCACAGGAAAGACAGGCAGCCACAATCGAAAAACAGATTGATGAGATTGAACTTGCTATTGATCAGGCAAAAAGAGACAACGGGGAGCGTTATACCATTAAGCAGATGGAAAAATCGAGGAAAGCATTGCAGGTGCGGCTTGACAAGTTAAATGACCAGAGCCGTAAGGATAATGTCGTGACTTTTGAGCAGTTGGGTGTAGACAGGCTGTTTGTGGATGAGAGCCACAATTACAAGAACCTGTTCCTTTATACGAAAATGAGGAATGTGGCAGGCATCGCACAGACAGAAGCACAGAAGTCATCTGATATGTTTGCCAAGTGCCAGTATCTTGATGAAATCACAGGCGGCAAGGGTGTAACTTTTGCGACCGGAACGCCAATTTCCAACAGCATGACGGAGCTTTATACGAATATGCGTTATCTCCAGTATGGTACGCTTCAGAAGCTGGGACTGGGACATTTCGATGCGTGGGCGGCTTCTTTTGGGGAAACACAGACCGCCATAGAACTTGCACCGGAGGGAACCGGATACCGGGCAAAGACAAGATTTGCGAAGTTTTTCAATCTTCCGGAGCTGATTGCACTTTTCAAGGAGAGTGCGGACATTCAGACACCGGATATGTTAAAACTTCCTGTGCCGGAAGCAGAGTATGAAAATGTGGTATTAAAGCCGAGTGAATTTCAGAAAGAAATGGTGGCTTCTCTTGCGGAACGTGCTGAAGCAGTCCGGGACAGACAGGTGCAGCCTTACGAGGACAATATGCTAAAGATTACCAATGACGGAAGAAAGCTGGCACTTGACCAGAGGCTGCTCAACGATATGCTTCCGGATGAGGAAAATTCTAAAGCGGCAACCTGTGTGGAGAAAGCCTATGAGATATGGGAGAACACCAAAGAGCAGAAGTCGGCACAGTTGATTTTCTGTGATTTATCGACACCGAAGGGTGATGGCACTTTCAATGTGTATGAGGATATAAAAAACAAGCTCATGGAAAAGGGAGTGCCGGAGCAGGAGATCGCATTTATCCATGATGCCAATACAGAACTTAGAAAAGCGGAGCTGTTTGCAAAAGTAAGAAGCGGACAGGTTCGTTTTTTATTAGGTTCCACAGCAAAGATGGGAGCCGGTACGAATGTGCAGGACAGATTGATTGCACTGCATCATCTGGATGTGCCTTGGCGTCCTTCTGATATTGAACAGCAGGAAGGTCGTATTTTACGACAGGGCAACCAGAATGATAAGGTCAAGATATTTCGTTATGTTACGGAAGGTACGTTTGACAGTTATTCGTGGCAGCTCATCGAGAATAAACAGAAATTCATCGGACAGATCATGACCAGCAAATCCCCGGTGCGAAGCTGTGAGGATGTGGACGAAGCGGCACTTTCCTATGCAGAAGTCAAGGCACTTGCCACAGGTAATCCCTACATAAAAGAAAAAATGGATCTCGATATTCAGGTATCGAAGCTGAAACTGATGAAGGCAAACCATACCAGTCAGAAGTACAGGCTGGAGGATAACATCACACAACATTATCCGCATCAGATCGCCATTTTCAAGGAGCGTATCGAAGGCTTTACCGCTGATATGAATAAATATGCGAAAAATAAGCCGGAGGATAAGGAGCAGTTCTTTATGCAGGTGGGTGGAAAATCATACACCGACAAAAAGGAAGCTGGAACTGCAATCATAGCCATGTGTAAGGAGATTAAAGGCATCAATGCCAGTGCAGATGTAGGTGAATATCTTGGATTTAAGCTGAATGTAACCTTTGATTCTTTTAACAATAAATTTGTGATGAATGTCAAAGGTGCAATGAGCCACCCGATGGAAGTCGGCTCTGATCCGCTTGGAAATATCACAAGAATCAACAATGTACTGGAAGCCATGCCTTCACAGCTTGAGGAAGCACAGATGAAGCTATCCAATGTGAAACATCAGCTTGAAACAGCAAAGGCAGAGGTAGACAAGCCATTTCCACAGGAAGCAGAACTTGCCGAGAAACTGGAGCGTCTGGCAGAGCTTAATTCTTTACTCAACATGGATGAAAAGGGCGATGATGCGATTGGTATGGATGATGAAGCCGCAGAACCGGAAAAACCACAGGAAACTGTGAAAACAGTGGATAACAAAAGGGACGAGGTCGCAGATATGCCAGCAAAGCAGAGTAATCTTGGGAAAACGGCTGTGGGTGGTAAGCTGTCAGACCGACCGGCAGAACGGACTTCATTGCAAGAAAAACTCGCAGCAATGAAGGCAAGGGTGTCTGGGACACCTGCAGGAAGGGATGCAGCGGATAAGACAAAGAAAAAAGAAGAAATTTTATAGGAAAATCTATTTTATTCCTAAGTTTATTCCCAACCTGTCAGCATTATTTGGGTTGGGAATATTAAAAAGTGTTATAGCAGTTTATGTAAGGGCAGTCCGTAGTGGCTGCCTTTTATCGTACAAGATGGAGGTCGTTTATGGCAGACAACAATACAGAAAAACAGCGTGTGCAGGAGCTTACGAACAAACTGGAGCAGGGATTGCAGGACTTATTCAACAGCGATAGTTACCGCAATTATCTTAGTACAATGTCAAAATTTCATAATTACAGTTTTAACAACACGCTCTTAATTGCGATGCAAAAGCCTGACGCTACGTTAGTGGCCGGATACAAGGCTTGGCAGAAAAATTTTGAGCGTCATGTAAATAAAGGGGAAAAGGCAATCCGTATCCTTGCACCTGCACCCTATAAAATCAAAGAGGAGAGGGACAAGATTGATCCGGTCACACAAGAACTTTTACTTGATAAAGACGGAAATCCGCAGAAAGAGGAAGTCGAGATAACAATTCCGGCATTCCGGGCAGTATCCGTTTTTGACCTATCTCAGACGGACGGAAAGCCGATACCGGAACTTACAGCAAAGGAGCTTCTTTCAGATGTGGAAGGCTATCAGGATATGATTCGTGCGGTAGAAGCTATTTCGCCAGTACCGATTGAACTGGAGGAGATAGCCGGAGATTCCAAAGGCTACTATGACAGGGAAGCAAAGCGGATTGCGGTGCAGGAAAACATGAGCGAGAGCCAGACCTTAAAGACCATGATCCATGAGGTGGCTCATTCCAAGCTGCACAGCAAGGAAGTGGAGCAGGATGAGCAGATGCGAAAAGACCGCAATACTAAAGAGGTGGAAGCAGAGAGTGTGGCGTACACCGTTTGTCAGCATTTTGGTGTAGATACCTCTGATTATTCTTTTGGGTATATTGCCGGATGGAGCAGTGGCAGAGATACCAAGGAACTGAGAGCTTCCATGGATACGATACGGAGGACAGCTTCGGAGTTGATTACCGGGATAGAGGAACAATTACAGGAATTACAAAGGAACAGGGAAGTATCACAGGAACAGACAAAGGAAAGTATTCTCCTCATACAGAATACTGACCTTTCAGAGTTCAGTCTGCTTGATGTATATGGCATGGACAGACCGGAACTGATGCAGGCATTGTCAGAAATGACAGATGATGACAAGTTGAGCATACAGGCATATTTGGAAAGCAGGGGTGCATGGACAACGGAAATCGGCAATCAGGATTCCAAAGAGTACGGAGAGTATCATCTGGATGTGCGTTATAATACAGATACAGATGAGCTGATTGATATGAAGGAGAGAAAGGCGGTCTATGATAAGGCAATGGAGCCGATCAATGCCGATGATGTGGTTGTTAAGTTCGCTTCCATTTTTGAAAGCGAATGGGAGGTTTTGAAAATCACAAATATGTTGAGGGATGATGTCGGAAAAATGCTCAAAGATATGGATTCTCTTGATGAAAAAGAATGGGATGGCAATTACCTTTCATATATGGAAAAACAGGGAGCGGAAATCACGTTACTTGCGTCCAGTAGTAAGGAATTAAATGGAAATATGCCGGACTTTTGGGATTATGAATACGATTTTGATGCAGGTCTGACGGATGCGGAGGAATTGTCTGTCATGCAACAGGCAGAGCATATCATTAACCGGTTGGAGCATGGACAGCCTGCCTTTTCCGATGATGAAAGAAATCTGATTGTAAATTATGCCTACAAGCTGGGGAACATTGAAAAAACAAGGGAGCTTGCAGAACATATCTATGCACAGGAAGTGGATGGAAATCAGGATGTTGCATTAGCAATGATTGATGCAGAGGCGGAAATCGACGCACTTCCGGATAGCATGGTAGGTGTATCTGAAATGCAGGAATATGGCTATACATGGAATGAAATGTTTCCTCTGACACAGGAAAGGGCAATAGAACTATTTGATCATGATTTGCCTGTGTATCTTCTGCATACGGACGGTTCCGAGACTACTGTATCCGATAGAAAACAGATTACAGAACATGACGGGATGTGTGGCATTGAAAAAGGGGACTGGCTGAATGAACGAAAGCTCCAGATGATGCAGGAAGAACTTTCAGAGAGTGATTCCAACAGGGAAGCACAGCTTTTGTATGGAAATACCGATAAATATGGCATTTATCAGTTGAAGGATGATCCTGAACTGGATAAGTTTCGCTTTGAAGGAACGGAAAGCCTGAAGCGTATGGGAATAACCAAAGATAATTTTGATGCTGTATTGCCGGAAAATTATAAGCTCGTGTATATGGGAGAACTGACGGAATTGCAGGGACAGACACAGTCGGAAACATTGGAAGCAATCTATACAAAGTTCAATATTGATCATCCGGCAGATTACAAGGCACATTCCCTGTCGGTCAGCGATATTGTGGTATTACATGAGAACGGAGAAAACAGCGCACACTTTGTAGATTCTTTTGGATTTACAGAACTGCCGAAGTTCATGCTGACACTGGAGGGAAAGAAAAATGAGATAGAGACGGAGCTTGCGGTTCATATCGCAGACCGTTATATCCTCATGCATGAATGTGATGAGGGATACGATTACTCCATTCTGAATGAGCAGTATCATTTACTGGATGGCGGTGTCTACGATAACCCAGATATTACGATTCAAAGAGCAATGGATATGGTAATTGCAGATCTGAAAGAACCACGCTTTTCATCAGTCACAGAGCAGTATTATCGTGACGAATATTTGCAGGGTGAAGTGTATGCAGGTTCCGAAGCAGAGATTGTTGATTTTGTGGAACTTTCGGAGAAAGCCGAGGAAGTGGAACAGGCAGATTTAGAAGCAAAGCAGGCAGAATTTAGAGAGAACAATCCGGATGTGGTTGCAGATTTCCGGGCAAAGACGGAAGAACTGTTTCATAGTCTGGACGGACAGAGTGCGGACGATATAGAAAAAACGGTATATGCCTATGTACAGTCGCAGATAGACGAGTATGGACTGGATGCACAGATTGTTGATGTGGTGGTATCCGGAAGCCGATGCAGAGGTATTGAGCAGGAAAATTCGGATTTGGATGTAGTTGTGGAATACACAGGCTCAACCAGAGAAGATGACCTTTTCAATATGCTACATGAGGACAGCATTTATATCGCTGGTATTCAGGTGGATATTAACCCGATTACAGAGAGCAGAACCGGAACATTGGAGACTTATCTTCCGGAGGTGGAAACTTACCTGCAGGAGAAGGCACAGCAGGAGCAGATCAACAATCAGCTTGTCACGCAGGGGAGAGAATTGGTGCAGGAACAAAACGCACTTGTATCAGAAGAAAAAGTGCTTTCTGAACTGGAAAAAGAGCCTGTAATTGAACCAGAGACAGTCCATATCACATTTACCGTTGCGGAGTGTGGGGAATTTCATAATATGGGTGAATACCATGAGGGCATTGAAACGATAGAGGAAGCTATGAAACTTTACAATGCCATTGATCCTTCCCGTATGCATGGGATTCCTTCTATTGGTGTAAATATGCACATCGAGGGGACTGAAGAATGGGAAGATGAGCAGGCAGACATTGTAAGCGGCAAGAGAATTGATGTGGATTTCCTGAATTATACACCGGAGCTTCGTGATACACCAAAGGTGCAGGACGCAATTAAAAAGCTGATTGCGGCATATCCGGAGAAAGATGTGATTGATATGGAGACAAAAGAGCAGAAGATACAGACACTTGCGGCAGAACTTGACCAGTTATCTTATGAGATTGATACATATGGATATAGAGATTCGGTATCAGACAGAGAATCACAGATACAAATGATTGCTGATGATATAAGAACTGGAAATGTGAAACCTCTAAGTATTTTCTTACAGGCATCTATTGACGAGGGGATAGACGAGGACAGTGAGAGACAGGCAAAGGAACTGCTTGTGAAATTGGCAGAATACAAGCCGCTTGCTAAGATCGAGGAACTGGAGGAACAGAATTATAACATGATTGATGAGAGACTCAACAATGGCGTGGAAAAATTCAATCGTGAGGAAGAAAAGAAAGAACAGCAGGAAAAGCCACAGGCACGTTCTTCCTTAAAGGAGCGACTGGCAGCCAAGCAGAAGGAAGCAACACAGGGAAACAATAAGGATACGAAGGAACAGGAAAAATCAAAAAATTCGCATAGGGAGATGTAGGTTGATGAATAAATTCACAGTAGAAGAAATCAATTTCATGTGTGTTTTTGAGACACAGAACAGAATGAAGATGATGGAAGAAATCAGACGGATAATGCCGTACATAAAGGACAGCGATATGGAAGATCTTTCTAGGCAGGTGTTGAGAAAGTTGGATGGCATGACAGATAAGGAATTTGCGGAAAATTCATTAGAAGCGGTAGAAGAATAGCGGTATCGAGTGGGTAGTCAGTTGCAATGGCTGGCTACCTGCTTTTTTAATTTGGCAAATTTTTGACATATAAAATTGATTGAGAAAAATCATGGGGTAAGGTATAATTTCGGTATGAGTCATGATATCAGATGAAAAATGAATGTTTCTATTTTAGAAAATACCTGACAGTTATAGACAGTTTGGAGGTTCTAGTGTGAAAAATGAAAAATTAGAAATAATAGAAAGTAACGAATTTCAAAATTTATTTGATAAATCAAAAAAGCTGATTGACAGTGCCAGAAGTAATATGGGACAAATGGCAAATGCAATTACAGTTCTTACCAGTTTTCTGCTTGGAAGATATATTATAGAGCAGGAACAGCAGGGTTCAGAAAGAGCAAAATATGGAGCAAAAGTCTTGGATTCTTTGTCATCATATTTGACAGAAGAATATGGCAGAGGTTTTTCAAGAAGCAATGTTGCAGGAATGCGTCAATTTTACATGGCTTACAAAGATAGAGAAGATGAAATTATCCAATCGGGAATTGGACAATTTGAACAGGCTTTTGGAATTGTCCAATCAGGAATTGGACAATTAGAAACGGCATACAAAAAAATGCCATTTAAGCTGAGCTGGACACATTATCAGATACTTATGCGTATAGAGGATAAGGACGAAAGAGACTTTTATGAAAAGGAAGCAATACGTTCTAACTGGAATGTAAGCACCTTAAAAAGACAATTTCACTCCAGTTTGTATGAAAGACTTGCATTGAGCAGAGATAAAAATGATGTGATGCGATTGGCAAATGAAGGTGCCGTTCCGCAGAAACCAGAAGATATTTTACATACTCCGTATGTACTGGAGTTTGCAGGACTGGAGGATAAAGCAGCATATCATGAAAGTGATCTGGAATCGGCGGTAATTGGGAAAATGCAGAAGTTTCTTTTGGAGTTGGGGAAAGGCTTTCTCTTTGAACAGCGGCAAAAGAGGTTTACATTTAATGACAAAAATTTTTATGTGGACCTGGTTCTGTATAACAGATTGTTAAGGTGCTATGTCTTGATAGATTTTAAGATTGATGAGCTTACACATCAGGACTTAGGACAGATGCAGATGTATGTAAACTATTATGACCGGTATGAGAAAATTGAGGGAGAAAATCCGACGATTGGTATCTTACTCTGTAAGCAAAGTGATGAGGCTCTTGTCGATTTAACACTCCCGGAAAATGCCAATATTTATGCAAAAGAGTATAAATTATATTTGCCGGATAAAAAGCTGTTACAGAAAAAGCTAAAAGAATGGCTGGATGAAGAACAGAATTGATTCAGAGGGAGAGTGCTATCTGGGGGGGTAGCATTCTCGTTAATAACAACAATTACGTTTGTGACCTTACTATTAGTGGTTTGTTTTTACACAGATGTGATTGTATTCCCAATTAAAATTATGTCGCTGAGATAACACGCGGTGGAAAGGGCAAAGAGATAAAATCTATTCCGATATATGCTGTAGGGAGTAGATTTCCGTATAATTAGAGTATTTTGTACTTTTTGTGATGATGACACCTTCCTTTAATGACTGATTTGAGTTTATAAATATTTTATTTAGCAATAGAAAATGACTTTCAAGAATTTACACTACCTTAACGTGAATACTTGTTGACTTCTGGATACATCAAAATCATCAATTATGAAATATAGCAGAAACAGAAATGGTATGACAGCACCACAAACATTTGATGTTGACAATGTTAATGCGAAATATGATTAATAATTTTAATATTAAATATGGAGGATGATGATATGAAAAAAAGAGCGTTTATGCTAGTTGGCATATTATTGATTTCAATTGTTATGAGTGCTTGTAGTTCAAATTCAAAATCCACAACAAATGAAAATGAAACTACTATTATTCAAGCGGAATATCCTGTATATGATACTGCGGAAGAAATTGTTGATGCTTCAGATTTAGTTTTTAGTGGTACAGTTACGGAAATTAATTATGAATCACTGAATGTTAAATCAGAAACAGGAGCCGATTCTGAAACTGGATTAGTTGAAGCTACAGAAATTCCATATACAATTTTTGATATTAGTATTGAAAAGGTGTATAAAGGAAATGTAGAATCAAGTTCAATTTCAATAAAACGACCAGGTGGAAAGATAGATGGTCAATTTTTTGTTGTAGAAGGTGCTTCAACAATCGAAGTGGGAGAAACATATCTGTTTATTACACAAACATATGAAAATGCTTATCCTAGTCTGTTAAATGTGACGCAAGCCTCATTCGATATGAGCAAACCTGAAGTTTTAAATAGTGAACAAGGCAATGCGAGAATCACTTTATCCGAAGTTTTAGAATATTTGGATTCAATCAATTAGAAGGTAAGATTAGAATAGCTCAGTTGTTGATAATTGTACCAATTTATGCTGATAGGGTAATCTATGTAAATCTGGCTGTTGAAAATCAATTACATGATTTTGAGGAGCTTGTATTATCAAATTCATTACGTTTTGGAACGGTCAATTATTGCAGAAAAGAGAGACTGGAAGAATTTTGCAATTCAAAAGAGACTATACTTATCATAGATGAAATTCAGGAAAGCAGTATGGTTTATAACAGCATAAGGGCACTTCAGGGAGAACTTAACTGTCATGTGGCTGTTAAGGAAAATTTAAATTTTATATTTTAAATAAAAGCAATCAGAAAATCAATCGTAAAAAATACGATTGATTCAGACTGTAGACAAAGTACTCCGAGAAACGAAAGTTTCTCCCCCCTATTGGTTTATAAGCTGTGGTTTTTGTTTTTTGTCTGTTGTTCCTGCACCGGATCGGTTTGTGTTCGTCCGAGATACCGATTAAGATTTTCCTGTTTCCGCTTTAAATTCCACACCTCTTTTTCACAGCTCTTGTAGGTTGTGGTCAGTTCTTTTTTCTGCGTTTCCAATGCCTGATATTCGGCTCGCAGCTTATCCACATTCAATCCTTTTAGCTTGATGCCTGCCTGTTCAAGCATACGCCTTGCACCGCCATAAAGGATAATCTGGCTCTCGTATCTGCGGAAATATGCGTCCGGGTTCTTGGCTTTTTTGTAGGCGATATGGTAAGAGCGGTTGTCCTTGTACTGCTCGGCATATTTGATGATTTCCGCAAGGTTTTTCATGCGGTGTTCCAGTTCCACAACGCTCTGTTTGGCGGACTTTCCCGCTTCGTTTTTTACAGTAATTTTATGCTCCAGATCGGAGAGAGAACCAGCTTCATTATAGCTTTGTGCGGCGATTTTCAGATTCTCGATTGCCGCCCACTGTTGCAGTCCGGGACTGTTCTGGAATTTCTCGTCCGAGGTGTCAATGATCTTGCGGGAAGAGTAGTCTTTTTTCGGGATAACTGCCTTTCGTTCCCGTTTCTTTTCGATGCGTTCCCGGATACGTTTCTTTGTGTATTCTTTCCCTAAAGACCTTGCACTACCACGGACAAAATGCTCCTTGTCCAGAGGGCGGAAAGAGATATATTTTGCAGCATCTTCTCCAAAAGTTTCCCCTTTGATTTCGTAACCTTTTGCCCGCATAAGAAGCAGAAATTCTTCATAGGTGGAAGCCGACTTGATGAAAAAATTGATGTCCTGTCGAAGCTGTGTTTTCCAAGTCGAACCATTCTGATCAGACTGCCATTCTTTGTATTTTTTGCCACGTTCACCACCCGGAATGATGACGGAAAGATTGTGTTCCCTGCACAGTTCATCACTCAGTTTACGGATGTGGTAATAGGACTGTTTGCAGTCGTGATATTTGTTGTGTTCGATGTTGTCAGCGGCACAAAAAATGATGTGATTATGAACGTGTTCTTTGTCAATATGGGTGGTAACAACATACGAATATTTTCCCTCTAAAAGTTTATCTGCAAGCTCCTTTCCAATGTGGTGCGCTTCTTCAAAACCGACCTCGCCCGGAGCAAAAGCCTGTATGAGATGATAGGCTTTGTTGGGACTGTTTTCCCTGCAATGGTCAAGCGTATATTTAAAGTCAATTGCCGCAGTTTCGGGCGCACACGCATAAGACGAAACATAGATTTGTTCATCGGTTTTGTCCGGGTTGCAGATATATTCTATGGCTTTATCAACGGTTGCTTTGATAGCATGGATTTTTGTGTATGCCATACCTCATTCATCAACTCCTTTACTTCGTTTATATCCTCTTGATAAATGTTTCCAGTGCTGTTTACCCTCTTTGCGATCTGGTTTAAATTGGAGCTGATACGTCCCAACTCCGTATTATAATTTCGCAGGTAACTGTAATCAACATCATACACATATCCATATAAGATCAGCTTGCGCAGGAAGGCAGACATACTCTTCATGCCGGATGCTTTGAACTTGGTATTGAGGATGTACTGCTCATCATCGCTGAGATAAAATTGCACCGGATTGGTGCGGTTTCGCTTTGCTATTTCTGCCACTTCCTTTCTCTCTTTTGGGTACAAAAAAACTGCTGTAAAATGTTCGATTTTTACAACAGTTTGTTTCAAGTTTTATTTAGTTTTGGGCATAACTATCCAAAACAAATTGTAGCAAAAGCGGCAGGAAAGGTCAAGGTATTCCACAGGAAAACCGAAGAAAAAATAAAAGAGGGTTAGGGATGCTTCCCTATGGAAATTCACACGCATATACGATAGTAAAGTGTGGGGAATTTCGCCTGTGTCATGACACAGGCAGTGCTTGCTACTCTACCCTCGACACTCCCGGAGGGTGTGTTGGTTTGTGGAGTTTTTGTGCCTTTATCATGATTCTCGACTTTTAACTTGCTTTTTGATATAATAAAAACACACAAGGCATAGGAGGAAAAACAGAAATGTTAAGACCGAAAGAAGTTGTTCAGTTATGGGTAGATGCATTCAATAAACATGATGTGGAAGCAATTACAGCCCTTTATCATGAAAATGCGACGAATCACCAAGTAGCGAATGAGCCAGTAGTAGGCATTGAAGCAATCCGTACTATGTTCACAGCCGAATTTTCAACATCGGATATGACAGCTATCGTAGAAAATATTTTTGAGGATGGGCAATGGGCAATCCTTGAATGGCGAGATCCATTGGGGTTACGGGGGTGTGGTTTTTTTCAGGTAGTGAATGGGAAAATTTTATTCCAGCGAGGCTATTGGGATAAGCTCTCATTTTTGAAACAGCACAATCTTCCAATAGAGTAAATATGACATTTTAGGAGAGAATATGGAATACCGGACATTGGAAAATACAGATTCCGTTTGTATATACGAAGCGTTTACACAGGCATTTTCTGATTATCAGGTTTCAGTTGATATGCCTTTTAAATCTTTTGAAACAATGCTGAAAAGAAATGGATTTATGCCTGCGGTTTCAGTTGGAGCCTTTGCAGATAGAACGCTTGTCGGTTTTATCTTGAATGGAGTGAGAGATTGGGATAACGAAAAGACAGTCTATGACCTCGGAACAGGAGTTATCCCCGATTTTCGGAGAACAGGAATTATGGGGGAATTATTGAATCTGGTTAGCACTATATGTATAAAAAATAAAATCAGCGTGTATCAACTGGAAGTGATTCAAGATAATGAGAAGGCGCTCACTTTATATAAAAAACAGGGATTTCGAATTAACAGAATATTGAATTGTTACCAACTGACGGGCAAGATAAAAGAACCGGGCGTACATAAAGTGTGGAAACTGGAACATCCGGAAAAATTACAAGATGATCAATGGACAGCAGTCAAAGATTTTTGGACTTATCCACCTTCATGGCAAAACGCAAAAGACGCTGTTTGTGCAATCGCTAAATCCTTTTCTTATACGATTGTTAAATTTGATGGAAACTTGATTGGATATGGTATTGTGGACAAAATAAAAGGAGATATTGCGCAGTTAGCGGTACATCCCAAATATCGCAGAATGGGAGTTGCCACAGAGATTTTGTTAGATTTACTTAAACAAACAAAGAGTTTAGAGATGAGAGTAATAAATGTGGATGAACGGGATCAGGCATTGAATGCTTTTTTGAAGAAATTGAAATTTAGTGTATTTGTTAAACAATATGAAATGAGAAAACATTTTTCTGCTTAGGATATTGTATAGATGAAGAAGCTGACTTTGAGGACAGTTGTCAGTAAAGGAGCAGTTATGAGATATAACAAAACAATAATATTAAGTAATGGCATGGAATGTTGTTTGAGGAATGGAACAGAGAGTGATGGTCAGCTTGTAGTGGATAATTTCAATCTGACACATAGTGAAACAGATTATTTGCTTACATATCCAGATGAAAACAGTTTTAATGCCGCACAGGAGAGCCAGTTTCTGAAAGAAAAAGCTGAGAGTGAAAGAGAGATTGAATTGCTTGCCATAGTTGACAGTGTAATTGCGGGAACAGCAGGAATTGAGGCAATCGGTACAAAATATAAGGTACGGCATCGAGCAGAATTTGGCATCAGTGTTGTGAGAAAGTATTGGGGACTTGGAATTGGTAAGGCTTTGCTGACTTCGTGTATCGAATGTGCTAAAACAGCGGGATATAACCAGCTTGAACTTAAAGTAGTTGCTGAAAATGAAAGAGCAGTTTCTATGTACGAACGGGCTGGATTTGTCGAGTGTGGAAGAAATCCCAAAGGATTTCGCTCCCGCATAGCCGGATTTCAGGAAGTCATTTCTATGAGATTGGAATTGTGATGATCGACAAATTTATTCCAGTTTCAAAATGGAGGTTATTGTCTACTGGGGTGACTGGTTGGAGTTGTTTAGCAAAAGCCAGTATGGGGAGTAGCCAAATTTTCCTTGATGTTGTTCGGCTGTTTTTATTGTCTCTGCATCTGAACAGAGAATGACAACCTTTACAGGATAATTATCCGAATATTTGATGTTTCTTAAATATTATCTCCCTTTTCAGATTATGGTTGCGATTGCTCTATTTTTTAAATAATTATGCCTTTTCCATATTTTCTGTAATATCCTTACCCGGAAGCATTTGAAGTAATGCAATATTTATCTCGTTTCCCATAAAAAATCCTCTTGTATATTTCGATTTGTTTCTTTGAATATTAGCATAAGTCTCCAGAAAATTTAATGTAAGTCAATATTATTTAATGCTTTCTTTTCAGATGCAGATGTGTTATAATTACTACATTTCCAAAAAGGAGTTAAAAAATATGCGGCAAGGTATTCTTAAATAAAACTATAATCAAATAGTGGGAACAAAAAACTTTGGGATGTCCTTTGGAACAAGGGCTTAGTTTTTTGTGCCAAATTTAAGAATACTTTTGCCTTATTTATATTGACATAGCAAGACAAGTGGCAAGTACCTATTGGTGCGTGTCTTTTATGTGTATGTCCACAGATTATATCCCCAGTGGTAAAAGTATTTTACTGCTGGGGATTTTTATGCCTTTTTTGGCTGTGAATGGAGGACGACATATGAAAATAATTAATATCGGCATTCTTGCGCATGTTGATGCAGGAAAAACAACACTGACAGAAAGCCTGCTGTATACAAGTGGGGCAATCATGGAACCAGGTAGTGTAGATAAAGGTACAACAAGAACGGACTCTATGGCTTTGGAACGTCAAAGGAAAATTACAATTCAGGCTGCCGTTACATCTTTTCGCTGGAAAGGGTACAAAGTTAATCTTGTGGACACCCCCGGACACATGGACTTTTTAACAGAAGTGCATCGCTCCTTATCGGTTCTGGATGGAGCAATTTTAGTAGTGTCCGCAAAAGATGGTGTACAAGCCCAGACCAGAGTGCTGTTTCATGCGCTAAGGAAAATGAAGATACCAACAATCATTTTTATCAATAAAATAGATCAAAGTGGTGTTGTTCTTGAGCAAACTTATCAAAATATCAGAGAAAAATTGACAGAAGATATGATTGTTATGCAGGAAGTTCATTTATGTTCAGAAATAATACTTTCTGATGTTGCAGATTTTGAAAAGTGGGATGCTGTAATTGCTGGGAATGATGATATTTTAGAAAAATATCTTTCAGGAGTCCCTTTGACACTGTGGGAACTGCAAAAAGAAATAAAACGAAGGGTACAAAGGGGAACGCTTTTTCCGGTATATCATGGAAGCGCAAAAGACAATATCGGGGTAAAAGAATTGCTTGAAGTGATTACAGAAGTTTTTTCATTGGAAACAGACGACAGTCAATCGGAATTGTGTGGGTATGTATTTAAAATTGAATATACCGAGCAGAAAAAACGACGTTGCTATTTAAGGCTCTATAGCGGTACGCTTTGTTTACGGGAAACGATTCTTTTGTCAAAAAAGGAAAAAATTAAAATTACAGAGATGTCAATTCCATTTGATGGAGAAATCGTCCCAACAGACACCGCTGATTCCGGGGAGATTGTTATTTTATCTGACAATACATTAAAACTAAATGATGTTCTAGGAGATGAAAAACTATTGCCACGCAAGGCGTGGACGGATAATCCCCTGCCGTTTCTTCGGACAACGATAGAGCCAATCAAAGCAGAGCAAAGGGAAGTATTACTGGATGCCCTTACAGAGATTGCGGATACTGATCCGCTTCTGCATTTTATGATTGATTCTATTACTCATGAAATTATTCTTTCCTTTTTGGGAAAAGTACAATTGGAAGTTGTTTGTTCTTTATTAAATGAAAAATATAGTGTCGAGGTAGCAATAAAAGAGCCTACCGTTATTTATCTGGAAAGACCACGAAAAGAGGCTCATTATACAATTCATATTGAAGTACCGCCAAATCCCTTTTGGGCGTCGATTGGTTTGGCTGTCACTCCTCTTCCTGTTGGAAGCGGAACAGAATATGAAAGTAAAGTGTCTCTCGGTTATTTAAACCAAAGCTTTCAAAACGCAGTTATGGAAGGGATTCGGTATGGATTAGAGCAGGGAGTGTATGGATGGGAGGTAACAGATTGCAGAATTTGCTTTGAATATGGTGTTTATTACAGCCCGGTCAGTACTCCGGCAGATTTCCGCTTTCTTGCGCCTGTTGTGTTGGAACAGGTATTAAAAAAAGCGGGAACGCAAGTTTTAGAACCCTATCTTTCTTTTATCCTATTTGCGCCGCAGGAATATCTTTCACGAGCTTATCATGATGCTGTGAAATATGATGCGGTAATTGAAACAACTTCGTTAAAAAATAATGAGGCAATTTTAACTGGAGAAATACCGGCTCGGCGGATCGGGGAATACAAAAGTGATTTGAATTTCTATACAAATGGAAGAAGCGTTTGTTTGACAGAATTGAAAGGGTATCAGGAAACTTCTGGGGAACCTGTAGTACAACCTCGCCGCCCAAATAGTCGGTTAGATAAGGTTCGCCATATGTTTCAGAAGATAATGTAACGTCTTGCGCAATGCAAGTGTTCATTGCTGGCTATTGCGAAATATCATTGATAAAATCAGTATCAGAGAGGAGGAACTATTTTGAACCAGGAACAGACGAATATTACAACAGGAAAGCAAATACGTCATCTGCGAACACAATCGGGAATGACACAGGAAGAACTAGCCGGGGAATTGAATGTTACCCGGCAGGCACTATCGAATTGGGAGAGAGATGTTAATGAACCCGATTTAAATACGTTGAAAAAAATTTGCTTTCTTTTTGGAGTCCACATGGACGATTTTGCGAAGGAGGTAATAACAAAGATGGAAACATATGAAAAAAAGGAGAAACGACAATTTAATAAGTACGATATGGCAATTGGACTTTTTTATGGTGTTGGTATATTTCTTGGCATTGGTATTTTCTTTGTTGGCGGTTTTATGACAATGTCGGGTGCAGGATGGGGAGCATCACTATTTGGCGGTGGCTGTTTTTCTCTTGTATTTGGCTTGATATGCCATGCAATTATTACATTGAGAAGAAATGACAAATGATGACATATTCTGCTTCCTTAAAAAGAAGCGTTCTGTATAGCGAAACAAGCCACAGTTTTGCAGAGGAAGGAGGTAATTAGGCGGCTAAGGGCAGCCGCCTTTGTTTTAGAAAAGAGATAGGAGAGGGAGTGGATTTACTTCGAAAAATTTTTATATGTCCGAAGATAGGCTTCCACAATAGCGAGAATTGTTATAATCTGTTCTTCTGTACATTGTGACAGATAAACCAACAGCCGCTGGTAGTCGAGGTTGTCTGCCGGGACAGTTGGATAAAAAAACGGATCGGCGGAAATATGTAAGGCTCGTATGAGCTGCCCCAGCTTTTCAAGGCTTGGCACGTTTCCATGATTTTCGATTTCCTCGATATAGCGTGAGGAAACGCCGGATTTTTCAGCCAGTTCTTCATAGGTCAGTTTTTGTTCAGTCCTAGCCTGTTTCAAACGAAATCCCATTTCCTTGTCAATTTTCTTTTTTCTTGCCATATATGCACCTCCATGTATAGTGTATATTGCACATTTTACTTTTGAAATGCACTAATAATTCACTTTATCAGAGGGGCATAATACATAATAAAATAGAATGACTTTGGATATTGCATATAAAAAAACGCAGTATCCAAAGGTTTTTTTGCGTGGTTTTTATCCTTTGGGTACGTTTAGGGGAATTTATGTGTTCTGAACGGTCTGAGGGATATTTTTTTGACTTCGGGAACCTGTCCGTCTATTGGCGTGGGAAGGTTCTTTTATAAGGTGTTTTACTGGAAGTGAAGCAGAATATACCTTAAAGAGTGAACTATACACGCTCGCAGTTTGTGGAGAAAACAGAATAACAGATATGAATAACGTCCAATGGGCATTGAGCCTGTTCGGGCGTTTTTTATATAAATTTTTCAAAAATTTTTACTCCCACCCGAACATCAGCCTATTGCTATTTGGCAGATACAACGGAAAGGGAAAAGGTGTATGCCTTTGTCACGTCACAACGGGGGAGGAGGTGAACTCGTATGAAGAAACCTTCTTGCCATGATGAACTGACAATCAGGCATCGCTTTGACCGCCTGTGCCAGATGTCGCTGAAAGGTGAAGCGATTAACTATTACCGGCACATGGATTACCGCAGGGAGCATGAAGCCATGTTTTCTGAACTGTCTGAAAAGGAGCTGAACCAGTTGTCTGTTATGGATGAGTATGGAGTGGAGAACAGTCATTTTACAGTGCATGGATATGACATTGAAGTAAAAGACACCCTGATAGCGGAAGCGTTGCAGGCACTTTCGGAACGGAAGCGGAATGTAATACTGCTTTCGTATTTTCTGGAAATGAGCGATGCGGATATAGCAAGGGAAATGAACCTTGTACGCAGTACGATCCACGAACACCGGACACGCTCGCTTGAGATTTTGAGAAAGATTATGGAGGAAAAAGCAGATGAAAAAGAAATGTAAGAATAGTGAAGAAAAGAATTTGCTGCCTTTCCATATCATAAAGGCAGCATCAGAAGGCAATGTAATGGCAATCAACGCAGTTTTGAAGCATTACGAGGGATACATAATCACTTTGTCCACCCGGAAAATGTATGACGAGGGTGGGCGGCTGCATTTTTGTGTTGATGAAACGTTGCGCCGGAGGCTTGAAACAAAGCTGATTACGAAGATACTGGCATTTGAAGCGGTATAACGGGCGGTTAACTGCCCTTTTCTATAGCTGATTATCAGCGTCGTACATTGAAAACTGAATACTGTATTGCATACAGGACGTGAGGATATGCGGAGCCACTAGGCAGATGCGCCATGACATACCTGCCCTGTCTTATGGCGGGGCGAACGTGAGGAAATGCTGAAAAACTGCATTGAAGCAAAGGTAAGGAGCGAGTGGAATCTGGCAAAGTGTGTAGCGGTTACAAGGGGCGATGAAGCATATCTGTGATAATGATACTTCCGGGTTGCAGGAAATCTGCAATCCGGTCAATTTGAATGACGGTGCAAGACCGATGTGGGCAGTGTAGCGATCTGCCACCTGTATTGCAGTTTTTTATCTGCTAATAAATGGGGAGAAGTGTATTCTGTCTATTTATTAGCAGATAAGGCTGTGCAAAAAAGGAGGACTATTTTAATGCAGAGAATACCGAAAGCAATTAACAAAAAGAGGTTAGTCAGATATAAGGACGGAGCAGAAATGTACAGTATGGGCATGAATAAATTTCAATCTTTAGCGAAAGATGCAGGTGCTATCTTGAAGATTGACAGAATGGTATTGGTTGATTTAGATATATTTGACCAATATCTTGAATCATTTCGTGTGAAATAGGTAGCTGGTGTCTTGGTTAAGAAAGATTTTTCGTATAACTGAAAATAAGTGTTGACTTTTGGTTTAACTGAAAGTATAATGATTATGAAATGGATGGAGGTGTATATTGTGGCAAGGACAGGCAGACCAAAGTCGGACAATCCGAAGAAGAATCTTATCGGATTAAAGTTGACAGAGGATGAAGCCGCAAAACTCAGAGAATATGCGTCCAAACATGACATGACCATAACGCAGGTGCTACAAAAGGGGATTGATTTGCAGTATGCAATGGAAGAAACCCTGAGCAGCTAGTACGAAATCTCTTTCCTTGAGAAAGGAGCAGAGATGGCAAAATCAAGAAAGGATAATAAAGGGAGGGTTTTAAGGAAAGGCGAAACGCAGCGCAGTTGTGATGGCAAGTATGTATATACTTATACTGATCCGGAAGGAAAGCGCCGGAGCATATACTCAAAGGATATTATGGAACTGCGTGTGAGGGAAGAAAAACTGATTAAAGACCAGTTAGACGGATTGGATACATATGTGGCTGGCAGTGCAACAGTCAATTTTGTTTTTGACAGGTACATATCTACAAAGTCAGAACTCAGGGGAACAACCATGAGGAACTACAAATATATGTATGACCGTTTTATCAGGAATGGATTTGGCAGGAAAAAAATTGCAGCAATAAAATTTTCTGATGTATTGCAGTTTTACCAGCATCTGCTGAAGGACAAAGAAATGCAGATTAACACATTGGAAACAATCCATACGGTTCTTCACCCAACATTTCAGTTAGCAGTGCGGGATGATATTATCCGCAACAATCCAAGTGACGGAGTTATGGCGCAGATAAAAAAACAGCCGGGGAAAAATCATGGCGTAAGACATGCTCTGACTCTGGAACAGCAGAGAGCCTTTATAAACTATGTAGAAAGCAGTCCGAAGTATTTCCGCTGGACATCTTTGTTTAAATTTTTGTTAGGAACGGGATGCCGGATAGGGGAAGCTATCGGAATCAGATGGGAAGATGTGGATTTTGAAAAACGGATAATCAGCATCAACCACAGTTTAGTGTATTACAGTACAGAGTATAAAGAACATCCCATGTGTACGTTTTCTATATCACTTCCAAAAACAGAAGCAGGTATACGCATTATTCCGATGATGGATGCGGTATATGACGCACTCCAGACAGAACTTGCAGACCAGCAGGAAAACGGGTTTAATGAAACGGAGATTGACGGTATGAAAGGATTTATTTTTATGAACCGTTTTGGCTATGTCCATAATCCGCAGTCTATCAACCGGGCAATTAAGCGTATATACGAATCGTACAATGCAGAAGAAGTGGTAAACGCTTCCAAGCAGCACAGGGAGCCAGTGCTAATACCACATTTCTCATGTCATCATTTGAGGCATACCTTTTGCTCAAGGTTTTGCGAGAATGAAACAAATTTAAAGGTGATCCAGTCGATCATGGGACACGCCAACATTGAAACCACGATGGACATTTATGCGGAAGTCACCGATGCAAAGAAGCAGGAAGCAATTCAAAACTTAGCACACAAATTAGATGTATTTTAGGAAAGAGTCCGGCTAGGACTGACAGAGAGTACGACAAATTGTGTGCCATACGACAAGGGTACGACAAATTCGGGTGCTTTAATCAGTTTAAAAGTGTTATTTGACTGATTGTAAGATGCCGAAAAGTGGCTTAATAAAGGGAAATAAGTCATTTTAAAATAAAGTGATAAGAAATCCCGACGATGAAAACGCTTGGCGGAAAAGACCAGTAAAATCAGGGGTTTTCACAGGAAAGGCAAAATTTACGACCGGTTTACGACAAAACTGATAAAGAGAGTATGTTTATCATTTAAAAGACGAAAAAGCAAGACATTGTTTGAATTAAATGCCTTGCTTTTTTTGATGCGCTTTTTAGGCGGTAAAAAGAATGATTATGCCACTGGGAGCTGTTAGACAAGCTGGCAGAGAAAAAAGCAGTCATCGAGCAGAGGGACAAGTCGGAGAAGGAAGCCCCGGAGAAGGGGACAGAGAAAAAATCGGAGAGGGAGATATAAGCTATGGATAAATTTACAGTGGAAGAAATCAATCTAATGTGTGTTTGAGGGGCAGGACAGGACGGGCGTGATTATACTCCTGCTTGTACGACGGCTTTTTTTCTTTTGCCGTCGTGCGGCAGATTCAGAGTTTATTTAATTTATGGATTTGCCTAATTCATAAGCGGCAGATACTTCGGGTTTTCCTTCAATATCGCCTACGTCTCCACTTCCTCCGGCAAGAACATGGCCGAGATTATCCCACTTCAAATGCTCCATCAAGTGATTATAGTAAAGAAGAACATCATCAAAGCCACAGCCATCAACAGAGCAGAAGTCCTGCTGTGTCCCCGCAGAAGATTGCCGTCCCCCCCTCTTCCAAAGCAAACAGGCGGTCAATAGCAGTTCTGATTTGACCGCTCATGTTCCAGTAATAGAGCGGACTTGCCAGCACGATCACATTGCACTCCCGCACCGCCGGATAAATTTTGTCCATGTCATCTCGCTGGACACAGGGACACTCTCTGCTGCTATGTCCGCCAAAGCAGCCTTTACAGCCGTGGATGCTCATGCCATCCAGGAAAAATTCTGTTACAGTATGACCGGCACTTTCCGCGCCGTCGGTAAACGCTTTAACCAGCGCGGAGGTGTTTCTGTTTCTGCGGGGACTGCCATTGAGAATGACAATTTTCTTGGGCATGGTGTTTTTCCTCCTTAAAACTTCTCTGCCAGAGCCGCCGCCTGTTTACAGCCGTCTGTCTTAGCAATATCACCGACATTCAGCACGCCCGGAACCAGAACCTCGCCCACCATCTTCCACTTCATCAGTGCGGCAGAGCGTTCTATGGGGACGCCCACACCGTCAAAGACGGACATATCATCTTCTTCACAGCAGGCAATCACAGCACACTCCTTGCCCGCAGTATCCTTGCCGCCCACCACAAAAGAGAACAGGCGGTCAATGACGCCCTTAATCTGTGCGGGGATGGAATACCAGTAGACGGGCATGGAGAAAACCACTGCGTCGGCCTCCAGAATAGCGGGGGTAATCGCGTTGAAGTCGTCGTCAAAGGAGCAGGCTTTTCCAGTCTTAAAGCAGGTTTCGCAAGCCCGACAGCCGCACACATTTTTCAGCGCGGCGGGAAACAGGCAGGAAGAACGGGCGCAAAGCGCATGCGGACGGTTAGAAGTCCTTTCCGTGGGTAAGTAGTATAAAACCCTTACCCTGTGGATTTTCGCGTCTGTAATGCCTTAAAAGTCAAGCCTTTTCAAGCCCTATTGCGTAACACTCCATTCTGTTCTTTGGGAGAGGTCGGGGGCGCGGGGGCAGAGCCACTGCAAAACCTACCGATAGTCACAGCAGTAGTGCAGACGGTCTGGATAGGCGGAACGGGGCAAAGTGCAGATTGCTTTTCGTAATTGGGTATGGTATAGTTTTCCCAGTACAAACCGATAAATCGGGATTTGCAGATGAATTTCTTGAACTTTCCTTATTTTTCAAGGCTTTTAGAGCCTTATATAGTGAATTGATATGTATTTTCCCTTGTTTTTGCCCTTATGGGTATTTTACAAGGGAAAGTTTTTGTGAAATGTACTTAATCGTTGCCTGCCACTTTATCTAAGAGCCTTGCGGAAGTCCGCTTTGCTTCCCTTGTGGCATGGGCATACACATTCATTGTGGTACTTACGTCAGAGTGTCCCAAGAGTTCCTGCACGTCCTTCGGCGCTGCGCCGTTTGACAGCAGATTGCTTGTATAAGTATGGCGGAGCTGGTGGAAGTGAAAGCCCTCAAACCCGTCCAGTTTCTTTGCCAGTGTCCGGCAGACGATACTCAATGTACTCGGTGTTTCAAGGCAGCCGTCCGGTCTTAAACATACAAATGAAATCTCGTTGTAATCCGCCGGAATGTCCTGCGTGCTCTCCAAGTTGTAATACTCATAGTAAACCCTGTTTTTATCCTGCACTTCCTTGTAGTAGTTGCGGTGGTACAGTTCCCCGTACTGCATCAGATTTTTAAGCTGTTCTTTCCTTGCTTTTCTCAGTATGGCGGTAAGTGTGTCCCCAAAATCTACCGTCCGCACTTTCTTACGTTTAGTCGGTCCGATAATCGTTTTGTGCTTTGCGCCGTCATAGCGGACGCTCCGCTTTACCTTAAGATACTGTTCCTCAAGGTTGATGTCCTGCCAAGTCAGCCCGCATACCTCGCCGATCCTAAGCCCTGCATAGTAGGCTATCTGTATCGGCAGAACTGCAGAGACATTTTTCTTTTCAAGATAAGCGATAAGTTTCTCATAGTCATCATGGGAAATAGGCTGCGTGCCTGACTGTCCCATATCTTCCTCTGAAAACAAATCCACTTCCTCTGCCTTTCGTTTCAGCTTGATGTACTGCATTGGATTGAACGTAATCAGTTGTTTTGGGAATACCGCAAAACGGAACGACTGCTGTAAAACCGCTGAGAAAGAGTGGATATAGTCTTTGCTCAATCCTTTTTTGACTTTTCCGTCTGGATAAGTCCCTCCGAAAGTAAGCAGGTCAAGGAATGTCTGCAAATGCTCCGCTGTTACGGTTTTTAATCTACGGTCAGCAACAGGGTGTTTCTTAATGCACCGTATCGCACCGAGATAATTTTCCACCGTACCGTTGCTAAGCGTGCCGACTTTCAATTCTTCCTCCGCCCAAATATCGAGCAGTTCCCCAAGCGTGATGTTGTCAGCCTTTGCAATGAATTTCTTTTCCTCGTAATCCTCCATTGCCTGCCGTAACAGCTTTTCCGTCTCGCTCTTGCTTTCCGTACCCGTAAACTCTTTCTGTACCAAGTTGCCGCTTGCGTCCTCCACATAGAAGCGGTAGTACCATTTCTTTCCTTTTTTTCTTACAGAACCTTTTGCCATAATCCGTTCTCCTTTCGATAACGGGCAATCGGAACTGATGAAATGCTTTCTGCGTGTAAGTATATCATGACTCCGATTGCTTTACTATACCGATTCGGATTCTTCCCCCGATACCATAGAAAGAAGATTTGCAAGCTTTACGGTGGCTGTTTCAGGATTTTTGGAATAGATCCTCACAATATCGCCCATATCATTAAACATGTTTACGGTGTGGGTGATTTCCCGAAGGAACATAATCTCGTTATATTCCTTATTCGATTCAAACCCCATTGTCCGGGCGAGTGCGGCATTTTCCGCATTGTCCTTGAAATTCTTACAGGCAAACCGGAAAGAATCCACGAACAGTTCATACTCCCTCAACATCAGCAGCAGTAAATCCTTTGTAAAGTCCGACTCTGCCTGTTCCATGTCAAACGGCAGCTTTGCGAGAATGGAGGACATCACATCACGAATGAATAATTCCCTTTTATCCGTAATGTTTGTTTCGTATTCTTCTGTTTCCCCTTTTAACCACTCCACAGATACATGAAGTGCTTCTGACAGACCTTCCAAGACCAGCTTCTTTGTGTTGTCGATTGTCCCTGCCTCGTAGCGCACGATTGTGGAAGTGGCTACCCCCATCTTCTCTGCGACATAAGGCTGGTTCAGTCCTAACTCCACCCTCCGTTGTTTTGCCCTGCTACCGATCAGCCTGCGCAATTCTTTATCTTTCATATTGATACGCCTCCTTTGTCGGTATGTTTATACTATACCACACCACACACAATAATGCAATATGCAACTTAAAAATAATTTTTATATTATCATAATGCTTGACAAAGGAATATAAAAGCAGTATAGTATCAGTACACGAAAAATTGCGTAATGCAATTCAAAAGGAGGGAAGTTGATGACAGAAACGAAGATTGCAATGACAATCGAGGAAGCATCCGAGTATACGGGAATCGGCAGGAATACCATGAGAAACCTTGTGGAATGGGGAAAGCTGCCGGTCTTAAAAGTCGGGCGAAAGGTACTTATCAAAAGCGATATTTTGGAAAAGTTCATGGAAGTGAACGAGGGAAAGAACCTGCGGGATAAGGGCGATGTAAAAGCGGTAACAAGAAAATCAGCAGTATAAAAGGCGGCTTCTTACGAAACCGCCTCAGGTATGTATCAGACCGAAGCCATGATATACCTACACGCAAATAGATTATATCATGTGCTTCCTTTTGGTACAAGCGGAAATTTGGGGGAATGGCAAAAACAAGTTGAAAAAATAAGTTCATTTTGGAAAACCAACTTAAAAAATCAACTGATTTTGGTATGTTCAGTTGAAAAAGTCAACTGATGTTTCGGGAGGTATTTTCAATGTGATGTAAGATGGCTGCAAAAAGTCAACTGATATTTCTGATTGCACTTTCTACTATCATGGTTGTACTTTTTACTATCATAAGCGACAGCACTTTTTGCTATCATAGTGACATCATTTTGGGCATGATGATAGTATTTTTTGCTATCATAGAGGCTGATTTTACCGGCATAATCCGAACAGTTTCAAGGGAGATTCTCTTCTCTTAAAGCCCTCGGCGTTTGAGAGCGAAATACACCCATTGCACAAACTGCGTTTATGCAATGGGGATTTCGCCCTTGCAGGGGGCAAATTCACGCTAGCGTGAATTACAAATGCTGACGCATTTGTGATTACCGCTATAAGGCGGATATGTTCGCAAACGTGCCGCCTATGCTGCCGCTCACAATCTGTCATGCCGACACTGCTGCTATCCCCGTTGCCATTTGCAGGAGGGAGGACAAAGCACAATACAGAGACATTCATTTATCCGCATGAGCAAGCTGCCCGATGTCAGGGGCAGGATCACTTATATATCCAGCCATGCGAAACAGGAAAACCTGTATGCGGTCTATGAAACGACAGACCGCCGCTATTGGACGGAGCTTGCGAAATGCAACCGGCAGGAATTTGAAAAAAGCGGCACAGAGGGAATGTGCATTGAGGCGAGGGAATTTATCATTGCCCTGCCCGAATCATTCCCTAATCTTTATGAGCCAAACAAGCTGTTGCAGCTTTTTACAGATCGCTTCAAAGAAAAATATGGCGTGGAGTGCGTATCAGCACTGCACCATAACAAACGAAAGACAAATTACCATATCCATCTTATTTTTTCTGAACGGGAACTGTTGCCCGAACCCATAGAAAAAACCGCGACACGCAATATGTTCTATGACGAAAACGGGAGACATGTCCGAACCAAGAAAGAGATACTCGGCGAAAACGGAAATGTCCGCAAAGGCTGTAAAATCGTGAAGAAAGGAGAAGTCTATGAGCGAAGTCTTTTTACCGCCAAGAGTAAGCTGTTCAAGCAGGAAAATTTTGTTGACGAGATAAAGCATTTCTATACCGACCTTATCAATCTTCTTGTAAAAGACGACAAAGAAAAACTTCATGTGTTCGACAGCAGCGGATTGTATCTTGCCACCAAGAAGATAGGGAAAAACAACCCGAAAGCGGAACAGATACAGACCGATAACGAAATGCGTATGCGTTGGAACAGGGAAGTTGACAGGGCAATTGTCAGCGGCGTTCCCGAAACAGAGATACGACAGATAAAGAAAAAATATATCACTGACCGCATCAGAGAATCGGTTGATATATTCGGCAGCCAGCCGGAACGTCTTGGAAGTATTATTATGACCGCTGTTACGGCGTTGGCATTGCTGATTTCTAAAGTATTGGATAAGGCAAGGGAACTGTCAGCAAAGTTATTTGAGAAAGAAACGATACAGCCGGTTGCAGAGCCAAACGAGAGAAGAACGACACAAGTAATACCGCAGACTGATAAAATACCAATGCAGGAAAAAATCACTCATAAAGAACCGACTGCTAATCCATCATCACAGAAACAGGAGTTGCAGGCAAAAACACAGACAACAGAACAGGAAAAACCTAAAATTCCACCAAAGCCTGTTATGTCCGCTGAAGCCACCGCATATCCAAAGCTGCTGAAAATTTATAAGGAATTAAACCGCCAAAACGGAATTATCTTTGATGCGGAGAGGGAACGCAATGAGTTGGAACTGGAGCGTGACAGCCTGAAAGGATTTGCGAAATTGACAAAGAAGGGGGAACTGCAAAGCAGGATTGAGCGCAAAAATGAGGAAATAGACCTTCTCAAAATTGGTTTGTCGGGGATAGTCAAGCGATATGGATTCCAGACGGTGCATGATTTCTACAAAGTCTTTTCTGTCTCTAAAACTGCTAATGCCGAATATCGGGACAAGGTGGATAAATGGGAAGAACAATACGGGGAAAAAGTACAAAAGAAGGAAGAAAGCATATCCAAACGGTTACGGAATTATCAAAGGGAAAATGCAGACAGACAAACAAAACAGATTTCAAAAAGCAGAAACAGAGGGGCAAGATGACATGCCCCTCTAAAATTTTATTAAGATATTTTTGGCTTGTAAAAACTTTACATCTATTTTATAATGCCGCGATATTGGATTTGATTTTTGTCATGTATGATATAGCTGTCACTTCAAGAAACAATAAAAAGCAAAGGAGATTCAAAAAATGAAAACATCAAAAAAATTCTTGGCATTTGCCCTTGTGAGTGTTCTAATGCTGTCTGCATTAACGGGGTGCAGTAATAAGAACGAGGGAGATTCCGGCAAGTTTGACACGGCAAGAGAGATCAATGTACTTACCCGCGAAGATGGTTCGGGGACACGCGGCGCGTTCATAGAGCTGTTTGGAATCGAGCAGAAAAATGAAGCGGGAGAAAAAATTGACTATACAACAGACACCGCCGCCGTTACAAATTCTACGTCTGTTATGATGACAACGGTTGCCGGGGATTTATACTCTATCGGATATATTTCTCTTGGCTCCATGAATGATACTGTAAAAGCGATTCAGATCGACGGCTGCGAAGCAACGATTGAAAATATTAAAAACGGTACTTATGAGATTGCACGTCCCTTTAACATTGCAACAAAAGACGGTTTGAGCGACACGGCGCAGGATTTTATCGACTTCATTATGAGTGCGGACGGTCAAGCGGTGATTGAAGAAAATGGATATATTTCTGTATCTGACGCGGGAAGTTACAGCGGGGAAATGGATTCGGGCAAAATTATTGTAGCGGGTTCCAGCTCTGTCACCCCGGTTATGGAAAAGCTCAAAGAAGCCTATCTTGAGAGAAATCCGGGCGTTACGATTGAGATACAGCAAAGTGATTCTTCTACTGGTATGTCTGACACAATAGACGGAACCTGCGATATAGGCATGGCTTCCCGTGAGCTGAAAGATTCCGAAATGGAAAAAGGACTGACCGCTACCGTAATTGCAATGGACGGTATTACAGTGATTGTTAATAATGACTGTCCCATAAATAACCTTACAAGCGAACAGGTAAAAGATATTTTCATGGGTAATGCGGCTCGTTGGAGTGAAATATCACAGTAGGATTTTAAGGGGCTGCGGTAAGAAAGCCGCCGCCCCTTTTCAATAAGGAGCATGATTATGAAGAATATAAAAGAAAAAGTGATGAAACTGCTTTTTTTCTTGACAGCCCTTGTTTCCATAGCAGCGGTAATTCTAATCTGCATATTCCTGTTTGCAAGCGGTATCCCTGCAATAAAAGAAATAGGCGTTTTCAAATTTTTGCTGGGTACAAGCTGGAAACCTGCAAATAATCTCTATGGGATTCTCCCTATGATCGTCGGCTCTTTCTATGTAACTGCCGGAGCATTGATTATTGGCGTACCGATTGGAATATTGACAGCGGTATTCATGGCAAGATTTGCTCCGAGAAGTATCTATGCGCCTTTGAAAGCTGCTGTTAATCTAATGGCGGGGATTCCGTCGGTTGTGTACGGTTTTTTTGGATTGGTAGTCTTAGTGCCTTTTATCCGGGAAGCCTTTGGCGGGCGCGGTATGAGTGTTCTTACTGCTTCTGTCCTGCTGGGGCTGATGATTTTACCTACCATTATCAGCGTTTCGGAAACTTCAATCCGGGCTGTCCCGGAAAGTTACTATGAGGGAGGGCTTGCTCTTGGAGCTTCCCATGAAAGAAGTGTATTTTTTACGGTTCTTCCCGCAGCAAAGAGCGGTATTTTTGCAGGGGTTGTATTAGGGATTGGGCGGGCAGTCGGTGAAACAATGGCGGTTATGATGGTTGCCGGAAATCAAGCGGTTATCCCGGACAGTATGCTTTCTGGCGTTCGGACACTGACCACAAACATTGTATTGGAAATGGGATATTCTACGGATTTACACCGTGAAGCGTTAATTGGTACGGCTGTTGTTCTGTTTGTTTTCATTCTCATTATCAATCTGTCCCTCTCCCTGTTCAAAAGGAGGGTGAAATAAATGGTTGGGAAATTGAAACGGAAATGGTGCGCATACAGACGCGACCCTAAATCTTTTGTTCTCTTTCTTTCTGTATGCCTTGCAGCATTGATTACAATACTTGCGCTTATTTTTATTATTGCATATATATTGATAAAAGGGATTCCAAATTTAACGCCGGATTTATTTGACAGCAAATATACAACAGAAAACGTGTCCCTGCTTCCAGCACTTATCAATACACTGTTCATTATGCTGCTTTCTCTGCTGTTTGCGGTTCCCGTAGGAATTGGTGCAGCAATTTATCTGACAGAGTACGCAAGACGGGGAAATAAACTGGTTCATATCGTAGGTATTACCGCTGAAACATTGTCCGGGATTCCGTCAATCGTTTATGGGCTGTTCGGTTCCCTGTTCTTTGTAAAATATCTTGGGCTGGGGTTGTCTTTGCTGTCCGGGGCTTTGACTTTGAGCATTATGATTTTGCCACTTATTATGCGGACAACAGAAGAAGCCTTGCGAAGCGTTCCAGACAGTTACCGTGAGGGCAGCTTTGGGCTTGGAGCCGGAAAGCTACGAACCGTATTCTCTATTGTCCTGCCCTGCGCCGTTCCGGGTATTTTGTCCGGCGTTATTCTTGGAATCGGGCGTATCGTCGGGGAATCGGCGGCACTGATCTTTACTGCCGGAACCGTTGCAGAAATAGCAACAAGCATTTTTTCGTCGGCAAGAACTTTATCCGTCCATATGTATTCTATTTCGGGCGAGGGACTGTATATCAAGCAGACTTACGCAACTGCGGTTGTATTATTGGTTGTTGTCATTCTGATAAATGCACTTTCCGGATTTGTAGCAAAAAAGATAGGAGGTAAAAATACAGATGGATAAGATCATGGTTGAGGATTTGGATTTATTCTACGGAAACTTTCAAGCCTTGAAAAAAATAAATGTGGCGTTTAAGGAACACGAAATTACCGCACTGATCGGACCGTCGGGCTGCGGTAAATCGACATTATTAAAAACATTGAACCGAATGAATGACTTGGTGGAGGGCTGCCACATCAAAGGGACTATCCGTTTAGACGGTGAAGATATTTATGGAAATATGGATATTAACCTACTGCGTAAACGTGTGGGAATGGTATTTCAAAAACCGAATCCGTTCCCTATGAGCATTTATGACAATGTTGCCTTTGGAGCAAGGACACATGGTATCCGTTCTAAAGCTGCGCTGGACGAAATTGTAGAGCGTTCCTTAAAGGGGGCGGCAATTTGGGACGAGGTAAAAGACAGGCTGAAAAAATCTGCGCTTGGTATGTCGGGCGGTCAACAGCAGCGTCTTTGCATTGCCCGCGCTTTGGCAGTGGAGCCGGAAGTTTTGCTGATGGACGAACCGACCAGCGCACTTGACCCTATTTCTACGGCAAAGGTAGAGGAACTTGCCGCAGAATTAAAAAAGGACTATACCATTGTCATTGTGACACATAATATGCAACAAGCACTCCGAATTTCCGACAGGACAGCGTTTTTCCTGCTTGGGGAAATGGTGGAGTTTGGAGAAACAGAAAAATTATTCTCCATGCCGCAGGACAAGCGGACAGAGGATTATATTACGGGGAGGTTTGGATAATGCGCCTAAAATTTGATGAACAGTTAGATTTATTAAATAAAGAGTTGATTACAATGGGGGCTTTTTGTGAAAATGCGATTGCTATGTCCGCTAAAGCTCTGACAGAGGGGAATCCCGCGCTTGCAAAGGCTGTTCCCGATCTCTCTGTTCAGATAGACCACAAGGAGCGTGAAATTGAAACTATGTGTCTAAAGCTGCTCTTACAGCAGCAGCCCGTGGCAAAAGATTTGAGGGTTGTATCGTCCGCGCTAAAAATGGTGACAGATATGGCAAGAATCGGAGATCAATCCGCAGACATAGCGGAAATTATCACATTAGCCAATATCCACGCCACCGACGACACACAAGTTATCCATGATATGTCGGTTGCTGTCATTAAAATGGTAACGGACAGTATTGACGCTTTTGTGAAAAAGGATATGCAGATAGCGAAAGCCGTGATAGATTATGATGATGTGGTGGATTCCTATTTCGATAAGGTGAAGAAAATGTTGATTGAACTTTTCAGCAAGCCCGAAACAGACGGTGAGTATGCCATAGACCTGTTAATGATTGCAAAATATTTTGAACGTATCGGAGATCATGCGGTCAATATTGCAAAATGGGTTCTGTTCTCAATCACAGGGAACAAAGAGGGGTGAACATACCGCCATTGATGAAATATAGGTAATATGGTATGATTGAGTTCGGAATATTGCCACAGGAAAGAAAGGAGCAGATTTATATGATTTATTGTGTCGAGGACGACAGCTCTATCCGTGATCTGATGATATACACATTAAATTCTGCCGGATTTAAAGCAAAAGGTTTTGACTGCGCGGACAGCCTTTTTGAAACTTTGCAGACAGAAAAACCCCAGCTTATTATGCTTGATATAATGCTTCCCGGCGAAGATGGCATTTCCATATTGAAAAAACTGCGTATGCAGCCGGCAACAGAGGACGTTCCTGTTATTATGGCAACAGCCAAAGGAACCGAATACGACAAAGTAACCGGGCTTGACTTGGGAGCTGATGATTACCTTGCAAAGCCGTTTGGCATGATGGAAATGATTTCCCGTGTGAAAGCGGTATTGCGCCGTACAAGCCCGAAAGAAGAAACAAAAAAGCTAAAAATTGGAAATTTAGAATTGAATTTGGAAACATATATTGTACTTGTAAACAACGAACGGGTTCAGTTGACACTGAAAGAACATAAGCTGCTCCATACTTTTATGGAAAACCCCGGACGGGTGTTTACACGCGATCAGCTTCTTGAAATGATATGGGGCATTGACTACATAGGCGAAACCCGAACCGTAGATGTTCACATTGGAACACTCCGAACAAAATTAGGCGAATGTGGGAGCTATATTGAAACGGTACGGGGAGTTGGGTATCGAATGGAGGGGGAAGTATGACGAAACGAATTTTTCGTTCAATCTGCCTTGTCGCATTGGCTGTTTTTTTTGCGTCTGTTGTCCTGTTCATGGGTGTTCTGTATGAATACTTTTCAAATGTTGAACAGGCACAGCTAAAAATGCAGACAACCCTTGCCGCACAGGGCGTTACAAATGAGGGCGTTGATTATTTCCATGATTTGAAAGTCAAAAATTATCGTATATCGTGGATTGATGCAGAGGGAAATGTTGTTTTTGATAGTGCGTCTGATACTTCGGAAATGGAAAATCATTTAGAGCGGGAAGAAGTGCGGGAAGCCCTTTCTTCGGGCTATGGTGAAAGCAGACGGTATTCTGCTACTTTGATGGAGCGTTCGTTTTATTCCGCTCAGAAACTCAATGATGGTACCATATTACGGCTTTCCATATCTCAAAATTCTATATTGACGCTCCTTTTAGGCATGACACAGCCGATTTGCATTATATTTGTGATCGCGCTGATTCTTTCTATTGTTTTGGCGATTCAAGTTTCAAAAAAAATAGTAAAGCCATTAAATGAAATTGATCTTGATAATCCGTTGTCAAATGAGGGCTATGATGAGCTTTCCCCTTTTTTACGGCGTATTGACAGCCAGCAAAAACAGCTGCGGGGACAGAAAGCCGAACTTCTCCAAAAAGAGAATGAATTAAATACGATTATCGGCAGCATGAATGAAGGCATGATTCTCCTAAATCAAAAAGGAAAAATTATCAGTATAAACCCTGCGGCAAGAAAACTGTTAGACGCTGACACAGACTGTATCGGTTCTGATATGCTGTCCTTGTGCCGTAATCTTGAATTGCAGGAAATCCTTACGAAAGCCCTGCAAGGGGAACGGGGCGAGAACATTATCCGGCTGTATGGAGAAAGCTATCAAATTGACGCCGATCCGATCACTTCTGAAAATATTGTGAAAGGAGCTGCACTTTTCTTTTTCAATGTGACGGAAAAAGAAAAAGCGGAACAGATACGCCGAGAATTTACCGCTAATGTGTCCCATGAATTAAAAACCCCGCTTCACTCCATTTCCGGGTATGCGGAGCTTTTGAAAAACGATATGGTAAAGGAAAACGATAAAATACCTTTTGCCGGAAAGATTTATGATGAAGCCGGACGTATGATACGGCTTGTAGAGGACATTATCAGTCTTTCGCACCTTGACGAAGGCGCGGGCGATATGCAGAGGGAAAATATCGACTTATACGCATTGGCAGAAAAGGCGGTACAGAGCTTAGAGCCACAGGCAAATACCTTATGTGTCACATTGGAGCTTTCCGGCGTTTCGGCTCCCCTTAACGGCATACCTCAGCTTTTATACAGTGTGATTTATAATCTTTGTGACAATGCGATTAAGTATAACCATGAAAACGGAAAAGTAATGGTAAACATACAGAACGAAAACGGCATGGTAGTTTTATCAGTGGAGGACACGGGGATAGGAATTGCACCCGAACATCAAGAACGTATTTTTGAGCGTTTTTATCGTGTTGATAAGAGCCATTCTAAGGCAGTAGGGGGAACCGGGCTTGGGCTTTCTATTGTGAAACACGCTGCTAAAATCCATAATGCTAAAGTTGATGTAAAAAGTCATGTCGGAAAAGGCACGACGGTTATTGTAACCTTTCCCAAGTAGAAAATTTGAACTGTTTTATTACCTCTTGTCATAAGAGTTTATTTTAGAAAAACTGAACCGATAACATGTATAATCAGCAGTTATCGGTTCAGTTAATTTGTTTCAATTTGTTCATTAAAAAGCTACACTATGCAAATATTGATATAGTAATTATAAAAATTACCACAATTCCAATGAATCTTCCGCATCCACCCACATCTGCATATTTCCATCAAGATAGAGCCTTGCGTATTCAAGCGGTTCGTCTATTGCCAGAGCATTTAAGGCACATTCAGAGCAAGGGGTAGTTTTTAATCCTTCTTCCGCTTTATTGCAGTCTATCCGTAAAAAGTAGCCTGCATAAGTGTATACGTCAATGCTGTTATGGTGGATATTGTATGTTGCGTAAATCATATTCATCTTTTATCCGTCCTCTTTTCATTGATTTTTTGAAAGCATTTCAATCAGTTTACCAATTCCCATATATTTTGTGTTATAATGTTTTATGTGATTTTGTTTCCCTCATTTTTTCCCTTATCAGGGTTCGTAATGCCCTGTGGGAAGATATAACACAAGGGAAACGATAAGGGAAAGTTCACCTGCGATAAACTTAGTATTTTCAAGGGTTGGCGGGTATTTTAATAACAAAATATAACAGCTAATATTTCCCTTAAAAATCATCAAATCACAATCGGGATTGATGGAGGGCAAGTATGGAATATAAGGACTATATTAAGCAAAACTTGAATGGAGACGCCCCATTAAAATTAATATTATGCGGAAATATACAGGGGACGGAAAATGATAAAGTAGGTGTTGTATCAGTTGTGTATGCTACAAATGATAAAGACTTAGCAGAACAAAAAATGAATGAATTGATTGCCTTCAATCCTAATAATTATTACATGGTTTATAGTGTGCCACTAAATGTTGATTTGACAGAACTTTCTCATTATCCTTCAATAGCAATTTCTAAAGATGATTTACAATAAAAGCAATTCCAGTTTATCGGTCTAATAAAACTTCAAAACCGGGCGGCGGTAATAGGTATTGGCTATCCCGCCGCCCTGTCTGTTATCGTTCCATATCCTGCTTTCTGTGGGGCTGTTGTTCCCGCTGTTCCTGCTGCAAGATACTGTAAACGCTCTTTCTGATTTTCTCGGCTTCTTTCCCTTGTACTTGAAATAAATGTCGGCTTGCTCTAAGTGCTTTTTCAGAGTGGCAAGTCGCCGTTCAACGGGTTTCAGTTTCCCTTGAATATCCAGTTGTTCCCCTATCATGGACTTGAATTTTTCATCAAGCCCCGTCATATCCATGATGTTATTGGCCTGCAGGAAATTCAGCATATTTGCTGCGTCTTTGAGGTTATACAACGATTGTGAATATCCCCGTTTTCCCGCCTGTGCTTTACGTGACAAAATGCCTTGAATGCAGTCGGCAAGGGTGGGCGGCTACGGTCTTTTCAAGGAAGGTCTTGAATTGTTCCTCTGTCAGCGGTATCGTGTCGGGGACAAGGCTTTCAAAAAGCCCCCTGCGGCGGCATAGGCGTTTTGCCCTGTCCTTGCGCTCCTGTACAAGCTGTCTGCGCCTGTTTTCAAGCTCCTTTCTAAATTTGGGCATAAAAAAACTGCTGTAAATTGTCCGGTTTACAACAGTCTGGTTTCGTGTCTGTTCAGTTGTTTTGGATAGAATTATTCATGTGCTATTGTAGCAAATCTGCGGGAGAAGGTCAAGGTATTCTTGTCTTTCGACACTCCCGGAGGGTGTGTAGGTGTTCCGATTGCTTAGACAATCTGTTTGAAACACATATTAGATATTTTGCCTGGTTTTATTTTTTCGATATTCTCTGGGAAGGACTTTAAAATATGCTTTAAATGCAGTTGTAAACTTACTTTGACTATCATAGCCAATAGCCTGTGCAATCTCCGCTATATTCATATTTGATTCTATTAACATATAGGCAGCTTGCCGCATTCGGTGTTCTTTGATATGTGCTGCAATGGAAGTTCCATAAACAGACTTGAAAACATTTTTCAAAGTTGTTTGATTGATGAGATATTGTCTTGAAAGTTCCTCTATGGTAATTCTCTGCTCCATGTGTTGCAAAAGCTGGTCATGGATTTTTCGGATAGTTTCTGTTAGCTCGAATTGATATTCAACCAATTTGCTTTGGGGAGTAAATTCCATTTTGGTAAGGTATAACAATAATTCTAAAACTTTGATTTTCTGGTATGCAAGCGTAAGTGTTTCAGGCTGGTCATAAAATGCAGAAAAGATACTTTCCGTCTGTTCATTTCCGGCAAGAAAGGCAGGACTATCATTTTTGCAAAATTTTTCAGGCAATATGGTTTCAAAAATAGTACTGTTTTCCAGCAGGTCGGGTGGATTTTCAGAGGCTTTTGGCAGATCAATATAAATACTAAGTCCCTGATACCTATTGTTTGGAAAAGTAAGTACAGAATCCGTACAGGCTTTCATGGTATGCAAGGAGAAATCTCCCGGATTCAGATATATACGGTTTCCGTTTTTCATTTCCCACATAAGCTGTCCGGATTTGCAGTAGTTAATCTGAATCATATGTGATATAGCCTTATGCCGCACAGAAAAAGAATCAGTTGAAAATGTAAGATAGCATAACTCAATACCGGAATAAAGCGGAATGAGAGTCTGTGATACCTCTTGATGAAATTTCTCCACATTTTTTTGTATTTTTTTCAATTCCTTATTCATAGGACAGATCTCATAATTCGGGACAGGTGATTTCCATAACCTGCTCAATGATCTGATGCAGCAGACGTCCTTGTTCTGTATCTGCAGCTCGATAATATACTTCTTTTCCTTCACGCCGGCAAATAATCAGACCGCTGTTTTTCAATGGTCTGAGATGATGTGACACTGCCGGACTTGACATATGAAGCATAGCTGAAATATTGAGGACACATTCCTCCTGGTGGCAGAGGAGCCAGAAAATTCGGATTCTGGTGGTATCTCCAAGCTGTTTGAAAACTTCCGCTACGGTTTGAAAATAATCCACATGGTCTAACTGTTTCTGGATCAGTACAGTCTGTTGTCCTTCTCCATGTTGATGTGGCAATTTCATATTATCCATATTGTTTTCCTTTCTTTTATTCCCGCGAGCAACGAGCCAAGCGGGCATGCTTGCATGCACATTTGGCGACTGCTGCGAGGGTCAAATACCCCGCTGCTCTGCAGCGCTACAAATTTGATGCCCCGTTGCTTGCAGCGGGGTATTTGACTTGCATTTCGCCCAAACGGAAATACTTTTCGCCTGTTTGGGAGGGAATGCTTTGGGGATATTGACGTGTGTCTTTTTCCGTATTATACTACGGCTATGATGATTAAACAAGTACTTAATCAATGAATTTAAAAATAACAAGGAGGACTTTACAATGAAGAAAACTTACAAGATCGAGGTAGACTGTGCCAACTGCGCAAATTTGATGGAGGATGCGGCTCGCAAGACTGCTGGTGTGCAGAGCGCAACAGTTAATTTCATGACACAGAAGATGATCGTGGAATTTGACGAGGGGCAGGAGCCGAAAGATGTTATGAAGAACGTGCTGGATGCTTGTAAAAAAGTGGAGCCGGACTGCGAGATTTTCCTGTAAGCCAGAGCTGCCCATGAAAAGGTGACACCCTGAGAATGCCCGGTTGCAGTTTTTGGGTGTCATTTTTATCAAGAATGATTAAACAATTAAGTATATTTTGAAAGGAGTTTTTACGATGCAGGAATTAGTAATCAGCATATTGTTGACAGTTGTGATTATAATGGCTGCGGCGATTCTTATTTTTGTTGGCAGCCGCAAAGATGGAATGACAAAAAAGCAAAGGGTTATGATGATTCGGATTTTACTCAGTGCCGGAATCTTGCTGGCACTCCAGTTTATTTCCGCAGAGATGTTTGATACGGCTGACAGTTATTTATTTCCGTCCGCAGGAAGGTGGATTCGTTTTGCGTGTTATCTGATAAATTATTTTATCATCGGATATGACATTTTACGGAAAGCTATAAAGGGTATTAAAAACCGTCAGGTATTTGATGAGAGTTTTCTGATGGCTGTGGCTACGATTGGGGCAATGGCACTGGCTATTTATGAAAATGGAGAATATCTGGAAGCCATTGCCGTTATGCTGTTTTACCAGATCGGGGAATGGTTTCAGGGATATGCGGTTGGTAAGAGCCGCCGGAATATCAGCAACCTGATGGATATTCGTCCTGATTATGCAAATGTTGAGAGAAATGGAAAATTAGAGCAGATTGATCCGGATGAAGTAGGGATTGGCAGCGTGATTGTTGTTCAGCCGGGAGAGAAAGTGCCGATTGACGGGATTATCGTTGAGGGTGCTTCCAGTCTGAATACCAGTGCATTGACCGGGGAAAGTCTACCGAGGGAGGCAAAAGTAGGTGATGAAGTAATCAGCGGCTGTATCAGTATGACAGGAGTATTGAAGATACAGACAACAAAAGAGTTTGGAGAATCTACGGTTTCTAAGATTTTGGATTTGGTGGAAAATGCAAGTTCCCGCAAATCGAAATCAGAGGATTTTATCTCGAAGTTTGCAAAAATCTATACTCCGGCTGTCTGCTATGCAGCATTGGCGCTGGCATTCCTTCCTCCTGCTGTCCGTATGCTTTTTATGGGGCTGTCTGCCGATTGGGGAGTCTGGATTTACCGGGCATTGACATTCCTTGTTATCAGTTGCCCTTGTGCCTTAGTGATTAGTATTCCTTTAAGTTTCTTTGCAGGTATCGGAGGGGCAAGCAAGGAAGGTGTTTTGGTAAAAGGCTCCAATTATCTGGAAATCCTCTCCCAGACAAAATATGTTGTTTTTGACAAAACCGGAACGATGACAAAGGGTGTCTTTGAAGTAAATGGGATTCATCATTCTACCATAGGGAATGAAAAATTGTTAGAGTATGCTGCTTTTGCAGAAAGCGCATCTTCCCACCCGATCAGTAAGAGTTTACAGCGGGCATATGGGAGAGAAATTGACAGGACTCGTGTATCGGATATACAGGAAATCAGCGGAAACGGTGTGACTGCAAAAGTAGACGGCATGGAGGTTGCAGCCGGGAACGATAAACTGATGAAGCATTTGAATATTCCTTATCAGGACTGTCACCAGACCGGAACAATTATCCACATGGCAATTAATGGGAAATATGCAGGTCATATCGTAATCTCCGATATTATAAAACCTCATTCTAAGGCGGCGATTGCGGAATTGAAGAAAGCGGGAGTAGAAAGATCAGTCATGCTGACCGGGGATGTAAAGAAAGTGGCAAATCAGGTTGCTGCATCACTTGGGATTGATGAAGTTTACAGCGAACTTTTGCCAGCAGATAAGGTTGAAAAAGTAGAAGAACTTCTGCGGGTGAAGCCTGGCAAGGCAAAGCTGGCATTTGTGGGTGACGGTATCAATGACGCCCCTGTGCTTTCCAGAGCGGATATTGGTATCGCTATGGGGGCGATGGGTTCCGATGCGGCAATCGAAGCAGCGGATATTGTTCTGATGGATGACGATCCGGTTAAGATTGCAAAAGCAATCAAGATTTCAAGGAAATGTCTGCGGATTGTTTACCAGAATATTTCGATGGCGCTTGTTGTGAAATTTGCCTGTCTTGCATTAGGAGCTGTGGGCATTGCGAATATGTATCTGGCGATTTTTGCGGATGTAGGTGTTATGATTCTTGCTGTGCTGAACGCAATCCGTTGTCTGTTTGTGAAAAAACTGTAAGAAAGGAGGGGTTCCATGTAGCAAGGCATAAGAAAAATCCCGGCATTGTTCCTATACTGATTGGTTTTGGATGTTCGGTTCCTGCGATTATGGCTGAGTTGTATGCTTTGGGGATTATCTGCGGAAGAAAACCTGTTGGCATTATTGGGAGGGGTGGCTGCAACAGTAAGGACAGAAATGGGCGGAATAAAGGCGGCCGCCGGAACTGTAATAGTTCAGTGCTTCATTGCATGGGCGGTTGCATTTATTGAGCATAGGGATTATTTTAGGGTTAGTATAAGAAAACCATGCTGTGAGGTGGAAAAACTCTTGCTACTTAAATTCAACCAGAAAGAACATAGTTATGGGAGGTAATCCTTGGATATATGACAAAATGATGCCCGAATATGCCAGTGGCTTCTGGCAGTGTAAGCTGCGCTACCGGACACAGGAGGAATTGCTCTCGGTTGCCCGGGAATATAAGCGCAGAGGATTGCCAATTTCCGTAATCGTTATCGACTTTTTTCACTGGAGCGCACAGGGGGACTTCCGGTTTGATCCGGAGTTCTGGCCGGATCCGGAAGGAATGGTCCGGGAGCTGGAAGAGCTGGGGATCAAATTGATGGTTTCGGTCTGGCCGACGGTGGAGGAAGGCAGTGAAAACTATCAATATATGGAAGAGATGGGCTATCTGATCCGCACAGAAGCCGGTCCCAGACTACAGATCAAAAACAAAGATACTTATATGGACGCTACGAATCCGGAGGCCAGAGCCTTTGTGTGGGATAAATTAAAAGCGCATTATTATGACAAAGGGATACATCTGTTCTGGCTTGATGAATGTGAACCGGAAGTAACGAAGTATGAGTATGACAATTACCGGTTTTCTATCGGTTCCGACAAGGAGACGGGTAATCTGTATCCGAAAGAATTTGCGCGCATGGTCTATGAAGGGCGCAGAGCGGAAGGGGAAGAAGAAATTTTAAGTCTTGTCCGCTGTGCTTGGGCGGGGGCCCAAAAATACGGAGCGCTTGTGTGGACCGGAGATATTTGTTCGGACTTTACCTCTCTGCGCAATCAGATTGCAGCGGGAATGAACATGGGGCTTTGCGGATTTCCGTGGTGGACAACCGACATTGGCGGTTTCCATGGGGGGAACATTGATTCGGAGGAATTCAGAGAATGTCTGATCCGCTGGTTTGAATTTGGCGCCTTCTGTCCGGTATTTCGTCTGCATGGGTTCCGCCAGCCGCTTGTGATCGCGCCAGGCGGACTGGAATTTACCGGGAAGAATGCGAAAGAGTGGAAGTATACGAGCGGTTCTCCGAATGAAGTATGGTCGTTTGGGGAGGAAGTCTATAAAATCTGTGAGAAATATATGATCCTGAGGGAGAGGCTGCGTCCGTATATTATGGAGCAGATGCGCCTGGCACATGAAAAAGGAATACCGGTCATGCGGCCGCTCTTTTTCGACTATCCGGAGGATGAGCAGGCCTGGAATGTGGAGGATGCTTATCTGTTCGGGCCAGACATTCTCGTTGCCCCGGTCGTTACGGAGGGCTGCAGAGAACGGAAAGTGTATCTGCCGAAAGGGGACTGGATACAGATTCACAGTCAGAAAGTATATGCTGGGGAGCAGACGATCGTCTGTCCTGCGGCAATCGATGAAATACCTGTATTTGTGAGAAAAGAGAAGGAGGAAATCTTTAATGGGTGAGTTTGGTATGATTAACTGGATCGTGCTGTTAGCTTATTTTGCAGCGATGATGATTCTGGGAACACGGGTCGGAAAGGCCAATACAAATACGGAATCTTATTTCCTTGGCAGCCGGAAGATTCCGTGGTGGGCGATCGGCCTGTCCGTGATGGCAACACAGTGTTCTGCTGTTTCCTTTATTGGTATGCCTGGCTGGGGCTATACGAGTGGCCTGCAGAGACTGACATATACGTTTCAGTTTCCGCTTGTGATGGTCGTGCTGATGACGACGTTTGTACCGTTTTTCTATAATACGAAAGTGGTCAGCATCTATGAATATCTGGAAAAGCGTTTCGGGACAAAGTCAAGGAGCTTTATGGCGGTGATTTTCCTGCTTTCCCGGGGACTGCAGACTGCAGTCGTCATGTATGGTCCGGCGCTGGCACTGTCAATGATCATGGGAGCCGATCCGAAGATTGCCATTTTGATCATGGGAATCTTCTCAATTCTCTATACGGTGTTTGGCGGGATCGCGGCGGTAATCTGGACCGATGTTGTGCAGATGTTTGTGATCTGGCTGGGTGTGATCCTTGCTATTTTTATTCCGATCTGCACGGTGGACGGCGGTCTGGCTACGATTATGGCCAATGCCGTCTCAAACGACATGATCAGGGGACTGGATTTCCGGTTCACATTGAGTAATCCGTATTCCTTCTGGGGCGGTCTGCTCGGTTCCGGTTTTTTGTATCTCACATATCTGGGAACGGATCAGAGTCAGGTGCAGCGGGTACTGACGGCAAAGTCGCTCCGTGAGACGAAACTTTCGCTGTCTCTGGCGGGATTTGTTGTTCCGATTCAGACGCTTCTTTTTCTGCTCTCCGGCATCTGTCTGTTTACGGCGTTCGGAGGAATGGCGTTTGAAAATTCTGACTATGTAATGCTGACATTCATCACGAAATATCTGCCGGTGGGAATTGCCGGACTGGTGACGGCCGGAGTATTTGCAGCAGGCATGTCCAGTGTCGATTCCGCCCTCAATTCTCTGGCGACTGTCACGGTCAATGACTTTTATAAAAAATGGAAGCCGGGTGCATCGGATGAGGAATGTCTGAAAATCTCCCGCTATATGACACTGTTCTGGGGTGTCTTTGCCACAGTGTTTGCGCTGTTCCTTGGTGGTTTGGGAACCGTTCTTGATATTATCAACATCATCGGGCCGATGTTCTATCCGTGTATGCTCAGTGCGTTCACACTGGCAGTATTTTGTAAAAGAGGGAACGAAAAGGGATGTATCGCGGCGATCATCACCGGGCTTGCCGTCGACATGGGGATGTTCCTGTTTACGGACATTGGCTCTTTATGGTGGAACTTCTTTGGCTTTCTGGCGGCATTTGCAGTCGGCTATGTAGTGAGCATAATAACCGGGAAAGCGGCGCAGACAACTGACGGAGCACAGGAATTCTCCTATGAGACGGCGACCGGAAATGCGCTGACGATCAGCAACGTCGTGAAGCTGGCCGTAGCTGGTAAGATCGCGGAGAAGGATGAGGATGGTTATTATGTCGTTCCCGGCAGACTTGATCAGATCGGATATGCACTGATCGCATTTTTCGCAGTCTAGTGTGTCATTCTGATGATCATTTAAATGGAGTAAAAAGATGAGGATAACATGTTTGCAGCGTGATGACGCAGGAGACGGAAAGGAAGTGCTGGCGTCTTTTCTGCGTACGGTGGGAGCAGTGGCGCGGTATGGCAGGATGACGATATATGAAGGTGATGTTTACTATGTCCCGTACTCAATGGTCCCATATTATATAGAAGAGACAGGAGAAACCTATGTATTTATCGCCAGTGAAGTGAGTGAAGATATTTCCGTCTTCAAACAGGATGGCAGAAACCAGATTTCACTCACCGAACTGGAAGCAGAGGATGATTACATTCTGGATGCTGTCAGAGTGCAGGAAGAACTGTTGCCGGAGATAGAAAAAAAGATCAATATGAATCGCAGGATGCGAAAACTGTTTGCGAAATATCACGTGACGAGAGCGCAGGAGCGGACGGTATATCTGCCGGAGCAGACTTTTTATGGAAGAGGCAGGGGCGACCATCTGTTTCTTGTGGACCTGCTCCTGCAGAAAGTGGATTTTCGCAATCTCTGTCAGGTAGAGGAAAGGTTTGCCAGGCATTACATAACCAGCTTGTAAAATCCGCCCGGACAATATATAATAAACGGAAATACGACAGGGGGGTTTACTAACATGAAAAAAAATGATTCCGTTCCGGCTTCCGATGCTGCGGCGCCACATCGCAGCGGATTTTCAGGGAGGCTTGGATATATATTGGCCGTGGCAGGTTCGGCGGTAGGGCTGGGCAACATCTGGCGATTTCCGTATCTTGCCGCAAAATATGGCGGCGGTATGTTTCTGCTGACTTATCTGATTCTGACAGTGACATTTGGATATGTACTGATCGTCTCGGAGACAGCTCTGGGACGTATGACCGGTAAAAGCCCGGTGGGGGTGTTCAAGGCATTTGGGAAAGGTCCTTTTTTTCGCTTTGGGGGCTGGATCAACGCGGTCGTGCCCATGCTGATCGTGCCTTATTACTGTGTCATCGGCGGCTGGGTGCTCAAATATCTGGTAGAATATCTGCTGGGGCATGTGAATGCACTGGCGGACAGTGATTATTTTACGAATTTCATTGCATCCTCGGGGAAGGTTGAATTCTGGTTTATTCTGTTTTCCGGTTTTGTGTTTTTTGTCATCTTGTCCGGTGTGAAACGGGGCGTGGAGCGGGTATCCAAAGTTATGATGCCGGTGCTGGTTGTGCTGGCGGTATTCATGGCAATCTATTCCGTGACCAGGCCCGGAGCCTGGGAAGGAGTGAAATATCTGTTTATCCCGAATCTCAGTAATTTCTCATGGATGACGGTCGTTGCGGCGATGGGGCAGATGTTTTATTCGTTGTCGATCGCCATGGGTGTGCTCTATACGTATGGCTCTTATATTGAGAAGTCGGTTGACATCGAGAAGTCCACAGCGCAGGTGGAGATCTTTGATACAGGCATCGCTGTTCTTGCCGGTATGATGATCATTCCGGCCGTGTTTGCTTTTTCCGGCGGTGATATGAGTGCGCTGCAGGCCGGGCCGTCTCTGGCCTTTATCACACTCCCCAAAATATTCTCCAGCATGGGAGCAGGGGGCGTGGCCGGGATTGCCTTTTTCCTGATGTTTTTATTTGCCGCGCTGACAAGTGCGATCTCCCTGATGGAGACAAGCGTCTCGTCTTTACAGGATGAATTAAAGTGGAGCCGCCGCAAGTGCTGCCTGCTGATGTGCGTTGTGATGTTCGTGGCGGGTTCCGCATCCTCACTCGGATACGGCGCACTGGACTTTGTGAAGATTTTTGGCATGGCTTTCCTGGATTTTTTCGATTTTCTGACGAACTCGGTGATGATGCCGCTGGCGGCGCTCTCGACATGTATTCTTGTCGTGAAGTTTGTAGGATTTCAGAAAATCGCAGAAGAGGTGGAGCGTTCGTCAGCGTTTCGCCGGAAAAAACTCTATCAGTTTTTTATGAAATATCTGGCGCCGATCTGTATAACGATCATTCTGATCAGTTCGATCGCCAATGTACTCGGGTGGATTACGCTCTAAAGAAGAGCGGGCTGTATCGGATACCCGGATACGGGAACAGTTGTTAAAACAAATATCAGAAGGGGACATTTTCCGGAAATTCCGGAAGATGTCCTTTTTGTTATGATAAAGTGTATTAGTGTAAGCACTAAGAAGTGCTGAATGATACTATATGATGAGAAACAATATGAGTTCTTATTTTCGGATGTGATACCAATAACAATGATAATCAATAGCGGTAAAGCCAGAAGCCTATTTTCTGGCAGGAGGTGTGACATGGTAGTCGCAATTTGCGAAAGTAAGAAATGCGATGTGGAGCTTATGAAACATATGGTTGAGGAATTTTTCGGAAGGAGAAAACTGCGGGGACAGATCTGTGTCTATAAGGACGGAGCGGGTCTTTTACAGGCGGCGGCCACAGTTGTGTTCGATATTGTTCTGTTGGAAATCAGTCTGCCTGATATAAACGGACTGAGTGTATCCAGAACATTGCGCCGGAGAAATCCTTATGTCAGCATTATTTTTGTCAGCGGCAGCAAAAGATTTGCCTGGGAAGCGTTTTGCATCGGCGCGGTCCATTATGTAATTAAACCGATTGAGAAACGATGGATCGAGGAGGCACTGGAGCGATGCCGGAGGACTATTTGCATTGAAGAAAGAAAAAACGGGGTGGAGATCATAGTGGACAGAGAACATATCATCGTACATCAGGATTGCATCCGCTATATCGAATCTCAGGAAAAGCAGTTATATATTCACACGGCATTTGGAGAATACCGGATATGGAAGGCGATCGGAAGTATGGAAAAGGAGCTGGATGAGGAACGGTTTGTAAAACTGCAGAGAAGCTACATTGCCCATATGGATTATATCGCAGGATTTCAGGGAGAAAGCTGCACATTAAAAGACGGAAAGATAATCGGGACAAGTCGGAAATACCGGGCGATTATTCGGGAAAAGCACAGAAACTATCTGAAACTTTCCGCAGAGAAACGGTGGTTTTGTTTCTAGCAGAAAAGAATTTAGGAAAACAGATCTCCGTACCGTTCGAGGAAGGAAGCATACAGTTTGGGGAAGGAGGATTGCTGTATCTCTCTGTTTCGTGGAAAATAGGGAAAATAATACAAAGGAGGAAATCTATGGACCAGAAACAGCAGGCGATGGAACGCTTATTTGAAGGACTTTACAACTGCGTGGCTCCAATGCCGGACGACGGACAGCCCCAGAAAAGTTTTTTTACACAGTTTCGGGCGGGAATGAATATCGGAGACCTTCAGGAGATGGAGGCGGCGCTGATGGCAGACCGGATTCCGGAAGTCTGGCGGGATTACACGCCGAACAGGAAAGTATCGGACGTATATGAGGAAATTCTGGGAGCGGAGCTTCCTGAGGATATGCCTTCCGAGGAGAAGAAGCAGGCATATGAGGCGGCAAAAGCGCTGACAGCCCAGGACAGTCCCGATTACCAGGCATATAAAAGTGCGAAACGGACTTATGAAAAAGCCTGTCTTGCCTACTGGCGAAAGCTGAACGACAGCAAAGCAGACCCGATCGATGTGGAAGAGGCAAAGATGGACAAGGACGATGCCTATGAGGACTGGGAAGCGGCAGGAATGAATGAGATCGGTCAGGCTCTGGAGACGATCAGTACCTATGAGCGGTATACCCCAAGGGCCATCTTTCACAGTGCGGCCAGCATGTTTGCGCAAGTACAGGCGGAGAAAAAGACAAAAGGGTATTATCCGGTAACCTTTATTCCGGGAAACTGGAGAGAAGCCGGTGCGCTGGCGTGGGAGAGTATTGATCTGCAGCTCAGCGGACAGTCTTTCACTCTGAGCAGTGAGACAAAAAATACATGTTTTTCGAAAACGGAAGGATACAGCGGCGGGTGGTGGTTCTGGAAATATGAGGACAAGGTGTCAGAGGAAGAGAAATGTATGATAAAAGATGCCAATTCGGTGATGAAAACGGAGGATCTGGGGATCAGTCTGGAACTGGCCGTCGTGGAGATCGACCGCCCGTGGTTTCAGGAAAATCTGCTCTCCTTCTCACAGGCACGTATCAGCCGTGAGGCGCCAGGCTGCATCTGCAGTGGATCACTTGTGGGAAACGGTTCGATGCAGCTGATACCCACTGCGTTTGTTCTGGCGCGAAACATAAAACTGTATAATCAGTTTTCCTCTGAGGAGCAAAAGCTGATGAAACAGATTACGGATGGAAGCGCGAGCGCAGTCTCTTATGGGCCTTTTTCAGTCAGTCGCAGCAGCAATATGGTGTGGCATGAGGAAATTTCCCGGAATGAGCAGGAGAAGTTCGGGAATGTTTCCTGCCTCAGCTTTGGGGAAGAACCTCAGATCATTGGCATCCGCTGTGCGATCGCATCTCCGATGTTTCCTGCCGCTGTGGAGGCACAGGAGGGATGATGAATATGGCGGAAATCATGAATTTTAATGCCAGTCCGGTTACGGCGTCCGAGAAACTGTGGAAGGTGATGCGGGAGCTGTTCTATGCGGACGAGCTGGCATACATCCTCAATTCATTGCAGGTAACCAGCTTTGCCAAATTTTCTTCCGAGTGGATCAGTACCCTGTCGGAGCGGGTGAAACTGCTCAATCAGGCGGGGAGTTTATGGTATAACATTCGTCCCGGTGTCGTATCGGGACTGTTCAGTCCAATTATCAGATACTATGCCAAGTATGACAGCGTGAACCAACTGCTGACAGGCGCAAGGGAGCCAGGCGCCGATGCGATCAAAGAGATGATACGCGGGTTGTATGAGGATGCCGGCAGATATGCAAAAGAAATGCGCCTGCAAAAAGAAACATTTGCAGACTGGATTGGGGATGTCAACAGTCATCTGGTGATTCTGGAAGAGAGTGAGAAGGCCGGCTGGGCAGCGCTGGATGTGGATGAAGCGTCGGTTTCGGAACTGACCGGTAAGCTGGCGCTGATGGAGAAAGCGCTTGAAGATGCACAGGAAAGTATCTTGCCGGACTCTTACAAGGGCGGTGGCAAGATCGCCAAATCTTACGGGAAGATTTTATATAAGACGCTGATTGGAGGGCAATCCATCTCTTATCTCTCCGTTGCCGGTATGTTTGTCTCGATCGGAAAGATTTTTTACACGGCGTTTTCCTCTTATGCGGATGTGAAGGAACTGACTGAGGAGATCACAGAGTGTAAGCTGCAGTATTCCCTCAGGCAGCAGGCCCTTGCACAGACAAAGACTATGATCCGTTTTCTACAATCATTAAAATTGAGGATCATTAAGTCTCAAAATCATTTGGACAGGCTGGTCTCGATATGGGATCAGGAGAAAGAATTTCTGAACGGGCTTTTATGGTCTTATGAGAAGGGAGCGGACCCGAAACAGACTGTTCTGGTTGCGGAAACCGCTTTCTGGGGAACGCTGGCTGATCTGAGTGATTATTTTATGGAAGGTGATTTTCAGAATTATGAATTTCAGACGATAGAATTGTAACATATTGGTCAGTTACAGTGTATGGACAGAAGGAGGAAACAGGAATGAAATTGATGTATGCGAGTGCGGGAATCAGGGACGAAGCCAGTGATAAAAATGTGAAGGCATATGCAGCACTGACACTTGTGTCAGCTTCCTGTCATGCGGTTTTAAATACGACACTGATCCGACCGGAACCGAAAATGGACCCGGATGGCAATGATATTTTTGCATGGTTTGACGGAGTCAATACGAAACTGGATGTGGCCAAAGTCGTGGCCAAAGACTGGATCGACAATGTAGTCACACCGATCCAGTCGGATATTCCATCCAGTGTGATCACATTTAATAACCAGTTTCAGTCTACAGCCGGATTCGTGAAACAATTATGTGAAGAAAACCCGGACATGAAGCAGGGAGATCCGGCTTTTACGAAAGTCAGCGAACTGCTGCAGGCGCTGATTGATACAATCGATAATGATATTATCGTACCGATCGACAACAGTAGCAGGAAGCTGAAGGAATGGGGGGATTCTCTGCAGCAGGCTCATGATGATCTGTCCGGTCAGGTGAGTACGGTACAAAGCGCAGAGATTGAGCTTGCCACGGATATTGAACGGCTGAACACAAGCATCGACAGCCTGAATCAGTTGATTGCATCTGAAAATACGCTGATCGCGGTTGGGGCCGGCCTTGTGGGAGGCGGGATCTTTGTGGCGGTCGTAGGCGTGGCTCTGATTGCCAGTGGTGTCGGGGCGGTGGCAGGTGGACTTGTCATCGGCACGGGTGCGGTCATGCTCGTCGGAGGCGCGGTGACCTGGGGTGTCATGCAGGAGCGGATCAATGACCAGTACAATCAGATCGCGGAAGATAAGAAGGAGATTAACACCGACAATCAGCTGCTGGCATCTCTGAGAGGGATAGAAGGCGGTGTCACATCGGCAGTCACTTACATGGGAACTGCGCTGAGCGCATTGTCGGAAGTGAGAAGTATGTGGGATGGATTTAGAAAGATCATCGAAGGAACGCTTGCGGATATGAAACATGCAGAGACGGCAGCGAGTGCGATCGTCAAAGAAATGTTTACCGAAGCCGCCCGCAGGCAATGGGAGGATGCGCATGAGATCGCTTTGCAGCTGCTCAATACAAAGATAAAAGTGGAAGAGAATGGAACGATCGGGGATCAGGTTGCGTGACTTTATTTCAGCCTTTTGACGGGAGCGGTATCATATGATTACACTGGATCAGATCGGCATCAGACTGACGGAGGGATTTTCGGTGTTTTATGCAGTCACGGAAAGCTGTGCGCATACACTCGGATACCTGCCGCAGGGAAAAATACTTCCGGAAGAGGAGGCGTTCGCACTCTCGGACGAGCTCCATGAAGAGCGGCGGATTGCGCAGCAATGGCTTGCAAATAATGTAAGTGGTATCCGGCATGAAATCATCCCGGTTTTCAGACAGGTACACAATGAGCTTGCCGGGTATCGGATGCTGCCGGAGCGGGGAGAGAAGATTTCCGGTACGGAGCTGACAAAAACACTGGCAAGTCTCGCTGCGGTGACTGGCAGGATCGAAGCGAAGGCCGGAAAGCTCAGTGAATGGATGAAACAGATCCACAGACTGCATGACAGAGCAGCCGCAAAGGCGCATTATGGAACGGAGCCGGATGAGTATTCCTGGCAGGATGTGCTGGACAAGCTGGCGAAGATCCAGGAGACGGGCAGCAGGATGACCGCCTCCTGGGCCTGCGTCACAGAGGTTGTGAAAGGAGCCGGGAGAGACCTGGAAAAGGCCCGGGCGACGGCATCGGAGATCGTGAGGGAGATGTTCTCCGATGCGGCCGCCAGACAGTGGGACAGCGCTCTGGAGATCGCGGAGAAGCTGATGGAGATCAGATAAATAGTAGGCAAACAGACAAAACGGAGCTTCTGCAGGACGGCAGAGGCTCCGTGTTTTGTCTTTTCTGGAAATATATGCACTTGTTTGACAGATATTGTCGTACAACGTATAATAAGATAGCATGATCATCGTGTCAGGCAGTATAAAAAGAATGAAACCGTAAGCCGATATACATAGACAGAGATCAGTCTGCAAAACCGGGAATATCGGGGTGGCAGAGAGCGCTACGGACATAAAATAAAGCAGGAACAAAGAGGGTTGTGAACAGAGATGAGAAAGACTCAGAAAAAGCAGGCGGAGGAGTTTGCGGCGCTGCTCGGGCAGGCGCACGGTGAGATCAAAAAGGCAGTGGAAAAAAAGAATATCTCTGCGGCATTAAGTATACTGGCGGACTGTCAGGAGGGGGCGATCTCTCTGGGCAACCTTATTGAACAGACGGAGGGTGAGAATGCGCCGACGATCCGTGTTCTGGAGGAATATTGCGAACAGCTTTATCATATCTATCAGGGGCTGGCAGAGGAGGAAGCCGTAAATGCAGGTAAAATCTACAAAGTTTTGCGGCAGGCTCTTATTAAGATTGAAAACAGCATTCAACATGATATAACCGTACGACTGGAAGCTGTGTTTCTGCCTTATAAGGCGTCCATGTGGGATAGTCTGGAAAGCGTGTGGAGAGCGGCGGATGCCGCCCCGGATTGTGACGCTTACGTGATACCGATTCCCTATTATGATAAAAATCCGGACGGCAGTTTCGGGCAGGTCCACTACGAAGCGGGTGAATATCCGAAAGATGTGCCGATCGTTCATTATGCGGCCTATGATTTCGAAAAACGCAGGCCGGACATGATATTCATACATAATCCTTATGATAATCAAAACTACGTGACCAGTGTATTTCCGTTTTTTTACTCCGACAATTTGAAACAGTTTACTGATCTGTTAGTTTATATACCTTATTTTATATTGGGGGATATAAAACCTGATGAACGGCAGAAAGTGGAGAGGATGAAGCATTTCTGTCTGATGCCGGGCGTATTCCATGCGGACAGAGTGATCGTACAGTCCGAGGATATGCGTCAGGTTTATCTTCATGTACTGACGCAGTTTCAGGGAAAGCAGAGCAGAAATGTCTGGGAGCGGAAGATTCTCGGGCTTGGTTCTCCGAAAGTCGACAGAGCGTTACTGACCGAGAGAGCGGAGAAGGACATTCCGGAAGAGTGGGTGAAGATTATGCAAAAGCCCGATGGCAGCCGGAAAAAAGTCATCCTCTATAATACCGGGGTGACGGCGCTTCTGGAAAACAATGAAAAAATGCTTTCTAAAATAGAAGATGTATTCCGTCTGTTTCAGGAGCAGAAGGAAGAAGTGGCCCTTCTCTGGCGTCCGCATCCACTGATCAGGACAACGATCGGTACGATGCGTCCCAAACTGTTCCGGGAATATGAAAAGATCGTGGAACGATACAGGCATGAGGGCTGGGGCATTTATGATGACACAGCGGATCTGGACAGAGCGATCGCTTTGAGCGATGCTTACTATGGGGACGGCAGCAGTGTAGCGAAGCTGTATCAGGAGATCGGCAAACCGGTTATGCTGCAGAATGCCGACGTGCTGGAGTGAGGGAAAGGAGAGTTTCTAATGGACAGGTATCAGGATTATGTGATCAAAGCCGGAAAATTTATCGGCAAATTTGAAGAGATGTATCAGAAGTTCGATGATCCGTGGCATCAGAAGGAGAAACTTCCATCGTCTTATTCCAGAGCGGCCACACCGGTGACGTTATTGGAGTATCAGTTAACGAATGTGCTCGAGATAGGCTGCGGCCTGGGTGCATTTACAAACTATCTGACAAAGGCCGTACCTGATTGTTCGATAACAGGAATGGATATTTCTCGTACCGCTGTAGAAAAAGCAAGGAAAAGTTATCCGGGTATCAATTTTATACAGGGGGGGGGTACTGCCCTTCAGCAAAAGCCCGGATGCAGAATATGACGCAGTAATACTATCGGAAATCATGTGGTACATTCTGAACGATCTGGATGAGATCATTCAAAATCTGTCCGCGGGATTTCAGGGGAAAATAGTTGTGATCAATCAGGCATTTTATAAAGGAGAACAACAATACGGAACGGAGTTTTTTACATCACTGGATGAGATGGTGAATTACCTTCCCTGGAAATGTCTGAAGAAAATATCTATCGACAGAATAGACGACGGATTTTACGAATCACATTCCGTTTACCGTATTTGAGAATATGTAATAAGGGGATAACATTATGCTTATACCGGTGATATTGCAGGTATCAAATGAAAAAGAATCTATGTCAAACAGAAGTTTCAGAATGCTGGAGGGCTTTCCGATCATTGAATATTTGATTCGGAGACTGCAAAAAAGAGAAGGACTGCAGGTCATAATCTCGACTTCTGATCTGAAAAAGGATGATATTTTTGAAACCATCGCGGAGAAATATGGAGTTCCTGTGATCAGAGCGGAATATACCGATGTCCTGCATCGAATGCAGAAGGCCTGCCAGTTTTTTGAGAGCAATGATTTTATCAGAGTATTTGCAAATAATCCGCTTCTGGATATAGAAGAAATGGTGAAATTATACCAGCGGCATGTGGAAGGAACGTATGACTATTCATACAATGAACACCAGCAGGGCGTACTGTGGGGAACCGGGTGCGAGGTGTTCAGCAAGAGGCTGCTGGAACATTTACTGGCAAAAAATTTAAGGACCTCCCAGTTGGAAACACTGTCGTTTTATATCAGGCAGAATATCACGGATATTAAAATCTTAAAATATATCCAATGTGAAAAACGCAGGGGCTATAAATTAAATCTGGAGTCAGAAAAGGACTATGAGATCATCACTGAAATCGTAACGAACAACCAGGAGATCAGTAATGACAGTATTGGCCGCTATCTGGATCAGCATAAAGTGCTTGCAAGATATAATCTGGAAGAGCCATCCAAAGAGGTCGGGTTGGAAAAGCTGTATATCCATACGGACAAGATCAGCTCTATCCTGAATCATACATTTGATTTTGTCTATCCGGTCAGTGTGGAACTCACATTGACCAATATCTGCAATCTGGACTGTGTCTATTGCTCCGACAGGGAACTTCGCAGCAGGCAGGGACATGACAAAAGTTTTTCACTGGAAACATTGAAAAAGCTGTTTGTCGACCTCGCCAGAGGCGGTACACGGGGAGTCACCTTTGAAGGAGGCGGGGAGCCTACGCTCTATCCACACTTTGAGGAAGCGGTCAACTATGCAAGACAGCAGGGTCTGGCAGTAGGACTGATTACAAACGGTACGGTAAAACTATCACAGGAAGTTTTGAGACAATTTGAATGGATCAGAGTGAGTCTGGACGCTTCTACGGCGAGAGAATATGCGGAATTAAAAGGCGTGGACTGCTTTGAGAGGGTGATTTCCAACATCGGATATTATGCGGAGCATTGTGATACGGTAGGTGTGGGATATGTGGTCACGAAGAATAACTTGTCCCAGATTGAAGCCCTCGTCATGCGTCTGCGTGAGTTGAGGGCGGCCTATATTCAGATGAGACCGGTTGTAGACTGTGAAGAGCTCTATCCCTATGGAACGGACCTAAGTTATCTGAAGTTTTATCAGATGTCGGGATTTGGAGTGATCATTGATGGCATGACGGAGAATGCAGAGAGCGGGAATCATGATCTGCCCTGTGTGGCGAACGGGATCACGAGCGTTATCTCCGGTGACGGCAGTGTATACATATGTGGCAGGCTGAATATATATGACTGGCTGGAGCCAATTGGAAATATCGTGGAGACACCATTCCATGAAATATGGAATGGCAGCAAAAGAAGGCAGCAGTGGGAAATGGTACATGACGGAGAATTTTGCAGCAGGAACTGTCCGCAGTGCAGAGTAAGCAAATTTAATCAGTTGTTTGAACGTCTGGAAAATATTAAGTCAAAGAGCTTTATTTAAGGAAGAGATGGGAGAAAAATATGGTCATTCCATTTGAAGAAGAATACAGAAAAAAATTTTATGAGCTGGAGGAACAGATTTTTGATTCCAATATGTGGTCCGAAGGTCAGATGCTTCGCACCTTTGAGGAAAAGTTTGGAGAGTATGTGAAGCTGGGAGCGAGAGGCATCGCGGACGGAGGAGCAGGACTGGCGGCTATTCTGGAATATATCAATGTGCGCGGCAAGGATGTCATTGTGCCGGCGAATACATTCTGGGCGGATGCGCAGGCAGTCAAGTATGCAGGCGGCAATGTGATCTTTGCAGACTGCAATCGGGAAGACCTCTGTCTGAGCCTGGAAGATCTGAAGAAGAAGATCACTGCGAATACGAAGGCGGTCATCGTCGTACATATTGGCGGCCATATCGCGTTTGAGATCGAAGAGATTGCGGATTTCTGTAAAGAGAAAGGAATCTATCTCGTGGAGGACTGCGCGCATGTGCACGGCGGATGGTGGAACGGTAAGACTGGCGGGCATTATGGATTCGCCGGTTCCTATTCTTTTTATGCGACAAAGACAATGCCGCTTGGAGACGGCGGGATGGTGGTTTCGAGAGACAAAGATTTCCTCAAATGGGTGGAGGAGTTCAGAAATTACGGGAAAGAAGTGATTGACGGTCATGTGTATTACAGAATTGCCAATGGGTTTAATTTCCGATTGAGCGAGTTCTCGGCGGCGCTTGGAATCGTGCAGATGGAGAGACTGCCGAAGATCCTCGAATGGAAGCGCAGACTGGCAGAAAAGTATGACCGGATTTTTGAAAATCGTGTAAGATTTCCGGAGGGAATGGTTTCCGGTTATTACAAGTATATCGTATTTGACACGAAGCTCAATCAGGAGACCGGACAGGTGTTCGGGCCGCGCGATCTCGGACATCGGATAGCGGAAGTCGAGGCAGAGGTGCCGAACAGCGAGTGGGTGACAGAGCATCACAAATGTGCGCCGATCTATCTGGGATATGAGCAGGCAGATCGGAGCGTCGAAGAGCTGCGGGAACTATTGTTGGGATAACCTGATCATAAGTAAGAGCTGCCGGGGCCATTGACTGAGACAAGAAGGAGAATTTGTGATGAATATAAAGGATTTATATGAAAGCGGAATCAATATCCAACAATATTTTCGTGAACGGAATCAGACAAATAAAAATGATATAAATGCGATCCTGCTGTCCTATGATTATCAGGCCGGTGAGTATACAGCAAATTACAATGACAGCGATTGTATGGAAGAAGTTGAATGTCATGGCGAAAAAGTGGCAATGACGAACAGGGCCTGGACGGAACTTGCGGGAAAGCTCATTGCACGGGAAATAGAAACCTATGATCCCGACAGTGTTCTGGAAGTAGGGACCGGGGAAGCCACGATTCTGGCGGAGGTTATTGCATGTATGAAGGGTGAGAAAGAGATTGAGTATACAGGCATCGACATCTCTTTATCAAGACTTTTGTATGCGAAGAAGTTTGTAAAAGAACGCAAATTAGAGGTGGATCTGGCGGTGGCAGATCTGTTTCAACTGCCGTTTGCCGACGGTCAGTTTGACGTCGTGTTTCTCCGCAACTGTTTGGAAAGTAATACCGGCAGGGAAAAAGAGGCAATCACAGAGCTGCTGAGGATAGCCAATAAATGTGTCATACTAATTGAGCCGAGTTATCGGTTAGGAAATGAAGAGACGCGAAAGAGAATCAAAGAGTTAGGATACGTTGATCATATTGACGATGCGCTGGAAGGGCTGCATGTTGTTAAAAACGAGAAGTTTGCCGCCAGCCTGTGGAATAATAACACGGCGATTATTGTGATAGAAAAAGAAGAGACAGTGAGCCGATGTGAGACAAAGTGGAGCTGCCCGAGATGTGGCAATGGACTGGCACATTTGGGAGAAGCGCTATACTGTGATGAGTGTTTTAATATATATCCGCTCATAGGGGGGGGAATTCCTTTGCTGACAAGCGAAAATGCTGTGCTGTGCAGTAAATGGAAAAAGTGTCTGGAGGAATGACCAATGAAGTCAAACGTGCTCTTGGCGGTAACAAGTGAACAAAAATATTTGTGCGATGTTGTAGACAGAGTCGTCTTTACCCATGGTGATTGGGCAGAGGAGGGGATGCAGTGGGCAAAGGATCGCCAGATTGCCTGTGAAGTGCTTCCCCCGAAATGGAATGACTGCAGAAAAATCAGAGCAGCCAATGCCTATGTGGAGCGTATGGCTATAGAGCTGTCACATAAAATAACGAAAGACCTGAATACCATACATCATGTGAGTTTCAGGCCGAAAGACTGGGAAGCGGCGCTTCACACATGGCTTGTGTCATGGATTTCCGCTTTTTATGATAAATACAATGATTTATTGCAGGCCGGAGTGAGAGAAGATCTCTGCCTGGTAGGTGAAAGTGAGCTGTGTATCGTAAATAATCTGAATGAGTATAAAGTTGCGATGAATGATGTGGGGTTTAATGTACAACAGTATACTGCACTGATGAATTATTTTGGCTGCCAGCTGATCGACCGCACGGGAAAAAAGATAGAAAAAATACGATATGTGCAAAATGAGCCGACGGTGAAAGCGCGCATGATGAACAGACGCATTCGTTCGTTTTTACAGAACGGACTGCACGGAGTCAGATTGATTCTGGACAATGAATTACAGGACGTGATTGGCAGTTTTGTTGTTAAGGCAACGAAAGGGGCCGTACAATTTATCAATGGCGCTTATCTGTACTACAGTGAATCTCGAGTCAATATGGACATGAGGGAAAAACTGAATCAAACGATCAGGACAGACGATGATTTTAAGAAATTCATTTATGAAAATATCGGATATTTTATTCCTGTCATTTATCTGGAAGGATTTCATGAGATATGGCCTGTCATAGACACAATGGAAGAGCTGCAGGCTGTTGTCCTGCGTTATCCGTTTGATTACAGCGAAGTTCTGACAGCATTGTCATTAAAAGCCCACGGAAATCAAGGGAAAATATATCATATCCAACACGGCGGAATGGGAATTGAAAAATACATTGGTACAGACACCATTAAATACGCAGATGTTTTTTATTCGTGGGGATGGAGAGAAGAGGAGTATCAAAATACGTTTAAGAAAATGCCATCCACCAAAATTTCCAGAGAAAAAGATAAAATAATAAGACTGCAGAAGACAAGAGAAATCCTGTTCGTTGAAAATTTATCCAAGTATCGTATTTTCCGATTTAACGATTATTATGACAGTAACAAATGGGAAAGTATGCGGAAAGAAGACGATTTTGTACGGGGATTAAAAGGCTCGGTTTTTCCCAGACTGACAGTAAGGCCATATCTGGGGTGTGAGGAGGGCCGGGCGCAGTATTTGAGCAGGGTCCATCCGGGGATCAGGGTGAGCCGGCCGGGAATCCTTTATACCGAGGCTCTTTCAAAAGCGAGGATTGTTGTTCTGCAGGGGATGATTACGACATGGCTGGAGGCGTTGGCAGCGAATATTCCGTTTCTGATCATAATGAACAGAAAGCATATTTTTTATGCCGGAAAAGGAGTGGTGGAAGATATTCGGCTGATGAAAAAGGCAGGCATTTTACAGGAAAGTCCGGAAGCGGCGGCAGATTTTATCAACCGTAATTACAATGAGATCGAAACATGGTGGAAAAGCAGGCAGACACAAAGGGTTGTAAAAAGATTAAGAAAAAAATATGCGAAAGCGTCTTGTCTGTATCGTCTCAGGTGGAAACTGGAAATATTAAAAATCGTCTTTGCTGTGAACAGGAAAAAATAATCCTCTTTCTGTAGTGTTTTGAAGGGGAGGGGCAGCGATGAACAGGATGGAAAAGGAGGGTTTATGAACGGAAAGGATATGTATGCCCTTGCAGGCAGGTTATATCCGATCAACAGGAGTCTGACCGGCAATGGCGTGCGGGAGAGCCTGCGGATTTTAAAAGAATATATTCCTGAGCTTCAAATCCATGAGGTTCCTACAGGAACGAAGGCATTTGACTGGGAAATCCCGGACGAATGGGAGATCAATGACGGATATGTCGAAAATTCGGGGGGGGGGCAAAAATCATTGATCTCAAAAACAACAACTTACATATTATGGGATACTCCGCGCCTGTTGACTGCTATGTTTCCAGGGAGGAGTTACTAAAGTATGTCTATGTGGAGGAATCCCGACCGGAGGCGATCCCCTATGTCACTTCCTACTATAAAAAACGAAGTGGTTTTTGCATGTCGAAAGCACAGAGAGACGCTCTGCCGGATGATACCTATCATATTTATATCGACAGCAGATTAAAAAAAGGAAGTATGACTTACGGAGAGGTACTTTTGCAGTCAGATTCGCAGCAGATGGAAAAAGAGTTTTTTTCACCACCTATATCTGCCATCCTTCCATGGCGAACAATGAATTGTCAGGGCCCTGCCTGCTTGTGGCCTTGATCGATGAGATTAAGAAAATAAAGGACAGAAGATATAATTACAGGTTTCTGATCGCGCCGGAAACGATAGGAGCCATCTACTATCTGTCGCGGCATCTTGGCGATCTGCAGCGAAATATGCTGGCCGGGTATGTGCTTTCCTGTGTGGGAGACAACAGAGTATATTCTTATGTACCGTCGAGAGATGGTGATACGCTTGCTGATAGAGCGGCGGTGAGTGCGCTTAAATATCATTCTCCGGATTATATAACCTATTCTTTTTTGGACAGAGCATCTGATGAGAGGCAATATTGTGCGCCTGGCGTCGATCTGCCGGTTTGCGTTGTCTGCCGCAGCAAATATGGCTGTTATCCGGAATATCATACATCGGACGATGATATGACGGTGATTTCACCGGAAGGGTTTGAGGGAAGTCTGGAGCTATACAGACAAATAATACGTACAATCGAATACAATGATTATTATCGAGTAACCTGTCTTTGCGAACCACAGCTTGGAAAGCGAGGTTTGTATCCGACAGTGAGCAAAAAAAATTCATATGATGATGTCACGGCAATGATTGATTTTATTGCCTATGCGGATGGAAAAAAAGATTTGATTGAAATCAGTGAGACCATACATCAGCCGATCAGTGTATTGATACCAATTATAGATAAATTGATCGAGAATCAGATTATTAGGAGTGAAAGAAATGATCATTGGAATTCAAATGGGATATGTTAGTGGATGTGCCGTGTATGAAAATGGAAAAATCATCTATGCGGTAAGCGAAGAAAGATTTAACAACAGAAAAGGGGAGTCGGGATTTCCATATCGGTGTATAGAGAGCGCGATTCAAACATGCAAAATCACAAACGAAAAGATTGAAAAGATTGTCATGTGCGGTCTGACGCTGCCGCCGGAAGAGCTTTTGTGTGACATGGGGGCCTATTCGATTGAAGACTATCTGAATGAGCAAAAATTGTTCTGGTTTCCCAAATTAATAGAGGGAAAAGAAATAGAGCTGTTTGATGTCGATTATTTCAGGGAAAAAGCAAAGCAGAGCAATGAAAAAGAATTATATGACAGAATCAAGGGCAGTACGGATAAAAAAGAAATTTTCAAACAGTGGAAAGTGGAAAAAATCGCGGAACTTTTTTCCGTGTCGGAGGACAAGATCTGCTTTGTCAATCATGAGTTTGCACATGCGGCGTATGCGCTATATGGTTCGGGGAAAAAAGAGAATCCTCTCATCATTGTCTATGACGGTTATGGCGATGAGAGCAACGCCAGTATTTATGTATATGAGGATTCCTGTCTGAAACAGATCGGACGATATACAGATTTTAATGTAGGACGTGTGTATCGTTATTTAACATTACTTCTTGGCATGAAACCAAATGAACATGAGTATAAAGTCATGGGTCTTGCACCATATGCCAATGAGTATATTTATAAAAAACCTCTGGAAGTCTTCCGACAGGCATATCGCTTTGAAGAAGCAAAAGTGATTACAGATCCACATATGAAAGACAATTATTATTATTTTAAAGAACGTCTGGAGGGGGCAAGGTTTGATGGGATTGCCGCGGCGCTGCAGGTCTTTACGGAAGAGATGGCGACAAAATTAACAAAGTTCTGGTGTGAAAAGACGGGAAAAAGCATCTGTCTGCTTTCCGGTGGAGTGGCTTTGAATATCAAGGCTAATATGGAGATCGGGAAACTGGATTGTGTTGACGATCTGTTTGTTGTTGGCAGTTCGGGAGATGAGAGTCTTAGCATTGGTTCTATCTTCTATTACTTAGACCAGAGGCAGCGGGGAGACGAGATCGAAAAACTGGAGACGCTGTATCTCGGGGATGACATAGAGGAATCACAGGTAGAAAAGTTGGTAGCCGGGCTGGATCGTGAAAAATATCTGGTAGAAGATTTTCAGGTTGAAACGGCAGCGCGAAAGCTGGCCGAAGGGCTCATAATGGGAAGGGCAGATGGAAAAATGGAGTTTGGCGCGCGGGCGCTGGGAAACAGATCAATTCTGGCGGACCCGAGTAAGAGAGAAACGATTGATAAGATCAATCGCAAAGTGAAAAACCGCGACTTCTGGATGCCGTTTACGCCGTCTATTCTGGCAGAGGATGAGGACAAATATCTGGTCAATGAAAAGGATTTTGAGTTTCCCTTTATGGCAGTAGCCTGTGAGACGACCAGGGCCGGGAAAGAAGAATTAAAGGCGGCGATCCATCCCGCTGACAGTACTGCCAGACCACAGCTTGTAACAAAAGAAATGAATGAAAAATATTATGAACTGTTGAAGGAGTTTAAAAAGCTGACAGGAATTGGGGCGCTGCTGAATACTTCTTTGAATATACATGGCTATCCTATTGCCAGAACAGCAGAAGATGCGTTTTTTGTCCTGGAGAACAGTGATCTTGACGGGCTCATTTTTGATAACTATATAATAACCAGAAAGAGATAAAGGATATTGGGTGATGATTTTAGGATTGATCCCCGCAAGGGGCGGAAGCAAGGGTGTGCCGGATAAAAATATAAAAATGATCAATGGCAAACCACTGATCGTCTGGACGATCGAAAGGGCTTTGGAATCAGAGATGCTGGACAGGGTGCTCGTCTCAACGGATAGTGACAGGATTGCCCGTGTCGCGCTGGAGGCAGGGGCGGAAGTGTTAAAAAGACCGGATGAGCTGGCCACAGATACGGCTTCGACACAGGACGTAATGGTACATGCACTGAATCAATGTCCGGCGGAGACATTGGTATTGCTGCAGCCTACTTCTCCCTGCAGAAGAGTGGGGCTGATTGATGAATGTATCCGGGAATTTCAGGAGGGAGATTTTGACTCTCTGGCTACTGGATTTATGTGCGATTATAAAGAGTATGGAACGAACACTTTGCCAAGACAGCAAATACAGGGCTTTTTTTATGATGACGGAAATGTTTATGTGATCAAAGCATCAAATATCTTAAAGGGAGACCGGTACGGAAAAAAGATCGGGCGTAAAACAATCTGCAAATATGAAAACGCAGAGATTGATGATGCGTATGATTTCTGGCTGCTGGAACAGATATTGAGAAAGCAGGAAGAAGAAGGGATCGGGCCGGAGATATGATGAGTGACAAGACCGTAAAGTGCTTTACGGAGGAAGATTTTGAACAGATTGCTCAGTGTCCAATGTGCGGTGGGATGCAGAACGCGCTTTATTATGTTGCGGATGCAGAGGGGAATGATTCCTGTGAAGAGAACAGAATAACAAAAAAGGTTTCTGTTGTAACGTGCAGGGAGTGCGGTTTTGTATATGCCAGAGAAGTGCTGAGTGAAAGCGGACGCAGGAAATTCTGGGAGCGTTATTCATCTCAGCAGCATGAGAATGATTCTGACGATGTACATCGAAGAAATCAAATGTATCAACTGGAGTATGAGTTTGTCCGTCAGTTTCTCCCGGGTGGACAGAGAAAGAATGTGCTTGACGTGGGCTGCGCGGAAGGAGGATTCCTGGATTTCTTTGAGAAAGAGTGTAATTGTTTTGGTACGGAGGTCGGCGATGAGGCGGTGCAGAGGTCCGCAGACAGGTACAGGGTTTATCAGGGGGAACTGCCGGATATTTCCATAGATCAGAAATTTGATCTGATCATCTTCCGGGGAGTGATTCAATATTTCAGAAATCCTCTGGATTACTTCGAAAAGGCAATACAGCTGCTCAATCCGCAGGGGCTTATCTTTATTACCAGTACGCCGCGGGCGGATGCCTTTTGCCATGAATTGTTCAGGGAACAATTTAATCTGCCGGTGTGTGCGGTAGCAGGCAACGGATTTACTGTTGATGTCCTGAAACGGTATTTTGTCCGGCATGGGTTTGACCTGGCGGGGGAAAAATATTTTTATGAAGAAACACCTTATGCCAATGTGCAAAAAGATGTTGAGAAAGTAAATGTTGCGATGCAGAGAAGAGCCTCCGGGGAGGAGATCGGCTTCAAAGCGCCGGCATTTTGGGGAAATATGATGTCGCTGGTATTTAAAAAAAGTCAGTCTGAAAATGAGTGAGGAAATCAATGAGAACGAAAATAATCGCGGAAGTGGGCGAGTGTTTTAACGGCAATCTGGATACTGCGTATCAGATGATCGAAGAGGCGAAAAAAGCAGGATGTGATATTGTAAAATTTCAACTGCTGGACATGGACGAGGTAGCCATGGATGATCCGGAGTATGACTGGTTTGCAAAATTGAATCTCCCGCCGGAAAAGATCGCTTCTCTTATTCGGAAGGCGGAAGAATGTGGTATCGGCATTTTGTTTACTCCGGTATCCGTGAAAACGGCGCAATTTATTTATGAAGCGGGGCAGAAATCGGTTAAGATAGCCAGCAGCTTTATAAATAAGACCGAACTGTTACAGTATATCAACGAGCATTTTGAGACAGTTTATGTATCGACAGGCATGGCACAGCTGGAGGAGATCGCGGCAGTGATTGAGCTGTTGAACAGGCCGCAGGAGATTATTATCCTGCATTGTGTGTCGGAGTATCCGACAGGGCCGCTGCTGGAAGAAAGAGGCTTATGTGCTCTCGATGAAAAAGATGTACATATGAATATGATGGGGATCCTGAAGATGTTATATCCGCATTTTCAGATCGGTTATTCGGATCATACCGATACGATATTGGCTCCTGTCGTGGCTGCGGCAATGGGAGCGGATGTGATTGAGAAACATTTCACTTTAGACCGGACAACGCCGATCGCGCATTTTAACCGGAAAGAGGAGTATATGGGAACCGATCATGTCTTGTCGATCGAGCCGCCCCTGCTGCGGGAAATGGTGGCACAGATTCGAAGGACAGAGACAATCAGAGGCGCGTGGAAATGGGAACGCTCGGATGGTGAAAAGATATTAAAGGATTTTCTGAGAGGAAGATATACAGAGAGAGAATGAAAAAAAACATACTGATCGTAACGGAAGCCAATGCGAGAGTGGCAAGTGGACATTTGCTGGAATGTATCTCCTGTTATCATGAGCTGCGCGCGAATGGTGTGGCGGCGGAGCTGATGATTAATGCCGATATGCCATCCGGACTGAAAGCGCGGATGCCGGATACCTATTATGAATACGAAACAGATATTCAGCGGGAAGCGGTGCGCCTGGTGGAAGTGGTGCGGGAAAAGAACATTGATCTGATACTTTTTAATCTGCGGGAAATCGCAAATTCCTTTTTACAGGAAATTCGCAGAGCGCTGGAAGATACCGTGACAGTGATTGTGATCGATGAATTCGGCCGCAGGAAACTGGAGGCGGACATCATTATCAATCCGATGATCGACAGCTATTACTGGGAATATGATACGGCAGGCAAAGTATATTGCGGTGCGCAATACCTGATTCTGCCGGAAAATTTAAAGAGCTATCACGAAAAAGAGAAAGAAATCAGAGACAAAGTAGAGACGATCACCGTTTCCATGGGTGGTGTCGATGCTCCGGGAACGACAGTAAAACTGGCAAAGTGGTTAGGTGAGTTGTCGGATGAGATACAGATCAATCTTGTGCTGGGAGGAGGATTTGCATATACGGAGCAGTTGAACCAGACAGTAAACGGAAAACGAAATATAATGGTCTGTCAAAATATTTCTTATCTGTATGACTTATTCATGCAATCGGATATCGCAATCTGTGCAGGCGGCAATACGCTGCATGAGCTGGCGGCGCTGGGGGTGCCGGCGCTGGTGATCCCCAGTATGCCGCACGAACAGAGAAATGGCCAGGCGTTTGAGAGACAGGGATTCTCACTGTGCTGTGAAGAAGCAAGGCAAATAACGAAAGAGACGCTGACAGCGCACTTGAGACAGTTATCTGACAGCAGCGTGCGCAGAGACATGCAGGAGTGTGGGAAACGGATCGCGGACGGCAGAGGAGACGAGCGGGTGTGCCGGATCCTCCTGAAGGAGACAAGGCAGTGGAATGGATAACCGGATGGAAAAGGAGACGCCATGTATCAGGTGTATGAGTGGACTGACAACAATGAACTGAAAACATTGAACACTTATCAATATTGGAACAATGAGAATGCGGAGAAGAAAAAAGAGTGGGACATCAGAGACGGTAATTTTCAAAAAATGGAAAATTACCTGACAAAGAGCGGATTAAAGAATGATCTGAAAAGAGCGCTGAGATTGAGCGGTCTGTGCAGTCAAAAGGCTCTGAAAGGAATTGAACTTGGCGGAGGTGTATGTTGGAGTGCACCGTTCGTGTTTCACTGTCTGGACATGGAAGAGATGCAGTTTCTGGAATTTTCCTGGCACCGGATCGCAAAAATAGCGCCTTTGATCCTGGAGCACTATCAGATTCCGGAAGACAGGGTAAAACTGGTATCTGGCAGTTTTTATGAAATAAAGTGTCCGGATGAGAGTATGGATTTCGTATTGTTGTCTCAGGCTCTGCATCATGCGGATGATGTGGAACGTTTGCTCACCGAAGCGCACCGCGTTTTGAAAAAGGGGGGGGTAGCGCTGATTATAGGCGAGCATAATAAAGGCGTTAAGTTTTGCCTGCAGTGTATGACGGAAATATTGAGAGATATTGTGATAGGAGATTACCATTCACAGAGAATTTCTTTATACAGGCAAAGTGGTTGTCTTGCCGTGGATAAGCGGCTGGGGGATCGGTATTATGCACTCTGGAGTTATGCAAAGATGTTCCGTAAGCATGGATTTACTTGCAGGAGAATAAGGACTGCAAAGGAAGAACATTTTGGATTTATCCTCTGGAAAAAGTAAGGACAGCGCACAGGGACAATAGAAGGAGGGGCTGTGATTTTGAAAGGTTTTCAGGCATGATTTTAAAACGAGCTATGTCGGCAGCAAATCGTTATATGGATTGGGAAGAATAAAGGAGGCAGAAAGAAATGGTAGCAGCATTATTGATCGGCAGACAGGGAAGCGTTGGTTTTCCCGGCAAAAATACATACCCCGTAATGGGGCGGGCATTTATGGAGTATCCGCTTCTGGCAGCGCTTCATGCGTCGGAAGTGGATGAAGTCTATATCTCCACGGATTCGCCGGAGATTATGCAAATCGGAGAAAAACACGGCGCTCATATTATCAAACGACCAGATTATCTGTGCACGAAAGAGGCGCACGGCGAGGACGCATTTGTTCATGGATATGAATATATCCGTAAGGAACTGGGAAAAGATGTGGAATTTATGGTACTTTTGCATTGTAATGCGCCCTGTGTGCTGCCGGAACAGATCGACGAGGGGATTCGCGTGCTGCGGGGCAATCCGGAATATGATTCCGCCGTTACTGTATCAAAATATAATATGTATTCAACTGTACGCGCAAGAAAGATCGGTGAAGACGGTTTACTGCATCCGTTCATCCCGTTTGAATGCTATCCGGAAGATATGAAGATCAGCTGTGACCGGGACGATCAGGGAGATACCTGGTTTGCGGATGTCTGTCTGTCAGTTGTGAGACCGGGATGTCTTGATGATCTGAATTACGGGATTTTGCCGCAGCGCTGGATGGGACAGAAGATTTATCCGATCAGACAGTGGGGCGGTGTTGATGTGGACTATGAGTGGCAGATGCCGTTGGCGGAGACATGGCTGAAAATGCACGGTTTCACGGAAGACCGTCTGCCGTATGAAAAGTAGGTGAATGCAGTGGAAAAAGTAACGGTAACTCCCAATTCTAATTTTGAATCACTGGCGGGAAGCAACCGGCCTGACGATGCTTCCGCGGAATATCTTGAGTACAGAGAGGCCTGGATTCAATATCCGAAGCAGTTCCGGCTGCGTGAACTGCCGCTTCATCTGGATATTGAGGCGTCCAGTCTGTGTAATCTGCGGTGTACCTTCTGCGATAAACTGCCGCTGCTGCAGAAAAATCAGTTGGGCAATCTGTCCTTCGAGACGTTTCGGAACGTGATGGATCAGTTTTCACCGGAGGAAGGTCAGAGACTGTGGGGGCTGAAACTGAGTTATCGGGGAGAGCCGCTCATTAACAAAGAGGTGCCCGAGATGGTACGGTATGCCAAGGAGCGTGGCGTACTTGACATTTATTTTAATACGAACGGCATGCTGTTGACCGAGGAAGTCAGCAAAGCGTTGATTGAGGCTCATCTTGACCGCATATCGGTCTCCATCGACGGTACGGACCGGGAAGAGTATGAGTCGGTGAGGATTGGGGCGAAGCTGGACACTGTTCTGGCAAATATCAGGACGCTTCGCAGCCTGCGGGAAGCATATCAGGTGACATATCCGAAGATCAGAATCCAGACAGTGAAGCTGCCGGGGCTTGATCTGGAGAAATACATAAATACATGGAGAGATGATGCGGATGAAGTGGCCGCGATCGATTTCAAAGATGAGTCCTGCCGGAACACGACTTTGCGTGGAAGCTGGGCATGTCCGCAGCTCTGGCAGAGGATGACGATCGAGTGGGATGGGACGATATTTGGCTGCAACAATGACGACCTGCGCGGCATCTGTCTTGGAAACGTCAATGAACGTTCCATCTATGACTGCTGGCATGACGAGAGGCTGATGGAAATCCGCAGACGGCATATGCAGGGGGCGTCTCACGAGATCGACGACTGCAACGGCTGTCCGTGGCGTACGGCGCAGATGACAAAGCAGTCCGGTCAAGGAGAACGCACATGAACAGAGTGTTGATCATTGCCGCCAGCAGTGAACTGGCATCGGGAGTCTTGCCGGCGCTTGTGGAAAGTGGCTGCAACGTTGGCCTGCATTATTCGTCGAATAAAGCGGCGGTGGAAAGATATGAAGGTATGGAAACGGTAATGCTGATCCAGAAGACAATCCGCAGTGAAGAAGACTGCCGGGACATTGTTGAGAAGTACGTGGAACGGGCAGGCGGAATCGACAGCATTGTCATATTTCTGGGCAATATTTCTTCCACCTGTCACTGGTCTGAGATCGGACCGGAGCAGCTTACCAACGAATATCTTTACAATGCGGTATATCCGCTGATGCTGGCAAAATATGCAGCGCAGTATATGCAGGGAAACAGTGTGGGGCGGATCTTGCTGATCAGCACTGCTTCCGTGCGAAGGGGCGGGGGCAGTACGACGATAGGCTACGGCATGGCGAAGGCGGCTCTGGAATGCGGGGCCAAAAGGCTTGCCAGAGATCTGGCGTCTGCCGGAATACTGGTTAATGTCATTGCACCGGGGTTTTTTGATACACAGTTCAATCGGCGGCGTAAAAAATTATCGGATCAGGATGTGGCGGAAAGGATTGCTATGATTCCTTTGAAAAGAGGCGGCAGGAAAGAAGAGATTGCAAGCTGTGTCTTATATATGTTGTCAGAGGGAGCCGGTTTTATCACCGGACAGATCATAACGGTAGATGGAGGAGACTTTCTGTAAATGGGAGGAGCAGCTATGAAGATCGTAATCACAACGAGTTCCTTTGGGAAGGCGGACAGCAGACCGCTGGAGCTTTGCAGAGAACATTGCGAGGTTGTTTTAAACCCGTACGGCAGGAAACTGACGACGGAAGAATTTGTGGAACTGACAGCGGATGCGGACGGCGTGATCGCGGGTGTGGAGAACATCACGAGAGAGGCGCTGGCAGAGCGGCCGAATCTGAAAGTAATCTCCAGATGCGGCGTCGGCATGGACAGCGTGGATCAGGAGGCTTGCCAGGAGTTTGGCGTCAGGCTGTACAACACACCGAACGCACCGGTAGATTCCGTAGCGGAGCTGACCGTCACGATCATGCTTGATCTGCTGAAAAATGTATCGAATATGAACCGGGATATGAAAGCCGGGGCATGGAATAAGATGACCGGTTTTCTGCTGAAAGGGAAACGTGTGGGCATCATCGGGATGGGGCGGATCGGACGCCGGGCTGCGGAACTGATCGGTGCATTTGGCGCAGAGATCGCCTATAGCGACATCCATGACCTGAAAAATGAATATTCCTATATGGAGAAAGATGCGCTTCTTTGCTGGGCGGACATTGTCACAGTACATGCTTCCGGCTGTGAGGAAGGAAGTTATATCATCGGAGCAGATGAGATCGGAATGATGAAAGAGACCGCATTCCTTGTCAATACTTCCAGAGGGAAGTTCATCGATGAGGCGGCCTTGTATGAGGCTCTGGCGGCGAAACGGCTCCGGGGCGCAGCACTTGACGTGTACAGTGAGGAGCCCTACCAGGGAAAACTGTGTGAACTGGATCATGTCATATTGACGCCGCATATTTCATCCAGCGCCAAAGAGGGCAGAGCTGTCATGGAGATGGAGGCGGCGCAGAATCTTTTGAGAGGACTGGGGATAGAAGTATGATCAGAGCAGTCGTATTTGACTTTGACGGTGTTATTCTGGAATCCGCGACGATCAAGACAGATGCCTTTGCACAAGTCGTGGCGGACTATCCACGCGGACAGGCGGAAGCATTTGTGCGGTATCATATGTCGCATATGGGCATTTCCAGACATGTAAAATTCCGCTATCTGATCGAAGAAATATTAAAGCAGCCATACAGCGAACAGGCGGAGAAAGAGTTGGCGGACCGGTTTTCCGGGATCGTGTTTTCACGGGTCATGACCTGTCCCTTTGTACCGGGAGCCAGGGAGTTTCTGGAGAGAAATCATCAGAAGTATGATTTCTATGTCGCGTCAGGGACGCCGGAGGAGGAGCTTTTGCAGGTTGTGGAGGGACGAGGTCTGGCGGACTATTTTAAACAGATTTACGGGACGCCGATGAAGAAGGAAGAGATCGTGGAGACGATCTGCCGCACGCATGGATATGCAAAAGAGGAAATGGTTTTTGTAGGGGATGCGTCGACAGACAAAAATGCGGCGGCCCATACGGGGCTCATTTTTATCGGGCGGAATACGCCGGAAAATATCGATGCGTTTCGTGATGTGATATATCGGGTGGATAATCTGCTGCAAATAGAAAAGATTATAGGGGAAATGTAAATGAAAGCGGTTGTGTTTGGCGGATCGGGCTTTCTTGGCAGTCATGTGGCGGATGAACTGCAGAAGAAAGGATATGAGGTCGTTATCTTTGACCGGGTGCCGTCCTGCTATCTGCAGGGCGGGCAGACTATGAAAACAGGAGATATTCTAAGCAGGGAGCAAGTGTTGGAGGCGGTAACAGGGTGTGACTATGTATACAACTACGCAGGGATTGCTGATTTGGACAATGCCTCCACGAGACCGGTCGATACGGTGATGCTGAATGTGGCCGGCACCTGTAACATTATGGATGCCTGTGTGTCACATCAGGTAAAGCGGTTTGTGTATGCCAGTTCTTTTTATGCCAACAGTGAGAAGGGCGGTTTTTACCGGTGCAGCAAACAGGCGGCAGAGCTCTATATTGAAGAATATCAGAGGAAGTATGGCCTGGAATATACGATTTTGCGGTATGGCTCGCTGTACGGTCCGCGGGCGGATCGAAACAATGGCATGAAAAAAATGATCGAGAGAGCGATGAGCAGGGAGCCGATCCATTGCTCTGGCATGGAGGAAGACACGCGGGAATACATCCATGTGTCGGATGCCGCGCAGCTCAGTGTGGAGATTCTGGATCAGAAGTATGCCAATCATCACGTGCAGCTTACAGGCCACGAGGCGTATTCCAGAAAACAGATCATGGATCTGATCGGGGAAATACTGGGCAGGAAGCTCGAAGTGATCTATGACCAGGCAGAATCAGAGCTGCACTATCATATTACGCCCTATACCTATAAACCTCATGCCAATTATAAGCTGGTGAGTAATTATTATCATGATCTGGGACAGGGGATCATCGAATGTATGAGGGAGATCGAAGAATATGCTGATAGATGTTAGTTATCCATATAGCGGTACAATGGCGATCTACCCGGGCAATCCGGAATTTATGATCGAGCGGGTACAGGATCTGCAAAAAGGCGACAGTGCGAATGTTTCCCGTCTGACGCTTGGCACACATGCAGGTACGCACATCGACGCTCCCAGCCATTTTATCCAGGGGGCGAAGACGATCGACCAGATTCCACTGGATGCGATGAACGGAGAGGCAAAATTGTTTGATGTTCAGGGCCATCCGGAGATTACGAAAGAGCTGCTTGCGCAGTATGAGATTCAGACAGGAGACATCATCTTGCTGAAGACGGATAATTCCGGTGTCTTTCACGGGGATGTGGTGCTGTCAGACTATGTGACGCTCGATTATGAGGCAGCGGCATATCTGGCAGAGAGACGGCCACGGATGGTCTGCATTGATTATATGACGATCGAGAGACCTAAGGCCAGACGGATCGCGGGCAAAAGCGTTCACAGTATCCTTCTGTCAGAAGGAATACTGATTGGCGAAGCCTTAAAACTGGCGGATGTGAACGAGGGAACGTATCAGTTTTACTGTTTTCCACTGAATGTCGTCGGTGCGGACGGCGTTCCGGTGCGGATGGCGTTGTCCATATAACAGGAAATGGTGAAATTATCAGGAGCGAAGCGGAATTGATTGCGATCGAACCATCGGAAGATATGATAAAGATCTGTCAGGAGAAACAATTATGTACAATTCCGCAAATGTTTGAGGATATAGTGGTGAAAGCTGAGAAACAGTTCGATCTGCTGTGCTTGTTTGAGTTGTTTGAACATCTGGGGAATCCGGAGATCTTTATCCGGAAATGTAATTCTGTCTTGAATCAGTGTGGTTTTGAAGTTGTCGAAGCAAAAACGCCTGGGAGATTAGACTGGGATATTGTAGAAGAGACGCATAAACGCGGAGAAGTGAAATTGGAAAGGTTCTGGCAGCAGATTGTGGGAGCGGATACGAAAGTAAAGGATGAATTACAGGAGTGGATCTCCCAAAATGGATTTTCCTCGCATATGCAGATCATTGCCAGAAAAGTAAAGGATGTTGGAACGAAAACGTGTGAATAAAAGAAACAACCTGGATCTGTGCAGAATGTCGGAGGCAGATACAAGACGCTTCAATGAAATCTACACGGAGCAGAAAAAAGAATATGTAAAACTGCTGGACCGGCTCAGTAAAAACAGTATCTACTGGTGGGCGACTCCTCTTTCCAGCAGAAACTGGTATTTATCCGGAGCATTCAAAGAGATCTGTATCTCGTTTTTGGGGATAGAGAGGATACGGCAGGACTGTGAGATTCAAAAAGTATTCTGCCCGTCGCAGGAGATCGCGGATACGATCGGGAAATATTGCAGACAAAACGGACGGGAAATTGCTTTTGATGTGAAACGAAGTACAGAGGAAGCAGGTGTACGGGAGATTCTCTTTTTATTCGGACAGCTTGTGGCAGGTGAGCTGGAAAAGTACAGGAAAATAACAGAAGTATTAAGAGGAGAACCTTCAAACCGGCGATGGGCCGGTGAAAAAATAACGTTAATCGATACATATATTAAAGCTTCGGAAGTAAAAAAAACAGAATATGAAGAGCAGTATTTCAAAAATATACTTGACTATGTGGAAGGAAACATTTTTTTTCTGTCGAAGATTATTTTGAATACCAGAACACCGATTGAGATGCTTGTGAAGCAAATCCGCAAAAACTCAAAGTATCGTTATCTTTTTCAGGAACAATTTTTAAAGATCAGTGATTATTGCAAATTATTATATTATCCGCTCTTTTGTCTGGGATTTTGTCTGAATAAAAAGTATATGTGTCATGTGGACGTGACGGCGATCATAAACAGAGACTTGCGTCAGGGGATTGCTTCCAATAATGCGGTCGACGGCCTGTTAAAATATTTTGCGGTCAGAAGAATGAAACGACGGGGGCTGGAGATCGGAAAGCTGATTGGATGGTATGAAGGACAGCCCAGCTCGAACGGCCTGTTTTTCGGTTATCGAACGGCATATCCGGCCGGGAAGAGCACAGGTTATATCGGATATGCGCTTGATCGCAATAATATTAATATCGCACCGGGCAAAGTGCAGGCTCGGCATAAGGCTGCTCCACAGAAGATGGCGGTGATTGCCAGATGCTTTCAGCAGATTCCCAGACAATTTGTGACAGATACGGAAGTTAGCATCGTTCCCGCTCTGCGGCTGCAGAAAGTAAATGAGTACAGAGCCCGTTCCTCCGGAGATCAGAAAAAAGTCCTGATTGCGCTTTCCTATGAGAAAAAGACATCCGCAGCAATGCTCCGGTGGATCAAGGAGGCAGAGTGTTTTTTCAGAGAGAATAACATAAAACTCCATTTGAAAAATCATCCCTGTAATACAGAGATGAGATTAAAGAATTATGGCATTGCGGAACTGAACTGTCCGTATATTTTTGTGAGCGGAGCGTTCGGTGAGGCGGTGAGCGAAGCAGATCTTGTCATCACCACGCAGTCAAATGCGGGGTACGAGACAGCGTTGTATGGGAAGCCGATCGTTTTTATGAATTTTCCGTCGCAGCTGAACATGAACTATATGCCCCATGAATGGGAAGGGGAACGGTTTGAAGTCGTGTATGATACGGGCGAACTGGAAACGGCAGTCAAAAAATTTTTGGAAAAAAGTCTGGCGGCAATCGATCTGCATAGCGAAATGTTTCATGTTGCCGCGACGCGGGAAACAGTTTCGCGGTTGTTTGATGAGAAGATATGACAGTCAAAGAGGATAGGAAGATGGAAAAAGACAGACAGATGAATATCGGCGGATTTGATGTGGAAGCCGGCCATATGTACTTTAGTACGCATGATATGAATGGCATATTTCACATGGATATGACAGACGGCAAAGTAAGATACGTGACCATGTCAGAGAAATACAAGGCCGGGGATATGGCGTTATATCAGAATGCCATAGTAGATAACGAAAAAGTCTGGTTTGCCCCTTACAGCGCCGACCATATTCTGATCTATGATTCTGTCTCAGCAGGATGTGAATACATACCGCTTCCTGAATTGAAAGGACATGGAAGAGACAGCGTGAAATGCTATGGAATCTATGATGACGAAAAGTGGATGATACTGATTCCGGCAGAGTATCCGGCTATCGTGAGAGTGCATAAAGAGACATACAAGACAGATGTGATTCAGTGGGAAGAAAAGCTGTTGAAAACATATCCGGATTTCCTGAAAGGGGAAATGTATCTGGCGGTGGCCTGGGACTTTGAGGTAGTCGGAGAGACGATGTATCTGCTGGCAGGAAATGTTGTGATGAAATACAACATGAAGACGAATGCGCTTTCTTATACCCGGCCTGGCGGAGGAGAGAGGAATCTCTGCGGTATTGCCAGATTTGGTGAGAAATTTATTCTGGTTGACAGGATGAACGGTGCGTGTATGTTATGGGATGAGGCTCATGGCCGTATCGAAACGATGAGTGCGGATCTGGGGTATCGGGGGCTCAAAGCCAAAGACGACGGTTGTCCGCTGGGTGTATACCAGGTACGCGATGGCATCGTCATTATTCAGGCAAAGGCAGATTTTCTCCTGCATATTGACCAGTCGGGCCAATTCCGGAGAAGAAACCTGTTAATTGATAAAAAGAGGTCTGACGATTATTTATTCAGCCATGTAAGGCGGAAGGGGAATCGGTTTTTCTTTCCGCTTAACAGACAGAACAGTATATTGTGTGTAGATACGGATGACTGGTCGCAGAAGATCGTGAAAATGGATCTCAGTGAACTTGATCTTGCACCGGTCAGGGAGAAGATGGATACGGAAGCGTTTATATCAGAAAACGCCACCTGTTATCGTCTGAGCGATTTTATTCAGAAAACAGTGGAAGGTCAGGGCAGGGAACAAGAGGCTGGCAACAGGGAGTTAGACATTAAGGGCGAACAGATTTTCTCAGAATGCAGGAGATTATGTTAAATCAATAGAAGGAGGAACAAGATGAAAAAGGGATTGATCAGTGTTGTGTCAGGAATTGCAGGGGCAGCTACAGGTATCGGCTTAGCAGGCAGGATGATGGGGAAGCAGGTGAAGAGAAAGTCGGAATTTGCCGAAAAGCATCTGGCCTTGTATCTGCTGATGAATCAATGGGTACAGGTAAAGCAGGATGGAAAGTCTCTTGTCAGCTATTTTGAAGAAAAAGGGTATCATAAGATTGCCGTCTATGGAATGAACTATGTAGGGCAGACGCTGTGCAGAGAGCTTGAGAACAGTTCCGTAACTGTCCAGTATGCGATCGACCAAAATGCGGAAACGATCTGTGCGGACTGCCCGGTTGTAAGGCTGGAAGACGAATTAGAGGAAGTAGATGCAATCGTGGTAACGCCGATCTACTATTTTGACGAGATCGAGGAGAAGCTGATGGACAAAGTAGACTGCCCGGTCGTGTCTGTGGAAGATATTGTATATGAAATATAGGCATGATCGAAAGGGGACGGAGAGATGGGCAGACCGCTGGTAACAGTGTTTGTTCCCTGCTACAATGCGGGAAGATTTATTTCGGAGACGATCGACAGCGTCCTGACACAGACATACAGGAATTTTGAACTGCTTATCATCGACGATGGTTCCGCAGACAACAGCAGAGAAATCATAGAAGCATATGCGGCGAGAGACGAGAGAATCCATATTTATTATAACGAATGCAATCGCGGCGTTGCCTATACGAGAAACAGAGGCATCGAAGAGGCGCAGGGCAAATATCTGGCAGTGATGGATGCGGATGACATCGCTACCCCGGATCGCCTGGAGAAGGAAGTGCGGTATCTGGAGGCTCATCCGTCTGTCGGCGCTGTCAGCGGCTGTCTGTACAAGATTGACGAGTGTGGGAGAAGAACCGGGAAATCAGGAAGGACTGCCTATGGAGCGCAGGATGTTAAAGCGCATATGTTTTTTGAGAACGTTATGATTCACAGTGCTTCCATGTACCGCCTGGACATTGTCAGGAAGTATAAGGTCCGTTATCCGGATGACTATCATGGGATCGAGGATTATATGTTCTGGTGCAGGCTGCTGGATTACACAGACGTTGTTGTATTAGGCGAATATTTCGTTTCTTACCGGATCGTCAACACCGGACTGAGTGTCACGAACCGCCGGAGATGTAATGCGGAGAGAATCCGGTGTAAAGATGAGGTACACCGATATGTGCTGGAGAGCAACGGATTTTGGTTCCCTGATCCGTTGCTGCGCCGGTGTCTTTCACGGTATTCTGATATGCTTCCACAGGGCGGCGTTGGCAATCTTATGTTGATGTCTGTCTATTTTGGGTGTATGTTATGGCAGGCCAGGCGGATGGCAAAGCCCTACTATGCGGAATTGAAAGTTTATCTGGGAAATAATGTGAAAAGAATGCTGCGGGAAACGATTTAGAGGCAAAAAAGGAGGCCTGATGTCTTATGGATACCCCTCTGGTGAGCGTGATCGTCCCGGTCTATAATATCGAAGACTATATCGGGATCTGTATTGAGAGCATACGCAGGCAGACGTATCAGAACTTACAGATTATTCTTGTGGACGACGGATCGACGGATCAGTCCGGTGTAATCTGTGATGCTCATGCGTCAAAAGACGACCGGATCGAAGTGATCCATCAGAAAAATGGTGGGCTGGTAAAGGCCAGAAAACGTGGGCTTACAGCGGCAAAGGGAACTTACATCGGGTTTGTCGACGGGGACGATTATATAGAACCGCAAATGTATGCGGCTCTCGTCAGGGAGATTGACTCCGGCGGGGCCGACTTCGTACATTCCGGCTACTGGAAAGGCGACTGTGAGAAGATTGTGCCTCCGGCAGGGATTGTGAATGTTTCCACAGAGAAAAATAAATTCTTCGCAGAAGCGGTACTGGGGCCGGAGAAGCAGATTCGCCCCAGTATCTGGTCTAAACTGTTTCGGGCGTCATTGATCAGAAAATGCTACACACAAGTGCCGGACAGCTGTTGTTTCGGAGAAGACACTCTGACCCTTTTTCTGTGTGTGCTGGAAAGCGATCGGATTGCACTGACGGATGTCACTTATTATCACTATCGGATACGCGAAGGCTCTCTGGCGCATAAAAATCAGATCAGAGATCTGGAGAATGTCTTTCACCTGCATGAAAATTTATGTAAAGTTCTGCGTGTTTATGGACTGTATGAGAATTGTGCGGTGATGATCGACGAATTCTTATGGGGCAATCTGTTATGGTATATGAGCAGAGTTTCCCGGCATCCGTTTCAGATTGCCATGTGTGAGTTCGCAGATGCGGATCGGCTGGCCGGAAAGAAGATCGTGCTCTACGGAGCAGGTGTGATTGGGCGCGATTACTATGCGCAGCTCAGCCGATATGGCGACTGTGAGATCGTGGCCTGGGTGGACGCTCATCCGCAGAGGTACCGGTATCCTCACGTAACACTGTACGGACCGGAAATTCTGTCTGAAAAGACGTTTGATCTGTTGGTTATCGCGGTGCGGGAAGAGAAGCTGGCGGAGGAGATTCGCAGCCAGCTTATGCAAAGCGGCGTGGAAGAGAGCAAAATCTGCTGGGAAAAACCGAAGGAGCTGATGCTTGCAGAGACAGAGGACTGACAGGGCAAGCACAGGGATGTGACTGGAAAACTGGAAAGCAGGGGGTAGTGGGAAGATGGAAAACAGGAAGAAAAAGCTCTTGTTCATTATATGGTCTTATACATATGGCGGAGGCGCGGAGGCATTGTTGACGATGATCGCCAATAATCTGAATCCGCAGAAATATGACGTCAGCATCATTGAATATCATCATGCAGAGATCAAGACAGAGCCCGTGCATGATCACATTCATGTACTGCCTCCGATAGAGGCGGTGCCGACACCGGAAAACCGTTCCAAGACATGGCAGCTGTATCATTCGCCTGATGTGCTGATCAATACCTATATCAAAAAAGACTATGATCTGTATATCTCTTTTAACTATCTGATTCCGACATTTCTGCTGCCGGCAGGGACAAAAAATATTTCGTGGATTCATGGAGATGTCTATGATCTGGCAGAAGAAAAAGTACTGCGGGAGAGGAAGCGGCAGGATGTGGCCTTTCATAAGGCCAGAAAGATTGTGGTTATCAGTGATAATACGGAGCGATCTGTCATAGATTTATTTCCGGATCATGCGGACAAGGTAGTGAAGATTTATAATGGCGTCGACACGGACAAAGTACGAAGACGGTCAGCGGAAGAGACAGCGATCCGACTGGAAGGGCCATCTCTGCTCTTTGTCGGCCGCCTGGACGAAAACAAAAACCCCGCACGGCTCGTGCGTGTACTGAAACTGGTACACGAAAGAGGAATTCGTGCGCATTTGTATTTTATGGGCAAAGGCGATGAAGATCAGAAAGTGCTTGCAAGGACGGAGGAAGAAAACCTGCATGGATTTGTCCATTTATTAGGTTATCAGCAAAATCCGTTTCCGGTCATCAGACAGTGTGATGTCGTCTGTCTGTTATCCAGGTCAGAAGGATTCAGTGTCAGTCTGCTGGAGGCCGTTGCCCTGGACCGACCGTTTATCGCGCCGAGAATTGGCGGGGCGGTGGAACTTTCGGACCATGGGTCCTGCGGAACAATTATTGAGACAGATGAGGAAGCCGCGGAGGCAATATGCACACTGCTCAAGAGAGAGAAAGAGGAGATTGCGGCTGCGTGCAGGAAGTCGATCGAACGGTTTGCGCTCAGTCATTATATCGGGCAGATCGAAACGCTGTTTGACTCGGTGATGGAGGAGCAGGATGGAGCCGGGAAATAAGGACAGGGATGCAGAGAAAGGCGGAATACAGATGGGACGTGGCTGTTTGAAAAGAGAGGTTCTTGAGAAAAAATATAAAGAACTGTGTGCGATGTGCCATCCCGGACTCTCCTGTGAGAATGATCAGGATATGAACTTGGTGATCAAAAAGGCAATCTGCCGATTCATGGAGCAGTGCAGCAATCCGGCGATCTGGTGTTATGGCGATCATACGAAAATGCTGATGGCTGATTTTATTTTTGAGCTGAAGAAAGTGCATTTTATTGTGGATCATACACTGGCGGGCAATACGGATGGTGGATTTGAGATCATAAGTAAGGAGGAGCTCACAGGGAAAGGCATCGACGGTATCGTTATTTCCAGCTGGCGCTATAAAGATGAAATCGCTGCGGAACTGAAGGCCCATTACAGTCAGATTCCTTATCTGGACATCTATGAAGAGCTGGAGAAGGCAGGCATTCACATAGCGGCGACTTATTATGAAGCGGGTCATCCTTATGCAAAATACCGGGAACTGAACCGGCTTCAGAGATGCGTTATGCAGGAAGAAGAGCGGGACAGACGTCTGGCCGGCCTGAGGGAGATCATAGAGACCTATATCGGGATCAAGGATTTCCGGTCGGCGATCGCCTGTACGGATAAATTGTGCGCACTGTCGGACGGTGTCTGGGAGCGGGAGCTGCGGGAGCGGCTTTCGGAACTTTACGCGCTTCAGATCAATGCGCTGTCACAGATTGATGACAACAATGTCGTGATGCTCTGTATCGATGGTCTGAGGCGGAAAGAAGTGACAGAGCGGCATATGCCAAACCTGTGTAGTTATCTGAAGCATCATACATATGATTACCGGAATGCCCATGCGTTGTCTACTTCCACTTATGAAAGCCTGATTCCCGCATACAGCGAAAATGCGGATCTGCGCACGGAATATTACAAGTCGAATACGGTCCCCAAAGGAAAATGCAGATTTATCGGCGAGGCAAAGAGACAGAATCGCGCTATTTATTTCTATACGGACGGGATCAGTTATGTGGAAGATGAAGCGATCCGCCTGACAACAAAATGGCAGACGGCGGCGGAACGACTGTGGGATTTCACGCTTGATGCAGTGGAGGAGAAAAATGGGCTGTTTTATCTCCACATGCTGTATGAGAGCCATTATTCATATCCCAATCCTTATACGGAGACGGAAATCATCGCAGAGGGAACGAGTATTTTCTTCGATTATCTGGAGAAAAACGGCGGAAGAATCAGAACAGACTACGACCGGCAGCAGAAAGATGCACTGAGGTATCTGGACGACGTGGTTATTCCACTGATTGCGAAGCTGCCCTGTCGTATGGTTTTGTATGCGGATCACGGGAATGTACTTCTGGAAAGGAATGAGATCTTGTCAGATATTGCAGAGACCAATTACACCTTTACCGAGGACCTGCTATGGGTACCGCTGGCGATCAGATGCCCGGAGCTGGGCGTCTGCGAGGACAGGTCGCTGATCTCGCTCATGGAGCTGAACGACATTATCATCAGCCTGCTCAGCCGGGAGCCGTATCATCATCAGAAAAGGAGCGTGATCAAGGCGCTGCGTTCGGAAATCTACAATCCGGATTTCCGATACTTATACCGGAAGACGGGAAATGAGCGTGGTCTGTTGGCGTTCGAGGTCTTTCTTTTTGAAGAGGGCTGCAAGCTGGCTGTCTTTGCAGACGGTTCCACAGAGCTGTATGAGACAAAGACAGAGTGCAGGCTTGCGGACGGGGAGAAGAAAGCGGCCTTACTGGAGAAAATACGGACACAGATCACTGTCTGTGACACAGAGCAGATTGTATAGATTGGGCAGTGAAGGCCTGGCCCGGGCATAACATGTGAGAAGTATGAGAGCAGTCAGATAAACAGAAGAAGCGCATAAAAAGAGGGGAGTGCGGCTATGGAAGCGGAAACTTTTGCACGGAAACTGAAAGCGGCAGGAATAGAGACAGTCACAGGCATACCGGATTCAACGTTACAGCAGTTTTGTGACGTTCTTGCAGGCGACAGCGGGGGAGCGGCACTGCTTTTCCAGCATATCGTGCCGGAGAATGAAGGTGCGGCTGTCGGGATTGCCATCGGGGAATACCTGGCTACAGGCAGGCCCGCCTGTGTCTATATGCAGAACAGCGGTCTGGGCAATATTGTGAATCCGCTGACTTCTCTGGCTCATACAGATGTCTATGGGATACCGATGCTGCTTCTGATCGGATGGCGCGGCGAACCGGGTACGAAAGACGAACCCCAGCATACCTTTATGGGCAGGATTACGACAGAATTGCTTGCGCTGCTGGAGATCCCCTGTGCGGTTATGGATGGAGGGACAACACCCGAAGAGTTGGACGATGTGCTGGCGCAGGCAGGGCAGTGCTTTGCGCAGGGCCGGCAGTTTGCGATTGTCATTAAGAAAAACAGTTTTGTGAAACATCCGATGTATGCTTATCAAAACGGTAATGTGCTCCCACGGGAGACAGCGGTGAGAAAGATCGCTCAATGGCTGCGGGAGGAAGACATCATCATATCGACGACAGGAAAAATTTCCCGTGAATTGTACGAGGCTTTGGATGACTGCAAGGGAGATCACAGACAGGCGTTTCTGACTGTGGGCGGTATGGGTCATGCAAAGATGATTGCTTACGGCATAGCGAGGAGAAGACCGGACCGCAGGGTTTTCTGCCTGGACGGGGATGGAGCGGTATTGATGCACATGGGAGGTCTGGCTGTCACAGGCAGACAGCCGCTTGCCAATCTGGTTCATATCTGTCTGGATAATGAGGCTCATGAGTCTGTGGGAGGAATGCCGACGGGAGCAGCCGGGCAGGATTATGGCACAGTTGCCGGAGCCTGCGGTTATCGGAACGTCTGCCGTGCGGCAACGGAGGCGGAGCTATTGGCTGTTTTACAAAAAATTGATGAGAGAAAAGAGATGACGTTTGTCCATGTGAGGACAGCGCTTGGATCCAGAGACGATCTCGGCAGACCAAAGGAGACGCCGCAGCAGAACAAAAAAGCATTTATGGAAGTGACAGGGGCGGAGAGATGAAAAAAGTATATACATGCTTTTGCACAGATACGATACATGAAGGACATCAAAATATTATCAGAGAGGCGTGCAAGTATGGGGAAGTCATTGCAGGCGTCCTGTGCGATTATGAGATGATCCGCTATAACCGTTTTCCGGCAATCCCTTTTCAACAGCGGGTGGAGATGGTCAGAAATATGGAAGGGGTCTCCGAAGTCGTCATCCAGAATGAGATTATGTATGACGAGGTCTTACGTGAGCTGAAACCGGATTATGTGATCCATGGAGACAACTGGCAGTCCGGTCCGGAGGAAGCGATCAGGAACAACGTTTTGGAAAATCTGCGGCAGTATGGAGGAGAACTGATCGAAGTCCCTTATACATGGAATGAGACTGTCAAAAAGATTGAGGAGAGTTCAAGAGAGCGGCTTGCAATGCCGGAACTGCGGCGCAGACGTCTGCGGCAGCTTCTTGACATCTGCACGGTCGTAAAAACGATAGAAGTGCACAATGGACTGACAGGACTGATCGCGGAGAAAACAGTCGTCGAGGCCGGGGACGGTCTGGATCAATTTGACGCCATGTGGATCTCCAGCCTGTGTGATTCCACAGTCAGAGGAAAACCGGACATTGAGCTGGTAGACATGTCTTCCCGCATCAGGACGATTGATGAGGTGATGGATGTGACAACCAAGCCGATTATACTGGACGGTGACACGGGCGGTCTGATCGAACACTTTGTATACAATGTGCGGACACTGGAACGGATGGGCGTGTCGGCGATCATCATTGAGGATAAAGTCGGCCTGAAGAAAAATTCTCTGTTTGGCACGGAAGTAGAGCAGACACAGGACAGCATTCCCAATTTCTGTGAGAAGATCAGAGCCGGTAAGGCGGCGCAGCGGACAGAAGACTTTATGATTATCGCCCGCATTGAAAGCCTGATTCTGGAAAAGGGAATGGAAGATGCTCTGGCCCGCGCCCGCGCCTATGTGGAAGCCGGCGTGGACGGTATCATGATTCATTCCAGAAAAAGAGAGCCTGATGAGATCTTTACATTCTGTGACAGATTCCGGGAAAATGATCCCAGGACGCCGATTGTAACGGTGCCCACGACGTACTGTGATACTTATGAGTCCGAGCTGGCAGCGCATGGCGTCAACATCGTGATCTATGCCAATCAGTTGACGAGAAGCGCCTTCCCGGCAATGGAACACACGGCGGAGACGATTCTGCGGCACCACAGGGCGAGAGAGGCGGAGGATGGGCTGATCCCGATCAAAAAGATTATCACGCTGATCGATCCGCTATAGGAAATCAGATTGTAGATGAGGAAGATTCAGAGATGGAAAACAGAAAGATAAAGAGAAACGTTTTGCTCAATCCGGGGCCGGCAACGACGACGGACAGTGTGAAGATGGCACAGATTGTGCCGGACATCTGTCCGAGGGAAAAAGAGTTTGCGGAGATGATGGATGAGATAAGAGAGGACCTTGTGCGCATTGTGCACGGAGATCCACAGAAACATACGGCGGTGCTGTTCTGCGGTTCCGGGACGATCAGCATGGACGTCTGTCTGAACTCGCTGCTGCCTGCGGGCAAAAAAGCGCTGATTATCAATAACGGGGCATACAGTCAGAGGGCGGTGGAGATCTGCAGGTACTACGGACTGGAGCATACGGAGCTGGCATTTTCCTATGATGAACTGCCGGATTTGATGATGGTTGAGGAGACGCTGGCGGCAGATCCACAGATTGCGCTCGTCTATACGACTCACAATGAGACGGGGACGGGACTCTTGAATCCGATCAGAGAGATCGGGGAGATCGCACATCGTTACCAGGCGGTGTTCGTTGTAGACACGACTTCCTCTTATGCGATGATACCGATTGACATCGAGAAAGATGAGATAGACTTCTGCATGGCATCGGCGCAGAAAGGCATTATGGGGATGACCGGTCTTTCCTATGTCATCGGGAACCGCAGCCTGATCGAGCAGTCTGCGGCATATCCGAAGCGGTCTTATTACTGCAACCTGTATCTGCAGTACGACTATTTCGAGAGGACCGGGGAGATGCACTTCACCCCGCCGGTACAGACCATATATGCAGCCAGACAGGCGCTGCGAGAGTATTGGGAAGAAGGGGAGACAGAGAAATGGCGTCGGCACGGGCGTGTTTTTGAGGCCATTCATAAAGGGATCGCGGAGCTGGGATTCCACTGTCTGATTGACCGGAAGCTGCAGTCCGGTCTGGTCGTGGCCGTCCGCTATCCGGATGATCCGGCCTGGGACTTTGAACGGGTACACGACTATTGCTATGAACGGGGATTTACGATCTACCCGGGGAAGATCGCAGGGATGGATTCGTTCCGTCTGTGTGCATTGGGCGCCATAGACGAAAGTGACATCAGAGAATTTTTTACAGTCTTTGCGGAGGCACTGCGGTCGCTGCATATACAGGTTCCGGTCAGCTATAAAGATGTGTGACAAGGGAGAGCAATCAGGAATGATTGGCAATGAGGGAAAATAGAATGAAGAAACAGGAGATTGCGATCGTCATGGCGGCGGGACTTGGCAGCCGGATGGGCGCGCTGACAGAAAAGACGCCGAAGCCGCTGGTTCAGGTCGGCGGGGTCCCTCTGATCGAAACGATTATCAAAGGCCTGGAGAGACGCGGCGTTGGCCATATCTATATTGTAACCGGTTATCTGTGCGAACAGTTTGGGTACCTGCCGGAGAAATATGATAACGTGTCGCTGATAGAAAACGGAGAATACAGGACGAAGAACAACATTTCGTCTCTGTATGCAGCGGGGGAAGTGCTCGGCAGTGCGGACTGCTTTATCTGTGAGGCTGATCTGTATGTGGCGGATGCGGATATTTTTCAGAGAGCCGGTGCGTCATCGTGTTATTTCGGCAAGATAGTTAGCGGGTATTCGCCGGACTGGGTCTTTACTGTGGAGAATGGACGGATCGTGCGGATCGGCAAAGGGGCGGAGAATGCTTACAATATGGTGGGTATCTCTTACTGGAAACGGGAAGATGCGGAACTGATCCGCAGGGAGATCGTCAGAGCTTATCAGATGAAAGGGCATGAAACACTGTTCTGGGATGAGATTGCGGACAGGCTGCTGGACAAAATGGATGTCCGAATCTGTGAGGTGCCTGCAGAGAGTATCCATGAGGTGGACACAGAAGCGGAGTTACGTGATCTTGAATTTGCAGTTACTGTTGACCAAACCTGAAACCGATGGGTATTGGGACAATCAGTCCGTATACGACTGCTATCTGCGAAAACAATGATATGAGAAGGAGCCGGTAAATGAAGAACGTCTACATATTCGGTGTCGGAAAAGGTAAGGAGACCGTCAGGGAATACCTGATCGAAGACAATGTGAGACTGCTCGGTTATATCGATAATAATGCGCACAGATTCCCGGACGGCGTTGATGGGAAACGGGTGTACCGTCTGGAAGAGATTGCGGATGACTTTGATTATATCATCGTGTCGGTGATGCGTTACCAGTACATAGACGAACAGCTTTCGGATGCGGGTATCCGCAGGGACAGGATCATTCATTTTTTCTCGTATGACGATGCCATCAGGGAATCTTATTGGGTCGTGCTGAATAAAAATGGCTGGAGGCTGGAGGCGATGTCGTTTGAGTTTGAGAAAAAGACCCGGCCTTACAGTCAGAATATGATCTATGAGCTGGCGGACCCCCGGAGCAGACGGAAGATCGAATTCCCGAAGATTTCTCCGGCGCAGGAAGCGGTGGCGCTTGTCTGCCGGGAGCACAGATCACTTGTCCGTTTCGGAGACGGGGAATTTGAGCTGATGCGGATGAAGGTGAGGTCGAAATTCCAGTCGGCCAACGGGGAGCTGGCGGAGCGGATGAGAGAGATCCTGCGGTCGGACACAGAAGAGGTTCTCATTGCGATCGCAGACAATTACGGATCTCTCGACCGTTATACGGAGGCAGCCGCGGAGGACATCAGGGCATATATGACACCACAGACGAGAAGAGAACATATGGCTCTTCTGGACCTGGAGAAAACTTATTACGACGCCTATCTCTCCCGGCCCTATATGATCTATCGGGACAAAGAGGCGGCGGGCGGGAAATTTGAGGCGCTGCGGCAGATCTGGAGAGGCAGGGACGTTCTGATCGTGGAGGGCGGCCAGACGAGAATGGGAGTGGGAAATGATCTGCTTGCGGACGCACATTCGGTCAGAAGGATTCTGGGGCCCAGTGTAAACGCCTACGACAAATATGCACAGATTCTTGCCTGTGTGAAAGAGACCGCCGAAAGAGGAGAACTGATCCTGCTTGCCCTGGGGGCGACGGCATCGGTTCTGGCGTACGACCTGGCCTGCGACGGCTTCTGGGCGGTGGACATTGGCCATCTGGATCTGGAATATGAGTGGTACCACGCAGGGCTGCGGGAGAGATGTGATATTCCATATAAATATGTGAACGAGATCTATCGTGGCAATCAGGTGTGTGAGCTGCCGGAAACATTACGGGAAGACTACGAAAAGCAAATTGTCCGGGACTTATCATAACGCAAGGACAAAAAGACAGAGGGGCGCATTATGCAAAAGGCATTACTTTGGGGAACGGGACAGATCGCCGGACAGGTATTGGAACAGTGCGGTGTTATGGAACGATATGACGTGATCGGTTTTATCGATAATAACACAAAGAAGCAGGGAACGGTTTTTTGGGGGAAGCCGGTCTTTGGACCGCAGGTTTTATCGGAAAAGGAGTTTGACGGAATCTTTGTTCTCGTAGACAAATATCAGGAGATTGTCTGTCAGATCAAAGAGAGCCTGGGCGAAGATGCGAGGGTCTTTGTTGAGAACTATAAATATTTCTATAAGCAAAGCCTTTTGAAGCGGTATGAAGCCTGTGAAGACGCACAGATCCGGGCGATGCTTACCCGCATTCGGGAAAAAGATCTGCAAGTGTTTAATTACGATTTCGCAGATAAATATGAAGAGATCAAAACGGACGTCGAATACGATTCCCGGTGCGGCCTGTATTATGTGTGGCATCGCGGGAAAGAAAGCGGCAGAAAGCTGTATTTTGCCAGACATCTGGACAGCGTGGACAAGGTGGAACAGTATTACAGAAGCCTGCTCGTGGAACAGGATATTCAGTCTCCGCACAGGTATCTGACAGATACATTTGACGTCAAAGAGGGGGATGTAGTTGTGGACGCCGGAGTTGCGGAAGGCAATTTCGCACTGGATGTCATAGAGAGGGCATCGAAGATCTATCTGATTGAAGCTGACGAGAAATGGATCGAGGCTTTGGAGGAGACATTCCGGGAGGACCGGGAAAAGATCGTCATTCTTCCCCGCTATCTCACTTCGATGACGGAAGGGCAGTGCGCTACCCTTGATTCTCTGATCAAAGAACCTGTCAATTTTATTAAGATGGATATTGAAGGAAATGAATGGGATGCTCTGCTGGGAGCAGAGGAGACGATCAGAAATTCTCAGGATCTGAAATGTGCGGTCTGTTGTTACCATGCGGATTTTGATGAAATTCTCATACGGGATGCGCTGGGCGGATATGGGATGCAGTGCTCGGTGACACCAGGTTTTATGTGGTTTCCGTTTCCGAGAAGGAAGTCATATGTGTCCACAAAATTTTCCCGGGGAATCGTGCGCGGTATCAAAGGGCGGGTGTGAGAACACCGGCGGCGGAGAAAGAGGACTGTGTCGTAAGTGAAGGAAGGAAAAGAGATGTTAATCGAACAGACGGGAAGACGAAGAGTGATCGTATACGGGCTTGGCAATACGGTCTGGGATGCCATCGACTATATCAGGCTGCGTTTTCAGGTGGTCGGGTGCTCTGACGGCAATGCGGGGAAGGCGCCGGCGGCGGAGCGGATGGGCGTCCCCTTTATAATGCGGGATGATCTGCCACAGGCGGATTATGATTTTATTCTGATCGTCAGTGTCTATGATGATGAGATCAGCAGACAACTCACGGAAGAGGCGGGGATTCCAAAAGAGAAAGTGCTGCGGCGGATTCAGTGGTGTAAAATGCTGTTTTCTCATAAATTCGGGGAAAGGCATCCGGAGCAGACTTTTTATCTGCTTTCCCATCCCATCCATCTCCGGGACGGTCTGTTTTCCTATGTGTTTGCTTTTCTGGAGCAGATGGATTTTGTGGAGCGAAACGGATATATCCCTGTCATTGATATGCAGAATTTCTGGAGCCAGTATCTGGACGAGGAGAAGGTCGGCATTGAAAACGCATGGGAGTATTATTATCAGCCGTTTTCAGAGTATTCTCTGGCGGAAGTGTATGAGAGCAGCAATGTTATCCTTGGGTATGACGAAAACTGTTATAAGGCGGACTACGACAGGAAATATGACATCAGACGTATGAGTGAGCTGTATGAGAAATATGTCAGATACCGTTCAGATGTCGCTTCCTACATAGAGAACGAGTATGAAGATAAGATTGACCGGACAAAAAAAACGCTGGGAGTATTATATCGCGGCTCAGATATGAGCGCGCTGAAACTGAAAAATCATCCGGTTCAGCCGACTGTCGATGAAATGATCGCATCAATTTATCAATATATGGAAGAATGGCAGTGTGAGCGGATCTTTGTCAGTACGGAGGACGCAGCGGCCATGGACAGATTCCGGGCAGAGTTTGGGAGTCTCATGAGCTGTACGGATCAGAGACGGTTCGGTGATACCGGACAGACCTGGCTGGCAAACATCCATTTTGAGAGGCAGAATGACAGTTATCTGAAAGGGCTGGAATATCTGACGACGATCGAACTGCTCTCCCGCTGCGACTGTCTGGTAGCCGGCATTTGTACCGGCAGTATCTGTGCCCAGATTATGAACAATGGAAAATATGAACATCTGCAAATGATAGACAAAGGAGAATACCGATGAATCTCTGTAAGCTCACGGACGACAATTTGGAATTTCTGTCCGGCAAAAAAGTGTACTGTTATGAATATTCTTCTTCTTATATGGATGAATTGGCACATAAATTTGCCATCGCAGACAGCATAGAGGCCGTGATTGATGACAATGCAAGAAATCAGGGAGAGCATCGGTTCGGAGAGAAAAAGATCGCGGTATATGGGAGTGGGTCTCTGTCAGAGATCCCTCTGGATACGGCGGTCTTTTTAATCACTTCCGATTATTTCAGGGAGGCTTTTGACGTATTGTCAGGAGCGCTGGAAGAGAGAGGATATGGCGAAGACATTTATTATTTCGAAAATTATGAGACGGAAGTGGAAATGGCATACCGGGACCGTTATGAGAATACCGGTCTGGAAAATGTGATCGTATTTCGCAGCGGCCCCCATGCTTCCGCCTATGTGGCAGGCATGGATTTTTCTGACAATGCGAGAGCGCTGTTTGAATTTATGCTGAATAAGAGGTATAATAACAAATATAAGCTCGTATGGTTTGTCAAACATCCGCAGGATTTTTCCGCTTATCAGGCCGTTCCCAATGTGGAATTTCTTTCTTTTGACTGGGCATTATCGGAAGAGGAAGAGGAGAGAGAACGCTACTATCGGGCGTTATGCCTTGCGAAGTATCTGTTTTTTACGGATGCCTATGGATTTGCCAGAAACTGCCGCTCCGATCAGGTGAGAGTCCAGCTCTGGCATGGGTGCGGGTTTAAGACGAGAGTCAACTTTATCCGCTGTGAGAAACGTTATGAGTATACGACGGTTGTCAGTGAGATTTATTCGCGGATTCATCAGGATATATATGGCCTGCGGGAAGATCAGGTGTTGATCACAGGCTATGCCAAAGAAGACTGGCTGTTTTCTCCTGTCGCCGACTTTGTGGAGCGGCTATCGCTCCCAGCAGGGAGAAAATACATATTCTGGCTGCCGACGTTCCGCATGGCCAGAGAAGGTCTGGACTCTTTGAATGAATACGAGCTGGGCGGACAGACCGGCCTGCCGATCGTGGATACGATCGACAAGTGCCGGGCGCTGAACGATCTGCTGCATGAGGAACAGGCAGTGCTGCTTGTAAAGCTCCATCCGTTTCAGGACCGTTTGAAGATCGCAGATCTGAAAATGGAAAATATTGTGCTCCTGGATAATCAGGAGCTGGTCGGAAAAGACATCCAGATTAATCAGCTTCTCGGCTGTGCGGACGCGATGATCAGCGACTATTCGTCAGCGGCAGTGGATTATATGATTCTGGACAGACCGCTGGCGTTTACCCTTGACGATGTGGAAGAATATGGCAGCAGCAGAGGATTTGTTTTTGACAATATCAGAGATTGGCTGCCAGGTGTGGAATTGTATAACTTTGATGACTTTTGCCGGTTTGTGAGAGAGACAGCGGCAGGCCTGGATCTTTCCGGGGAAAAGAGACGGGCGCTTCTGCGGAAGATGCACCGGTATGGTGATAACAGAAACTGTGAACGGATTGCAGAGGCGCTTGGTATATGAGGACGAAGGAGAATAACATGCACTTTGAGATAACGGCATCGATGATGTGCGCCGATTTTGGAAATCTGGAACGGGAAGTAAAAGACCTGGAAGCAGGGGGGATCGATTCCTTTCATATCGATATTATGGATGGGCGGTATGTGCCGAACTATGCGATGGCTCTGAACGATATGCGCTATATCGCCTCTGTGGCCAAAAAGCCGCTGGACGTACATCTGATGGTGGAGCATCCCAACAATACGGTCGAACTCTTTATCCGCTCTCTGCGGCAGGGGGATACGATCTATATCCATCCGGAAGCGGAGTATCATCCGTCGACGACCTTACAGAAAATCATTAACGCCGGACTGATCCCGGGCATTGCCATCAATCCCGGTACAAGCGTGGAGACGGTCATCGAGATGCTCCGTATCGTGAAAAGAGTGCTTGTGATGACAGTCAATCCCGGCAATGCCGGACAGATGTATATGCCTTATGTGGGAAAGAAGATCACAAAACTGCTGGCATTGAAAGAAGAGATGGATTTTACGATGTGCTGGGATGGCAACTGCACGGCGGAGAAGATTCTGGAGTTTGCGCCGAGAGGGATGGACAGCTTCGTTCTCGGTTCCTCGCTGTTATTTGGCAAGAACAGACCTTACGGGGAGATACTGGAAGGAGTACGAAATCTGAAGTTTTAAGAAAACGGACGGTACGGTTATTGTGAGAGTTTCCGGCCGGACAGACGGCCGGGCGACCGGGAGGAAGAGATGAATATTGCATTGATACTTGCAGGCGGCACAGGCACACGACTTGGTGCCAGTCTGCCGAAGCAGTACATAGAAGTAAAAGGCAGGCCGATCATTGGGTACTGCCTTGCTGTGTTTGAAGGGCACAGTGATGTGGACGCGGTTCAGATCGTGGCGGAAGATGCCTGGCATGATCTGATCACGGCACAAACGGGGACGAAATTCAGAGGTTTTTCGAAACCGGGCCGGAACAGACAGCTTTCCATATACAATGGACTCATGGACATCTGCAGGTATGCGGGGGAAGACGACATTGTCATTATCCATGACGCAGCCAGACCGCTCGTGACAGCCAGACTGATTGCCGACTGCATCCGCGTCTGCGCGGAACATGACGGAGCGATTCCGGTACTGCCGATGAAAGATACGGTCTATATGGCGGAGGAGGGCCGGATCACCTCTTTGCTGGAACGCAGTAAAGTATATGCCGGGCAGGCGCCGGAGGCCTTTGTGCTCGGCAAATACCGGCGTGCAACAGAAAGACTGCTGCCGGACCGTATACTGGAGATCAACGGGTCCACGGAGCCGGCGATCATGGCCGGCATGGACATTGGCCTGGTGGAGGGAGAGGAAACCAACAGCAAGATTACGACAGCGGAAGATCTGGAGCGGTTTCGTACAATGATTCAAAATCAGTAGTAGCTGGGAAAGGAAGACAGAGAAATGAAAGCATATGTGCTGCATGACATCGGTGATTTCAGGCTGGAGGAGGCGGAAAAGCCGGTCCCCGGGCCGGGAGAGGTGCTGCTGGAGGTGCGGGCGGCAGGTATCTGTGGTTCGGATATACCGCGGATTTATAAGACGGGCACTTATTCGTACCCATTGATTCCGGGGCATGAGTTTTCCGGCGTGGTGGCGGAGCTGGGGGAGGGCACAGACCCGGCTTGGCTGGGGCGAAGGACCGGACTCTTTCCATTAATTCCCTGTGGGCGTTGTAAGCCCTGTCTGCATAAGCAGTATGAGATGTGCCGCAGCTACGGTTATATCGGTTCGCGCACGGACGGAGGCTTTGCGCAGTATGTAACAGCGCCGCAGTGGAATCTGGCAGCGCTGCCGGACAATGTCTCCTATGAGCAGGGAGCGATGCTGGAGCCGATGGCGGTGGCAGTACATGCCATGCGGCGCGCCAATCCGAAACAGGGGGAGCGGGTCGTAATCTGCGGTCTGGGGACGATCGGCCTGTTCCTGCTGATGTTCCTGCGGGAGCGGGGGCTGGAAAATATCTATGCTGTCGGCAATAAGGACATACAGAGAGAAAAAGTACTGGGTCTTGGCCTTTCTGCCGATCACTGGTTTGATACGCGGTCAGGCAGTGTGGAAGCGTGGCTTTCAGAGGAAGGGCATGAGGCAGACCTGTTTTTTGACTGTGTGGGAACGAACGAAGTGCTGGCGCAGGGGATCAGACATACGGCCTGCGGCGGCAGGGTAGTGACAGTGGGCAATCCGGCCTCGGATATGACGCTCGACCGGCAGACATACTGGAAGATACTGCGCAATCAGTTGACAGTGATCGGTACATGGAATTCCTCATATACCGGAGAGGAAGAGGATGACTGGCATTATGTAATGAGCCGGCTTGCGGCCGGGACGATCCGGCCGGAGCGGATGATCACACACAGACTGGACTTTGCGCATTTGATACAGGGATTTGAGCTTATGCGGGATAAGAGGGAAGAGTATGTGAAGGTGATGGGAGTCTTTTGAGAAAGGGGCGGGTTATTATGAATGATTTTAATTTCTACACGCCGACGCAGGTCGTATTCGGAAAGGAAGCGGAATTGCGGACAGGGGCACTGGTAAGGGAACAGGGCGGCAGCAAGGTGCTGCTCCACTATGGCAGCGGCAGCGCCAGGAGGTCGGGACTGCTGGAGCGGATTGAGAAGAGTCTTGCGGAAGCGGGGCTGGCCTTTACGGAGCTTGGCGGCGTCGTTCCCAATCCGCGTCTGTCGCTTGTCTATGAGGGAATCGCACTCTGTAAGAGAGAGTGTGTGGACTTTATCGTGGCAGTGGGCGGCGGCAGTGTGATCGATTCTGCCAAGGCGATCGGTTACGGCGTGGCTAACGAGGGTGATGTGTGGGACTTTTATGACAGGAAGAGGCAGGCAGTGGCCTGTCTGCCCGTAGGCGTTGTATTGACGATCGCTGCCGCAGGCAGTGAGATGAGCAATTCCACTGTGATCACGAAGGAAGAAGGCGGTATCAAGAGGGGCTACAGGAATGATCTGAGCCGGCCGAAATTCGCGGTCATGAATCCGGAGCTGACAATGAGCCTGCCTGATTACCAGACGGCTTCAGGCTGTACGGATATTCTGATGCACACGATGGAGCGATACTTTACGAACGGCGGCCATATGGAGCTGACGGACAGTATCGCGGAAGGACTGATGCGCACCGTTTTGAAACAGGCGCTGATCCTGCGGGATGATCCGCAAAATTTTTCAGCCCGGGCGGAAGTTATGTGGGCGGGAAGCCTTTCTCACAATGGACTGACCGGCTGCGGCGGCATTGCGGGCGGAGCAGGTGATTTCGCCGCGCACGCGCTGGAACATGAGCTTGGCGGAATGTTCGATGTGGCGCACGGGGCAGGCCTTGCGGCCATATGGGGCAGCTGGGCCAGATATGTATACCGGGACTGTCTGCCGCGGTTTGAGCAGTTCGCGCGCCGTGTGATGGGCGTGGAAGACGGAAAGGACGCGGAGGATACTGCGCTGAAGGGAATCCGTGCCATGGAGGACTTTTTCCGCAATATCGGTATGCCGACTTCCTTAAAGGAACTGGGCCTTACACCGTCGGAGGAACAGCTTGTGGAACTGGCAGCAAAATGTGCGGTCTCCAGCGGCGGCAAAAAGGGTTCCGCTAAAGTGCTGCGGGAAGAAGATATGCTGGCCATTTACAGAGACAGTCTGGAATCAGAGTCCTGACGGTTTTGTACTAGTATTTGGCGGATTTTATGCTATCAGATCATCTTTATGGATGATATTATGATATATGCCGGCAGAGAACCGGTAAACATCATAAGGAGGGTCTGAGATGCTGCAGTCAATCAGAAAAAATTACACACATACAATCTACGCCGGTTATATCGGCTATATCACACAGGCGATTGTTAATAATTTCGCACCGCTGCTTTTCCTCACATTTGCCAGGGATTACGGTCTGACGCTTGATAAGATCACACTGATCACCACAGTCAACTTTTTTGTCCAGCTTTTGGTCGACCTGGTGTCGGCAAAAGTGATGGACCGGATCGGCTACCGAAGGGGAGTCGTCGGCGCGCATCTGTTTGCGGCGCTTGGTCTGATCAGTATGGCGTTCCTGCCCGATGTGACAGGCAATGCGTATCTTGGTCTGATGACAGCGGTCGTGCTCTATGCGATCGGCGGCGGAGCGGTGGAGGTGTTGATCTCCCCGATTATCGAATCGTGCCCGACAGAGAAAAAGGAGGCGGCTATGAGTCTGCTGCATTCTTTTTACTGTTGGGGGCATGTGTTTGTCGTACTGGTATCTACCGCCTTTTTCAAAGTGTTTGGCATTGGGAGCTGGAAAATACTGGCCTGTATCTGGGCAATCATACCCATCTGTAATCTGTTTTATTTTTGCCTTGTGCCGCTCTACCCGGTCACGGGAGAGCAGGAGGCGTTATCTGTTGGCGGCTTGCTGCGGCAGAAGATCTTCTGGTTGTTCCTGGTCATTATGGTATGCGCCGGAGCATCGGAACAGGCGATGAGCCAGTGGGCTTCCGCGTTTGCCGAGTCCGGGCTGCAGGTGAGCAAGACGGTGGGAGACTTGGCGGGTCCCTGTGCGTTCGCTCTGCTGATGGGCAGCTCAAGAGCAATTTATGCCAGATACAGTGAAAAACTGCCGCTGAAGAAATACATGAAAATCAGTGCGGTGCTCTGCGTTTTCTGTTATGTGACGGCGGCCTTTTCCGGACAGGCGGTACTTGGACTGATCGGATGTGCGCTCTGCGGATTTGCAGTGGGCATCTTCTGGCCGGGCACGTTCAGCATAGCCGCCGGACGTCTGCAGGGCGGCGGCACAGCGATGTATGCCTTTATGGCGCTGGCCGGGGATGTGGGCTGCTCCGGCGGACCGACACTGGTGGGAATGGTGGCAAACTTATTTGACGGGAATATCAGAGCGGGTCTGACGGCGGCAATGATCTTCCCAATACTGATTCTGGCCGGTATCAGCCTGTTGAGAGAGGGAAAAAAGGAGTAAACAGATGGGGCTGCGTGAAGATGCGGACAGGATTATAAACGCTTCCATCCGGGCAGTGCTGCCCGACGAGGCGGTGCGCAGGGCTCTGCAGGGCAGAGAGTTTGGAAATGGCAGAATATATATGGTAGCGGTGGGAAAGGCCGCATGGCAGATGGCAGACACAGCGGCGGCCGTACTGGGCCATCGCCTGGAGGCGGGAATCGTTGTCACTAAATACGGACATGGAAACGGAGAGATCCCGAAGACGGTATGTATCGAGGCAGGGCATCCGGTGCCGGATGAGAATTCATTTCGCGGGACAAAGGCGGCGCTCGATCTGGTGCAGGGATTGTCGGCGGAAGATACCGTGTTGTTTCTGCTCTCGGGCGGCGGTTCCGCACTATTTGAAATGCCGCTGATTCCGGCGGCGGAGCTGCGTGACATTACGGAGCAGCTTCTTGCCTGCGGTGCGGACATCGTGGAGATGAACACGATACGCAAACGCCTGTCGGCCGTAAAGGGAGGACGGTTTGCCCTTGCGTGCAGGCCGGCGGGAGTTTACAGTATCGTACTCAGCGATATACTGGGTGATCCGCTTGATATGATCGCCTCCGGACCGGCCTGCGCGGACACCTCCACCTGCAGGGAGGCGCTGGCGGTCGCAGACAAATACAGGCTGGGACTGAGTGCGCAGGCGATGGCTCTGTTAAGACAGGAGACGCCAAAGAAACTGGACAACGTGGAGACACAGATCACCGGTAGTGTGTCGTCTCTGTGCCGGGCGGCGGCATCAGCCTGTGAAGCACTTGGATATAAACCGATGATCCTGACAGACCGTCTCGCCTGTGAAGCGCGGGAGGCGGGTGCGTTTCTGGCCGCTGTCGCCAGGACCTGGCAGAGCACGGAAGAGAGCCTGGCTTTTCTTGCAGGGGGTGAGACTGTCGTTCACCTGACCGGAACAGGAAAGGGCGGGCGTAATCAGGAGCTGGCTCTCTCGGCGGCGGAAGGGATTGCAGGACTGCGGGAGACGGCCGTTTTCAGTGTGGGCAGTGACGGGACGGACGGCCCCACGGATGCGGCGGGCGGCTATTGTGACGGCGGGACAAAGGCGGCGCTTCTTGCGCAGGGGATTTCTGTTTATGAGACGCTGCAAAACAACGATGCCTATCACGCACTGGAGAAAACCGGAGGATTGATTCGGACCGGTCCTACCGGGACGAATGTCAACGATGTGGCGGCGCTGCTGATCAGGAGATAAACGGAAGACTATTTTGTATAGTACAGGAAGCAAACGAAAACAATTAGGAGGATGCAATGTATAAACTGTGGGAAGCGTTAAAGGAAGCAAAGAATTATCGATGGGTGGAGCTCTCTCATTCCCTGAATAACGAAAGTCCTTACTGGGCCGGTATTCCGGAAGGAGCAGTAGAGCTGGGAACGACCTGCTATGACTGGGGTAACGAAATGCTTGACTGTCTGATTCAGACATTCAAGTTTCCGGGACAGTTTGGTACGCATATCGACTTTCCGGGACATTTTATCAAAGAGCGGGAATTGTCTGAAAAATATGGAGTAAAGGATCTTGTCTTTCCTCTCTGCGTTATCGATGTGACAGAGAAAGTGAAAGAGGATGTTCATTATGCGGTGACGGCGGATGACATCAGAGCGTATGAGCAGAAATACGGCGCGATCCCGGACGGTGCGTTTGTGGCGCTCTACACCGGATGGGCAGAGAAGTGGCCCGATATGGATGCGATGTCGGGCACGGATGCAGACGGCGGAGAGCATTTCCCGGGCTGGTCTCTGGAGGCATTAAAATATATTTATGAAGAGAGAAACGCGGCTGCCAACGGGCATGAGACACTCGATACGGACGCCTCGGAGGTGGCGGCGGCAGCCGGTGATCTGGCCTGCGAGCGCTATGTACTCGATCAGGGAAAACTGCAGGTGGAAGTGCTCTGCAATCTGGATCAGGTAGCGCCTGCCGGTGCAGTGGTGATCGTGTCTTATCCCCGGATCGAAGGGGCCACAGGACTGCCGGCCAGGGTATGGGCAATTACGGAATAACGGATCTGCAACTGTCAAATAAAAGACCGAATGAGAAAAAATGCTGCCGGTACAAGAAGTGCCGGCAGCATATTCATTGTCTTGAACTCCTTGATTTTCAATATGTTAATGCCGGAGGCGGCGATCAGGAAACCACCGACGATGGACAATTCGGTCATAAACTCAGGAGAGATAAATCCCTGCAGAAAGCCGGCGCACAGGTAGATAGAGCCCTGCCACAGAAAGAGAACAACAGCGGCGGCAGCGATACCGATGCCATAGGTGGAAGCCAGCACCATGGAGGTGACAAGATCAAGGGTGCCGTTTGTATACAGATAGGTATTGTCCCCTCTGAGAGCGCTTTCGATCGGTCCGAGAATCGAGAGTGTGCCGATACAGAAGAGTAAGATAGCGGTGGAAAGCCCCTGTCCGAGTCCGGCGTCTCCCGTGCGGCTGACCAGCTTTTGGAACTTGCTGTCAAAGTCAAATGCGTTTCCGAGCAGGCTGCCGATGGCCAGACTGGCAATGAACAGTACCGGATATTTGCTGTCCGGCATATTGTTGACAATCGCATTGATGCCGATGCCGGCGGCAGCAAGTCCCATGGCATCAAACAGTACTTTCTGCTGTTTCTCGCTGATGCTCTTTCGCAGCAGACTGCCGGCAATGCTGCCGATGAGAATAGTCATAGTATTGAAGATCGTTCCTGACATAATCGTCCTCCTCTTTGTCATGATTTCGTTTCTTAATTATATTGGCTCTTTCATAAAAAGTCTATGGCTGTCGCCATGTTTGAGGGAATTTTGTCGATTTCCGTACAGAGTGTATATTTACGGCAAAGAGGCGCCGCGTTATACTGAATGGAAAGCAGGGCCGTGCGAAGCGGCGGAGAGGAGAAAATAAAGGATGGAAACAAAAACGGAAACGATTGAAAAAATGAGAGGCGGATTGGGGCATACTGTTATCAGACATATTCTGGGGAAAGAGAATTTGAATGATAAATGCCGGATGTATGCCGAGGTGACGCTCCGGCCCGGATGCAGCATCGGTTATCACGAACATCATGGGGAGAGTGAGACCTATTATATTCTTTCCGGAACCGGAGTCTATGATGATAACGGTGACAGGCAGGTGGTAAGGCCGGGTGACGTGACCTTTACATCGGACGGAAAGGGTCACAGTATGACCAATGAAGGCGGCGAAGACCTCGTATTTATGGCGTTGATTCTGCTGGACTGATCCCTGCGTCTGCCTTGCGTGCGCAGCGAAAGCAAATTTAATTTCCCTGAAAACCTAAAGTATAAGGCAAATTATCCGATACACATTGTAAGAAAACACTTACGCAAAGTCCATGGAAGGAGGAGTTCACATGCGTATTGAAGCATATACACAGGTACAGCAGATCTATCAGACCAAGAAGGCTGTAAAAGCAGGGAACACAGCAAAGAGCAACGCTTCTGATCAGTTGCAGATCTCCGGAATCGGGAAGGATATACAGACGGCGAAACAGGCGATCACAAATGCGTCCGACATCAGGGAAGATATGACAGCACCGCTGAAGAGTTCGATTCAGAGCGGCAATTATCAGGTAAGCGAGGAGAGCTTTGCAGCAAAGCTTTTAGAAAAATATAATGAAATGAGGTAATTCCAGTGGCAAGTCTGATTGAGAATTTAATTTCGGTTTTGGAACAGGAAAATTCAGAATACGAGATCTTGCTGGAGTTATCAAGAAAAAAAACACCTGTGATCGTGAGAGGAGATATTCCACGGCTGCAGGAAATCACGGACGAGGAACAGAACGTTATCGACAGGATTCATCATCTCGAAGTCAAACGGGAAGAGCATATCCGGGATATCGCCAATGTTATCAACAGGGATGTTGGAGAGTTAAAACTGGAAAACCTGATTCAGCTTCTTGGAAAGAGCCCCGAAGATCAGAAGAAGCTTTCGGAGATCCATGAAAAGCTCCGTGTCACACTCTCTCAGATGCAGAATATCAATGCACAGAACAGGGAGCTGCTGACCGGAGCGCTGGAGATGGTAGAGTTTGACCTGAATTTGCTTCAGTCTCTGCGCAGGGCGCCGGAGACAGCCAATTACAATAAGGGCGCTTACAGCGCAGGCAGTGTGATTGGCACTTATGCAGGCGGGTTTGACGCCAAACAATAAGTTGATGAAGAGGTGAGAGTATATGTCGTTAATGAGTAGCTTATATGTGGGACAGTCCGGATTACAGACAAGTCAGAATGCATTAAATTCAACAGCTCATAATATGTCCAATCTGGACACGACAGGCTTTACGCGGCAGCAGGTACTTCAGGGAAACAAGGAGTAC